>JAAHHN010000245.1 GCA_010672165.1 Spirulina sp. SIO3F2 | reverse complement strand
GATGAAAAGATGATATCGAAATATGTCAAGGCTCAAGGAAAAGAATATCTGAAGCTGCATAGATGACGAGCAGTTATCTCTGTTTTGAACATTGATACCCCGTCCGCTTGCGGCGGGGAGATTCATTAGATTGATTTTGTTGAATTCAGATCAGTATCAAGTCGCAAGTGATGTGCTCCTTTCAGCCTTCTCATCAAGAGCATTATTAAGACTCTGTAACAATACCACCGTCAAATAATTCTCCGCATTCCAGGTTATAGTCAATATCCATTGCACCTAGCTGCTCCACAATATCCACCGTATCTAGGTTGCCGTTGTTTGGGATGCTTCCCTATACTAAGTTTCATCACGATAGGTAACAAAACCATCCAAAAAATAAACTGGTTGCGGAATGGCGGTTTGAGCGATTGAGGAGGAACTATCACTTCATCGTTTCCTTCTGGATTACTAACGGCGCTCAAATCCGTAGCATTGAGATCTATTTAGGTGTGCAACTTGCTGACAAAATGGCCCAAACCTTACGCGATCTATCGTAATTTTTAGATCTCAAATCTGCAATTTAGCTAAATCGAACGACGTTGCAATGAAGGGAGTTTAACCGGGCCAGCCGTGACTGTTCTGTTCATTTCGTGATTCTTTCCCAGCCATGTTTAATCTCTTCAAATCTTTGGTTCCCCAAACACCAGACGTGCGACAACAACTGTTTGCTTGGCAAGGCGAAGCCATTGTAGAGCAGGCGATCGCATCCAATGGCCTCGGTCGGGTTCGCTTTCAGGGAACTTACTGGCCGGCTCAATGCATTGAGCCGATGGATGTGGCCCCTGGTGCGATTGTTGAGGTCATCGGTCGTGACAATTTGACCTTAATTGTCAAAGCGGTGAAAAAGTTGATCACACAGTTGCCGGAGCCGTCTTAAACAGGTTAGGGGGAAGGGGAATTCAGTATCTTGCTCGTAGTGTTCACTTTAGTGAACTCAAGCTCAGCCTGGACGTACCCAAGTGCAAACTACAAAAGAGGGATGCTCTTTTTACAAAAACTTAATCGCTTGTTGCAAATTCGATCGCGCTTGTAGTTCATATTGTTCTTGAAACGTAGGGGTGTGATAAATCGAGGCTTGGTTGAGGAAGGTTTGGAGGAGCGATCGCCGTTTGGAGCGATAAACCGTTTCAGGAACCCAGGCGTATTCCTGGCGAATGGCGATCGCGTATTTGGCAAATCGCTCTGGTGACTGCCCCAGGATACTCAGGTCAATATCGATGATAAGTTGTTCGTCGGAGGTTTGGGGTTGAGCAGGATGACGGGTGGCAAGAATAAGCTGTGCAATGCGATTGCACCCATCGTTAGCTAAACCGGCTTGTTGCACATATCGCTTGGCCCAGGCCGCGCTCCGCTCTTCATTATCGGTGCGCTGGGGATGGTAAACCGCATCATGGAACCAGAGGGCGATCGCAATTTCGGCGGGGTGTTGGGCGAGGTGTTGGTGCTGGGCTAGCAGGGTGAGGCAGTCAGCGATGTGAGTGGTGGTGTGGTAGTGGCGTTGGGGTGAGCGATAGGTGCGGTGCAGGATTGGGAATAGATCAGTGGGGGAGTGGAGGTTGAGGGCTTGGTGGTGGGAATGCCAGGTGGTTGGGGTGAACATAGCAATTTGTGATGAATAAGGGGTCAGACCTCAGTTTTAGGTTGGCTTCAAGGGAAGTGTTGCCTAACTTCATTCATATGAATAGTCCCCCTAATTGGAGAGCCCTCATAGATAGAGCATTCCCCAATAAATCACTAATATAGTGATTACTGCACTCACAACGCCCAGTGCGATCAACTTAACAAATGACCACTGTTTGGGAATACGACAAAATCGCTGGGATGGCATCTCTGAACTGTAGGCGATTAGGTGTAGATACTGACGACTGCGATTACTTTGTTCTTTCCATAACCATGCGTACATTGCTATGAGCATTGCAGATATCCCCAAAAAATAAACCAAAAAGATTATTAGTGATTGAGCTGTCGATGTGTCCCTATACAGGAGGTATTCTTTGGTTAACTGAAAAGATAGAATGCGATTTTGAGAAGCTGGGAAAACCATTAATGCAAAAATTGTGATCAACCAAATAATCTTGAAAAAAGCGAATGAGTTTAGTCTTTGGGTGACATGTATTTTTGTCCCATTTCCAGAAGACTCAAATACACCACGGATATCAATAATTGATATTTGCGTATTGAGATGAATCTTGAATCCAGAGCTTGAAATTTTACCAACGAATTTTACATCATCAAGCCCAAATAGCCTAGTAAAGTGAAACCGTCTATATCTAATTCTCTATAATCTGCCCAGCCAAATTAGAGAGAATTAGATATAGAGGTTTATCGGTGCTGATTGAGAACTGACGATGGGGAAGTAACTTCATGAGGGAAATCTTAATCTAGAGTGAGAAAACAAAATTTTTACAGTCACTTGAGAGAAGTGACTTTTGAACGCAATACAGAATTGGCTCAAATTGTGTTGAGTTGCCCAACTATATTGACCGAAAAATTGTATAAGAAGTAGGGTGGGCATTGCCCACCACAACCCAATAACTACTCACCCACACCACACACAATATCGGAAAAATCTGGAACTAGAGCTGTACCGCCCCGACATTGACAAGCCCAAGTATTGGAGTAAGCCCCCTGAGCAACATAACGGGAAAAACTGGAATATGGCCAAGCATGGGGACAAGCAACCAAGCCATGCTTAACCGGGTTGTAGTGAATATAGTCTAGATAATGATTGATCTCCCGTTGATCACACAAACTTCGCTCCCAAAACCGCCGTTGCCAAACATCTCACTCTCGGTGTTTCTTCCGAGATTTAGATAAGCTTTCGGGTGGTGTAGTGTTGCCACAAAGCGCACGGGTGAATAAAACCTTCATCCGGCCCACACGAGCTGAGTAGTTGCAGTCTTGGCCAGGTAGTTGCCACAAAAAGTGGAGATGTTCCGGGAGAATTACAGCGGCAATGATAGTGAAGGGTTTTTCTTGTTGGGTCTGGGCCAGGGCACGGCGCAGAAGTTGGATGTTGTCGGGGTTTTGGAAGATGGGTTTGCGTTGGTAAGTGATACAGGTGATGAAAATGGCGCTACCAGGAATATGGGCACGACGATATTGGGGCATTGAGTGGAGGGAGATTGTTGGTAGGGTTCGGAGCTGGGTTTGGTGGGCAATGCCCACCCTACAAATCTTCAATTTTCAAGGTAATTAAGCCAGAGTTTTTACGTCAGATGAAGGAGGTGAGTGCTAAACACAATACAGAATTGACAAAGATTATGTTGAGTTGCCCAGCTATATTACCCGAAAAATTGTATAAGCGATATCAGTGGTCAGGACGAACATGATAACAAACATCACGATCTTCACAAGAATATTGCCAAAGGTATAGTAAGGATGCGATTCAGGTATTTCGCTATCATGAATCAGTTCATAAAAATACTTCTGATTCCGATAAGCACTTCCCCAGAAAATCGTCCAAGACCCTACGATGTTTGTCATCAGAAATCCCCAAAAGACCATTCGGATGATTCGTGGGTAGGGGAAATCTGCTGAGAATTCATAAAATGATAAAACCATTTGAGGAATACCAAAGATTGCTAATGCTAAGGGCAGAATATACCAAGCACTCATATTCTGCTCAAATAGAATCTTTGTCCCATGAGAGGATGATGTAAGTTTGACCCAGATATAAATCAAGGGGGTGTCTCCTGCATTGTGGACAACACGATTGATATGAATCCCTGAAGTTAAAAACTGTTTAAGAGAAAGATTTTGACTAGAATCGAAACTGATTTCTATGTTTTTTAAATAAAAATCTGCCTCCTAAAAATAGCCAAGACTTCTAAGTTTGACTTGTCAGTTTTTAGTGAGAATTCATCATGTGGAAGTAGCTTCATGCTCTGAAACGCAGGTGAGACGTTGAGGCAATCTATTCTGTGATCGCCAGACCCTGAAGACTACAAACAAGTCATGTTATTTTCCAGGCTTGCCCACCCTACAATTGATTATGTCCCTCACCACCTTCGGATTGTAGCAATTCGTCAAAAACGAAAAACCGTAGAAGTAGGGCTGGCAATGCCCACCCTACAAATCTACAAATCCTCTAAACCTCAGGTTCAATCCCCGCTGCCCTGAGCTGCGCCAGTAGCCGTTCTGCCCGTTGCCGCTCCTGTTCAGCCTTCTGCTGCTCTGTATCAGCCCGCTGTCGTTCCTGCTCAGCCGTTTGCCGTTCTTGGGCAACTTGTTCTGAACCCCACAACAGCAGATTTCCCGCCTCATCCCACCAGCGCAGCCAATGGCCTTGGCGATTCTCACGGCTTCCCTGCCAAACCCCCAGAAATAGCTCCAGCTCTGGCAGCCAATAGTGGCCTTGACCATTCGGGGTCTCAAGTTGGTATTGCTGCTGGGTATTGAGGCGATGTAGCTCTAGGCTGCCCGTTTTGGGGTCGAAAATACCGTAGCTGGGCACTTTCAAGATCCGTTCGTAAAAGAAGAACTTACCCGGCGGATAGGTCGCCTTACTAGAATATTCACCCCCCTCAGTATCTGAAAGAAACTCCAGCACGATTGCGGGCACATCTCCCTGGAGATGGGGAGTATAGCTGCGCACGATCTCAGACTGGGGCACTGTGACGTTAGGGATATACGCCCAGTCAGGAGCTTTGACTACAAACCGCTCATTGAAATGGGCACAAATCCCGTAGTTGGTGGGGGTTAAGGCTGCTTCTGGCAAGCGATCGGCGATTTGCAAACTTTCCGTGAGGGCTGCAGCCAGGGCAGGTTGATGGATGTTGTCCACAGGATCATCGGGCAGCACAAAATCAGCGGGCAACTTTTCCCAGGTGATGGTGGGATGGGATGCAGTGGCGATCATGCTGGTTCAGGCAAATGTACTATTACCAGTATTCAGTGTAACAGTTCCAATGGGTCATTTCATCCTGAGAACGAGCATTGTCAAGACAAGAAATATCGCTGGGTCATCCCGCCCGCACCTCATAATTAGGGCGTGTCGTCAGTTAACATCAGAAGCCTGACGGGACAAGGGATAAAGCGCCCGACCCCAAAAACAAGAAAAGGGGCGGTACATCAGTCATAGCAAGAGTTTAAAATCTAACTGACGACAGCCCCTAATCCACTGCATACAATCAGAAAAACCTATTCTCTTGCACTTGAATCCAGATCTTCATTGAAACGTAAGCGATTGCCAAAGGGATCAATCACCTCCATCACCTGCGCATTCCAAGGGGCCAACTCCAAACCCGGACGCAAATATTTGTAATGCTTAGCGGTGATGTGGGCATGATAAGACGCTAAATCCTGTGTCTCAACCACCGCTGTTGCCCCTGGACAGCAATCACCATGATGCTCGCTCAAATGCAAAACAATCTTCCCCAATGAAATTTGGAGATAGAGTGGCGTGTCCGGTTCAAAGCTCTGTTCCCAATCTAGGTTAAACCCCAGATAATCCAGATAAAATTCTTTGGCTTTGGGCACATCAAAAATACGAAAGATCGGGATAACTTGTTGGAATTGCTCCGGCTGAAAAGAAGGGTTGGACATGGGTTCGGAAGCACTAATAACGACACTAGTAGTTTAGCTGTTCTGATTGCCGTTGCGATCGCGCTTGCTGATGTCCTTGCCTCCCACCGTCGTGCCGACCACTGACTATTTCAAAACGCTACTTACAATCACCGTGATCGTCGCAGTTGCTAGGAGTGCAAAAGCCAAATTCACCACTTGAGTGGCAGATTTTTGATAGGCATCAATGCGAATATTGGTCTCGCGCATATCTTGAGAGCGTTTATCAGCATCTTCAGAGAGACGATCAACCTTCTCGGCGAGGCGATCGAGCATTTCTTCCGTCCAACGTTGGGTCATGGGTGAACCTCCCAAAATTTATACATTTATGCGGCCGACACGCCTAAATTGTAACAACGTGCCTCCTCTACTGAGACTCGCTCCTCAAGAGCGCGGCGCATACACCTCAAAATATTTATCTAATACAGAAGCCACCGCCTTCGCCCGTCGCAACTGATCTGCGTAAACGCATTCCCATTCTGTTACTGCGCGTCGCTCTCGCGCACAGATGCCCAAGAGCCCTGAAGCCACATTGCGCCCATTCTGGAGATCAAGCCGCTTATTGCTATCGACATAAAACGATGCTGTTCGCGCCCAAGCCATTGCCTCAACCCCAGTTAGCCCCCCCTGATAGGCCATTTGCAGCGCTTGGGGAAAGAGCCGTGAATGCACGGGGCTGGCTTGATTGTAGAGGTCAGCGGTATTGATGACGGCTTCCACATCACTATTTGGATTAATTCCTGCATCGGCGAGATCTTGCAGATTGGTGGGGAGTCGATCGCGCGATCGCTGCAAACACATCTGCTCAGCGACAGAAATATCCCCATCGCTACGCCCCTGATCACTACAAGGACCATAGTTCGTCACCCGTTCTCCCCAAGACAAATTGCCAGGATCGGTATGGCCAAAATACAGGCTCGTCTGCTCCACATAAAGCGTACTGCTCTCCACAAACACCCGATAGTTCCCTTCGGCAACACCGATCGCCAACATCCCCAACGAAATGGGGTTTTCAAACAAGCCAGCATAGCGAGAAAGACTCGCCGCTAGGTTGAAAGGGGGAGCTGAGGGTTGGCTAGGCCGCGGTGGTGTTGTTGCTGATGGACTAGAATGTGCTGATCGGGATTGGGCAGATTGAGTTGGAGATGTCGCGGTTTGAGAGAGCTGGCTGCGAGAAGTGGCGCGGTTAGTCTGAGACGAGGGTGAAGATTGAGTTGACTGGGATGCAGCATCTGGTAAGGATGCCGAATACGCCTCATAGGTTTGGAGGGGGGCAAGGCGACTTTTGGGAACGGGGGGTAACTTACCCCGCACAGGTTGATAATTGGAATTGGCACGGGTAAGCGGATGACCTTCAAAGGGCACAACCTGTGCCTGAGGCATCAAGAAAGACTCCTCTTGACTTTGAGGTTCGGAGGGAGTGGTGCGAAACCAAAAGAGTAAGGAAGCGCCGCCCAAAACACTAAAAAACACCATACGTGCTAACCAAGCCCAGTAGGACATTATTAAGAAGAGGTCTCCGAACGTGCTACATCGACTGCCCATTCTAGCCCAAAGAATTGATGCTAGGCTAGGACGCAGTGAATTGATGATTACCGAACCTTCTTACGAAATCCATGGCTGATCTTCCGGAAATTAGTCAACCTGCGCCTGCATTTCAAGCTCCTCAAACCGACGGCACAACGGTCAGCCTCAGCGATTTTGCTGGCCAATGGCTGGTGCTCTATTTTTACCCGAAGGACAACACACCGGGTTGCACCACTGAAGCCAGAGACTTTACCAGTTATTTAGCGGAATTTCAGGCGTTAGGCGCACAGGTCGTCGGCGTCAGTCCTGATTCATCAAAATCTCACGAAAAGTTCGTGACTAAGCACGCGTTAACAATTACCCTGCTGAGTGATCCAGAACATCAAATTGCGGAGGCTTACGGCATTTGGGGACTCAAAAAGTTTATGGGCAAGGAATTTATGGGGATTATTCGCTCCACATTTCTAATTAACCCTGAGCAGGCGATCGCGCAAGTTTGGACCAAAGTCCGCACCAAGGGTCACGCCGCAGCTGTACTGGATGCTCTCAAAACCCATACGAACGGATGAAAATCCATCTCTGGTTCCCTAATATTTTTGAATTTAAGGGGGGCATTCAAGTCTATTCCGCTTTTTTGCTCCAAGCCTTGCAAAATCTAGGCCCAGCACATCAATATCGAGTCTTACTCAAGCACGATACCCGGACTGTGGGTGAAGTATTGTTGTCTACCAACACCCGGTATTCCTTTGCCGGCCGAGCTTCGCTACGCTGGCGTACGATAAGTTATGCTCTGCAATTGGTTTGGTTTGGTTTTTGGGAACGTCCTAACCTGATCATTGCCTCCCATGCTAATTTCGGGGTTTTAGCGGCTAAAATTCACAAATTTCTGGGTATTCCCTATTGGATTATTGCCCACGGTACAGAGGTTTGGGATATCCAAAATCGTGCTTTGACCAGCAGTTTGGTACAAGCCGATCGCATTCTTTGTGTAAGTGGCTATACACGCGATCGCCTCCTCGCCGAAGCACAGCTCGACCCTCAGAAGGTTGGTCTATTGCCCAATACATTTGATGCTCAAGCCTTTCAACCTGCACCGAAATCGCCGCAGCTTTTAGAGCGTTACGGTATCAAGGCAAGTCAATCCATCCTACTCACGGTGGCACGGCTTGATGCGAGTCAAGCCTATAAAGGCTATGACCAGATATTGCGAGCCTTACCCCAGATTCGCGCCGCAATTCCCCAGGTACATTATTTGATTGTGGGCAAAGGAAGCGATCGTCCCCGGGTTGAGGCACTGATTCAGGAACTCGAACTCACTGACTGCGTAACACTCGCGGGTTTTGTGCCAGATGCTGAGTTATGTGCCCATTACAATCTTTGCGATGTGTTTGCTATGCCGAGCCAAGGAGAAGGTTTTGGCATTGTGTACCTCGAAGCGCTAGCCTGTGGGAAACCCAGTTTGGGAGGGAATCAAGATGGCGCGATCGATGCACTCAAAAATGGGGAACTCGGGGTATTAGTTAATCCCACTGACGTGAATCAAATTGCTCAAGCTTTGATTCAATTACTCGATTGCACCTATCCCCAGCGATCGCTTTTTGAGCCAGATTATTTACGGACTGCGGTGATTGCTAGCTATGGGTTTATCGCCTTCAAAGAAGCGGTGCGATCGCACTTAGCAAGCTTTGACCGACATGATTATATATGACCAAATAGGCGTTGCTGAAATGAAGGAGGATTATCCATCAATGTGTAAAGGCTAAGATCAGGCACAAAGCTTGATCATGTGACGTTCTTTTAATCTACTTCCTCTCGCAATTATGCAACGCCACCAAATCAATCAACTTTTAAAAATGTTGTACTGAAGGAATACAAAAAAGTCGGAGAGGTTTTTGAAACTGCCCGACTTTAATCAATCATCTAGACTAACACCTAATACTTATTGTAACCAAAGTGATCTTCCCCCCGGAGTAAAATTGCCTTCCATTTATTGAGGCTCTTGTATTTAACTCGGAAATACTTATGGTGATGATCCTGCTCAATCATTGCTTGACTATAAACTCGGGTGCTGGTTGTGGCAATTCGACCATTTACACCCCAGCGTGAGTTGTCACTACGGTTATCCAAAGAACCGTGAATATAACGCTCAGAAAACAAGAAGAACTGACCCGCTTTTGCTTCCAAGTAATTGGGTTTAGGCAGATCACCAGGATAGTCAATCTCGGCTGGATGTGCACCATAAACATTATTAGCCTTATCTTGCTCAGCATCATCCAATAACTTGATGGGGAAAATCTCACGTCCAGTTCCTGGATACATCAACATGCAGCCATTCTCTTGATTCGTATCTGTAAGTGCAACCCAACAAGTGACCTGACAAAGCTCCTCACGATCTTTCGGATTAATAATTGGCTCTTGTTGATTTTCATAAAGCCAAGCGCTCCCTTGATGGAGTTCCGTCCCTCGGCTATGGGGTTGAATATCGAAGAATGTGGTGCGCCATAACAACAAATCAGATCCCAGTAACTGAACGGGACGCTCAGTTACTGGA
>JAAHHN010000244.1 GCA_010672165.1 Spirulina sp. SIO3F2 | reverse complement strand
CCCTACCTGCCGCTCTTCCGATCTGCTTTGCCTGGCCCAAGATTGCCACCGAGAGAGCAGTGTAGTCACTGTGGCAATTGGTATGACCGCCCACGATCGGCACATCATAAGCCTGGGCTGCTGCTTGCATGCCCTCCCAAAGTGCCTGGCCCACTGCCGTTGACAATGACCAGAGCGTATCCACCACTGCGATCGGCTCTCCCCCCATTGCATAGATATCACTGACATTCACCATCACCGCACACCAACCGGCAAACCAAGGTTCGGCGGTGACGAGTTGGGGCAACATTCCTTCGGCGGCGAGTAGGAGGTAGCGATCGCCTTGCGGAATTGCCGCACAATCATCTCCCAAGCGAATCAGTTGCTCGGCGGTTGAGGGCAAATATTGGGCTGCAAGTTGAATATCTTGTTTTTGCGTGATACCCAATGTCTGGCGTAGCTGGGCGGCAAGCTGGTTCAATTGCATTGACTTAAAATCTCACTTTGCAATCACAATAATTGGGTTTAGACAAGCGTCCTGAGACGCTCCGCGAGAACCAGTGGCTACGTTCCGCTGAATTTCCCTTGGACTCAACATCCATTATCGTGTCACAGAAGCAACAGCCCCTGACCCACTGCCAATTAAGAGATTTTCTCCTTAAGAATTATGGAGTCAGAAAGTATTGAATAGGGCCAGATGCATTCAGCTACTGGTTCTCACTAAAATCCTGATGGTATTGATTAGCAAATCTCAAGACTGGAGTATTTCTCTTGTCACAGAGTAGCCGCGATCGCTCACTTCCTTATATAGAATAGTGATTAGGTGAACCAATATCCTATGTCTGCATACTCTAAACCTAACCCAAGATTCAAAATCAAACAAAACTGGAGAAACTATCTCTCACTAACCCTCACTGCAATCAGAGAATCCTTCATCTCGTTAGTTCCCTATGTTATTGTTTCTTCTTTAGCACTTCTGATCGGTCAATTTTTAGAAAGTATTGAATTTGAGTCCAATTTACTTGATATCAATGCGATAAAAAAATTAAGCAATGCGCCAAATCAATATCTGCCATTGGCATTGTTGATCTCACTGACATTTCACATTGCGAGACGTTTAAAAGTCCCTCCCTTACTGTCTATATTGTTGTCAATTTCGATCCTCTTTTCTCTGGATTCGATAATTAGCGGAAATCAAAGCAATGCTCTCTTTATTTATTCAGAGCCATCTCTTCTCATTGTCGCAATACCTATTATATCAATTGGCTTGCTAAAATATTTAACAGCCAAACTTCAGCTCAATTTTCATGGAAAAACTCATCACAAAATCCGTGAAATTCATGAGATAGCTTTTCCTTTTGCCATTACTTATCTGATATCAATCGCAATTCATACTGTTACATATCTTTTGATTAGCAAGCCTCTGCTTCCGGAAATAGAGCTGTTATCCATTGGTCAAGATTTAAATTATATCCTGAGAACTCTTTTTGGTCAAATATTATGGTTTTTGGGGATTCATGGAAGAAATTTTTTTGACACTATTATTGGAGCAGATCTGTATAGTTATACTATTTTTGAAAACTTGAGCTATCAGCAGTTTCATGATCTTTTTGTAGTCTGTGGTGGTTCGGGCTCAGGTCTATCTCTACTTATCTCAATACTCTTGTTCTCAAAAAGTAAGCAGAGTTTTGAGATTGCCAGGCTCTCACTCCCTTTTGTCTTGTTTAATATCAATGAAATTTTGTTGTTTGGTATTCCCATTGTCTTAAACCGTGTATTGCTCACCCCTTTTTTGCTGGTGCCTGCATTCAATATTTCAGTTGCTTATATTTGCTTACCATTAATCTCGAATGGAGTCTCAGATGCTTCTGTTGCCTGGACGACACCAATATTCTTGAATGCGTACTTGACGTTCGATAACAGTATTTATATTATTGCTTTGCAAGCATTTCTTCTGGTTTGTGATATAGCAATATATCGTCCGTATGTAAAACGATTTTCTCGATTGCAAAATCCGAATTATCATATCCAAAAAATGGAGCGGCATTTAGGACTCTTAGATTCTCTTCAGGCGGCCGAAGGAATAGAGTTTCACAAGGAGCAAGCTTCTATTATTCGTGCGAATGTTAAGCTGGACAAGATTATCGAACTGCTACAAAAAAATTCTTTGACTGTATATTATCAACCTAAAATTGATATTAAAAAAAATATTTGCCACCAATTCGAAGCACTATTAAGACTGAAAACCCCGAGTGGTCATGTTATGGGTCCTTATTTCCTTGAAGATATTGAGAAGGCTGGTCTGGCAGCACTCATTGATTTATGGGTCTGCCAAACCGTGAGTCAGGATCTAAACAACTGGAAAAAATATGGTTTTTCCCCCGAGATAAGTATCAACTTACATCCTGATACTTTGGGAAATGGCAATACCTTACAGAAAATTGTCATGGCGCTGATGAATCAAAGAATTGAGTTCGAGATTATTGAGCGTAGCCTGATCGAATTCTCTGATTGTAAATCTGGTGTTCTATATCTAAGGGAACAAGGATTTACGATTGCGCTCGATGATTTCGGTGCTGGCTACTCAAATTTACTCACCCTCTCCGAACTCCCAATCCATACGGTTAAGCTCGATAGAAGTATTATTACTCGCATAGACCAACCTTCTGGCTATAAAGTTGTCAAGCATGTGAATGCACTATGCACTGACTTAAAGTTTCAGTGTGTTGCAGAGGGAGTAGAAACAGAACAACAGCTACAAATTCTCAAAAAGATGGGATTGCAATATTGCCAAGGTTATTATTTTGCCCAGGCAATGCCGCCTGAGGAAACATTAAGGTATAGCGAATTGCAATAAAAATACCATCTTTAGCGTGGAGCGTTTAAGGTTGAAGAGATCCATCACCCAAGGAGCGTGGCATGACGGACGGGATCTACACCCTGGCGAATGATAAAGTCTATGACCAGCTAATTGCCTTTCTCAACAGTGTGGCCGTCAACGCGGGTGACTATCCAGTTGCGGTGTTTGCCTATGATGAACACACAGAGCGGATCGCGGCTGAGATTGCCCAACGCCCTAATGTAACCTTGCTCAATGACCCGGCGCTGTTTAAACCGTGGGAAGATCTCTCCTATCAGGTTTGGGGAACCCATCCCACCGCCCTGCAAAATTGGCAACAGCAGGGGATTCAAGGTGTTCGACGGCTGGGCGCAAACCATCGCTACGCCGCTTTTGATGCGACAGCCCCGTTCGATCGCTTTATCTATTTTGATGCTGATGTGGTGGTGCTCAATGATCTCGGATTTATGTTTGAGCAGCTCGATCGCAGTGATGTGGTGACCTACGACTTTCAATTCAAAGATCCCAGCCATATCTACAATGTGAACTCTGCCAAATTGCATGATATTTTTCCACCTGGACGGATTGCCCAAGAAATTTTCTGCTCCGGATGTTTTGGCGGTCATCGCCACCTCTTGCCCCCTGAGCAACGCCTTGATTTAGTCAAACAACTTGCGGCCGGTGAAGCTGAGATTTTATATCCCCGAGCCCCCAACCAATCTGTGCTGAACTATTTATTGATGCGATCGCGCCAGTCGATTCATAACTTTGCGGTTCATCTCGATCCGACTGAGTCTACAGGCTGTGCGGTCACCTCCACCCATTTTGAAACCCGCGACCATCTGCTTTTCGATCGCGGCAATCGCCTCACTTATCTCCATTACATTGGCCTCGATATTGCCTTGTTCCCACGACTCTGTGCTGGCGAAAACCTCGATTTGCCCTACCGCGAGACGTTTTTGACTTATCGCTATTGGCACCATCCGGAAGAGCGTCCGCGCTTCAAGGGACAACCCAAACCCTTAGACGCCCCGCTAAGTTTGCTTCAGCGTATTCGTCGCAAGGCTAAGCGGTGGTTTTCTGAGGGGAAGTCAAAGTAAGGGATATTGACTTATTCACCAATCCTCTTGTCCTTGCCCAGGCGGCTCAGACCAATCATCCGGATAGGGGAGTTGATAGGCCTCGGGTAGGGGCTCAGGCGCTTGTAGTGGAGCCAGCGGGAAAGGAGTGGTTTCGGGAAGGCTTGCCTCTTCAGGCGTGGGTTCAAGAGTCGCCGTGATTTGCAACCGTTCTTGAATGGGTGTCACCACTTTAGCGATCGCCTCCTTAACAAATCCTTTAACAAATTCTTCCTTCTGCACCAGTTGAAACTGCTGCTGCACCACCTCAGCCATCCCCCCATCCCCCCAATCTTGGTTATGGCGAAAATATTCAATAAAGCTCTTGCCTGCAATCCGGGTTAGATAGGCAGCACTGACCCCCTGGATGCTCTTGCCGATCACGTAGGTGGCCACGTTGAATTGCAGCGCCGTGGAGAGGAGCTGTACAGCACCTTTGACAATGCCTAAACTCACCAGGGTTTTGCCCAGCGAGAGGGCAAGTTCTCGGCCGCGATCGAGGTTGAGGCTGCACCCATAGATCTTGCCAATCTCCACGACCATCTGAGCATTGACGGCGGCGGTGGCCAGCAGATCCACCACCGGCAGGGGTGTAACCACGATCGCGCCCGCCCCAATCCATTGATAGCGATCGATAATTCCATCGGCTTGGCGGCGTCGTTGTTTATCAATCAGGCGGCGAGCTTCTTCGCCGAGGCGTTGGGACTGTAAGAGGATATTGTCGGCGACTAGATCTTCCCCTTCCGCTCGCAAAATTGCGGCAATCCGCTTAAGCAATGGGAAAATTTCCGGTTCTGGTTGTACAACTGTGCCGTCTTCTTGGCGATAGGCACTGGGTCGAGCGGCGATCGCAACCACATCGGCAGCCGGAATTGTGGATGCGACCCGCTGGGCTAGTTGATTACAAATCGCGGTCTGTTCAACGTCGGTGTAGAGATCGGCTTTGTTGAAGACGAGCAAGGAACGCTTGCCCATTTGGGCTAATGCTGTGAGGGGATCATATTCCGATTGGCGCAGGTCATTATCTACCACAAACAGGAGGAGGTCAGCTTCTGTGGCCAGTTGCCGAGCGATCGCTTCCCGTTCTGTCCCTGCCACTCCTGCTTCTAAGATACCGGGGGTATCAATCAGTAAAATATCTCGTCCCAGGCCTGCCAACCGTAGGGTATACGCTTGGCCCAAAGTGGTTGTGCCCATTGCGGCTCCCACCTCACCCACCATCTCGCCAATCATGGCATTCACCAGGGTTGTTTTACCTGCTGATCCTGTACCAAAAATAATTACCTTGAGAGCGCCGCGATCGAGGCTCGCTTCAAGTTCTTGCGAGCGATCCAACAGGGCCTTCTGACTGACTTGGTCTTGAATTTGTTGCACCTGCTGCTGTACGGCCGTTAAGTTCTCCTGGGCGATCGCGGCTTTCTCACGGGGGAGTTGTACCACAGGTGCAGAATGGGGGCGTTCTCGACGCGCCGCTTTGGGATTTGTAAACAGGTTGAAATAGTAAATAAAGGCCCAAATCAGCAGGCCCAAGATCACCAAAATCAACAACAGCAGCAGATTGGCCAGCAGCGGGGCAGTAAACGAAATCTGAAAGTAGAGCCGATAGAGCGAATCCACCAGCCACAACACCAGTCCCAAAATCACACAAATGCCCACAATGAGCGTGATTAAGCGGGGAAGGGGTAGAGGGGACACAATAACTTACTGATCGGTTTGCAGAATACCAAAAATGCGGAAGAAGTTGAGGGCACTAAAGGTATTGGTCACGGGAGAGAGCAATGCCTGGAGCACATCGTTGAAGCCAGTGAGGGCATTACGCCGCACCACAACCACATCCCCATTCTGCAACACTGGATTATTCTCGTCGTTTAATCCCGCAGCAAAGTCCACATCAACTTTGCGATTGGTTACCGTACCATCAGGATTGAGGCGGATCAAATCCACAAAAGCTTTTTTGGCTCGCACATTGTTAAAGCCACCTGCGCTTAAGATGCCTTGGTTTAAGGTTGCACCCGGCTCCAGCGTCAGGCGACCAGCGCTCACCACTTCACCAATAACTGAAACGATAATTTGATCCGGGGAAAAACTGGTTTTGGCTAAGGCGATCGCCTCTTCCGGCGTAATATCATTATCGCGGGGGATAATAATGGCATCGTAGGGCTGGAGTAATACATCTTGGTTAATGTCTCCTTCGATGAGTAGGGCCCAGAGGTCAATATCCAAAATTGTTTCCTGGCCTTGGCGATCACTGCGACGCAAACTAATGTTGCGGATATCTGCGTTGGGCGTAATCCCGCCAGCGGCGGCCAAGGCAGCTGTCACTGTGGGGGGAACCGGGGCAGATAGCGCATTCCCCACTGTCACTAAATAAGTTCCCGGTCGAGACACTTCACCCGAGACATTGACTTGTACCGCCGGAAGCACATCGGGGGCAAAACTGGCGGCAAGTAGCACTTGAATATCGATCGGATCATAGGTGTTGGTCGTGGGCACGAAGATGCTATCACCATCTCGCAAGGTGACATTTTGGTGAATATCGCCATATTGCACCAAATCCCAAAGGTTGAGGCGATAGACCCGTTCCACACCAGACGTTTGACGGCGCAGTTGCACATTGCGAATGTCTGCGGAAAAGGTGACGCCATTGGCAAGTTCTAAGGCTTCCACAGCGGTTAAAAACCGTCGGCTGGTGGTGGTATCCACCGAGGTGTAAGTGCCAGGGTTCTCCACAGCGCCTGCGATCGCCACTTGCAATGGCCGGAGCGAGAGGAGACTGGTATTGATCAATGGCCGCACCAAATAGCGCTGATAGGCAGCCTCTAGGGTCTGATTTAACTCCGCGATCGTTAAGCCCCGCACATTAATTGACCCCAGTAAGGGCATATGAATCGTCCCATCAATCGCCACAATATATTGGCCGGTATAATCCGGGACATCAAAGACATTGATCTGGAGCACGTCACCACCATCTAAGGTGTAGGCGGTTTCTCCCCCTGGCAAGGCAGTAGCAGGTAGGGGATTCACGGCTGGCCGCGCTGGGTTGAATGTAGGGGTTGGCTCCGTTGCTGGAACAACGGGGATAAACGCATCATCACTTGTTGGTGTTGTGGGGATTTGGTCAGGGCCAGGCTGAGGGCCAACCTCAAACTGCTCATCCAGGGGTTCCACTATTTCCACCGGGTCAATCACCTCTCCTGGTGGGATAAAGACGGGAGCTCCATCGATTTGGGGCCCCTCAAAGTCTTGGATTTGGGCCAGACCCGAACCTGTTCCAAGCCCCCAAAGGGTGAGGGTGGTGGCGATCGCTAGGGAATATCTCATGATTCTTGGATTTGGTCTTGAATTTGGGGAACCGTCTGTTCGTCCGAAAAATAGCGGTGATAATAATAGTAAGACCCGGAAGAGAGATCCTTGACCCCATTGGCTACCAAGCCAATGCCGGAGGTTTGGGAGACTTTGACGGCTTCAAGCACTTGTTTAAAGAGATTGCGATCGGTCCAGCCCAAACGCACCACCAGTAGCATGACATCTGTATGCACGGCCAAAAACTTAGCATCGGCTAAGCCCAACATCGGCGGCGTATCAAAAATCACTAGGTCATAGCGCTGGCGGAAGGTTTGCACCAGGGTATGCATCCGTTGGGACGAGAGCAAACGGGTGGGATCAGGGGGAATTTGCCCGGATGTGAGCACAAACAGGTTTTCATCATTGGGTGATTGTTGAATCACTTCCTCCGGGTCAATATCCATCGAGATGACGTGAGAGAGACCCCAAACATTGGGCAAGTCAGTCATGGCATGAACCTGCGGCCGCCGCAAGTCTGCATCCACTAGCAGCACTCGCTGGCCCATCGCCGCTGCGGTCTGGGCCAGGTGAATCGAGGTGGTGGACTTACCCTCTAAGGGCACAGAGGAACTCACCAGTAAGACTTGGAGAGGCTTATCTGGGGTAAAAAACGACAGGTTAGCATTGAGGGAGCGAAAAGCTTCGAGAAAGGGTGAGGTGCGGTAGCGTTGGGAAAGGGAGCGCAGGGGTAATGTGCGGGCAACCCCCGTTTTGCCTTTAAATTCTTTCCGGTAGGGAATTGTACCGAGCAAGGGCAAGCGAGCCATTTCTTTAAGTTCATCGGCAGAATGGAAGCGAACATCCAGTTTTTCTGCAATCAAAGTGGTGCCAATTCCCGCTAGCAAACCTGCCACAATACTGAGGGCTAGCCCGCGGGGGACATTGGGTGCGATCGGATAGAGCGGTGTTTCGGGGGCATTAAGTAGATCCCACGCAGCGGTACGCTGAGCCGATTCAATTTGCAGGTCTTGCTGCACCGCCAAAAAACGACTCAAGCTCTCGGTAGCAACGGTTAGCTCGCGTTGCAAGTCGCTATATTCCCGGCTCAGGCGGGCAAAGTTCTGGATGTCTTTACGGGTTTGACCTTCCGCCAGGGCTAAGGCGGCTGAGCGTACGGCCAGAACTTGGCGATCGTTAGTTGCATCAAGGAAAGCTTGGGTGAGTTGCAATCGAATGCTGTTGGGCGCAATGGCTTGGAAATCCGGTGAGCGTTCAGCGGCCGTACCGAGCACCTTAGCCGCCTCCACCTGCACCAACGGCAGTAGCTTATCCCGGCGATCACGCAGGCGGGCAATTTCAGGATGATTAGCACTAAACCGAGTGGACTCTAGGGCCAATTCCGTTTCCACATCTTTAAGATCATTAAGCAGGCCTTGATATCGGGGGGCTTCACTCAACGCTGAGACCACTAAGGCCGTATCGAGATCGAGGCCCAACTGCTCTTGTAATTTAGCGTAGAGCTTGTCAGTTTCTTGTAAGGACGATGCTACGCCACGCCGCTCTTCCACAATCGTATTGAGGCGGTTCGCTACCGCTTCGCCCTGCACATCAGGGTCGAGTAGATTATGTCGCTTGCGGAAGGCCTCTACCTGTTCTTGGAGTTGGTTCACCGCCTTGCGCTGTTTCGTGAGCTGAGTTTCCACAAAATCCAGCCCCTTCTCACGGCCTGTCTTCTGCTCAACCCGAGAATAATCAATAAATCCAATCGATAGCGCATCAAGGATATAGCGAATTTTGTTGGGGTCAGAGTCTTGAAACCCTACCTCCAAAATTTTGGTGCCCTCTAGCTGATTAATCGTCATACTGCCCACGAGACCGTGATAGTCCAGTTCGTATTTGGCTTGGATTTGCTTGACGATTGGTTGGAGCACAGTGGGACTTTGGAGCACCTGAATCTGGGTGTCATAGTCAAACTCCAGACCCAATTGGTTGACCAGACTCTGGCTAAATTGGTCAAAGCGCTGATCGCTGGCGATCGGCTCGACTAACAGGCGGAAACTGCTGCGATAGAGAGGATCTTCTTGAAAGACCCGAATCCCCATAACGGTGCTAATTACTGAACTCACCAACAGCAAGATCCACCAGCGACGTTGCAATACTGACAACACCAGTTGCAGATTGATGCTTTCTTCGTCGCTGCCCGGTATAGGAAAGGCTGACATGCGATCGCCCAAATTGAGTTTGGGCGATGGGTTTGTCCCGTTGCGGGGTGAGCGAGAGAAGGGTGGGTTCGAGTTCGACACAAATAGAGAACAATTGTATGAGCAAGCAAACCCCATTCAAACAGGGCCAATCATTGATGATTGTAGGCTAGAGATCTCAGCATTGCCCAATCTTGGGGCACCATCAAGGCTCTAAAATCGATTGACTTGCTTGAGCAGCAGCCTCAACCGTAAATTCCACAATTTGCCCATAGGACAACTCCAATGTGTAACCATCGGGGTCACGCAGATAGA
>JAAHHN010000243.1 GCA_010672165.1 Spirulina sp. SIO3F2 | reverse complement strand
TAACGCACCCATATCAACCGTGCCATTAAAAATGCGAATTTGCCCTCGCTGATCCAGACTAAAGCTGAGTACGCTATTGTCCCCGGCATCGATCGCGGGACTCTCTGGAAAGAGAGCATGAGTCAGAGTTGAACCACCATTATTAGCCAGAGGAGCAAGGCGTGGATCTTGACCGATGATATTGCCATTGACGCCATCTGTGAGCGTTAAACCTGTAATACCTGCAATGTTTTGAATCAGGCTATGGGATACCGTGCTAGTACTGAAATTGGCATTGATATCAGCACCAGTACTGCCAGAATTGTTGGCAACAATGCTATTAACGATGCTGTTGCTTTGGGTTCCATTAACAGCTATTCCTCCCCCAAGGCTGCTTCTGTTGAAAGCGATCGTTGCATTGAGTAAATTAACCGCACCAGATTGTTGAAAAATACCACCGCCTTGATTGCCAGCACTGTTACCCGACACAGTTGATTGGGTTGCAGTAGTGTTATTGACAGCATAAATTCCTCCACCATTATTACCAGCGGAGTTGCCCGACACGGTTGAGTTCGTTAGAGTCACATTATTAGAAGTAACAATGCCCCCACCATTATTACCAGCGGAGTTACCCGATAGGGTTGAGTTCGTTACAGTTACAGTATTAGCAGTATAAATGCCGCCACCCAAAACCCCAGCGGAGTTACCCGACACAGTTGAGCTGGTTAAGGTTGTTGCACCGTTAAGAGCATAGATTCCTCCACCTCTAAGGCCTACCGAGTTACCCGACACAGTTGAGCTGGTTAAGGTTGTTGCACCGTTAAGAGCATAGATTCCTCCACCTCTAAGGCTTGCCAAGTTACCCGACACAGTTGAGCTAGTTAAGGTCGTTGCACCGTTAAGAGCATAGATTCCTCCACCTCTAAGGCTTGCCAAGTTACCCGACACAGTTGAGTTGTTTAAGGTCGTTGTACCGTTAAGAGCAAAGATTCCCCCACCCCTATTGATGGCTGAGTTGCCCGACACCGTCGAGTTGGTTATGGTTGCATCATTAAGAGCAAAGATGCCCCCACCTAAATCCCCTGCTGAGTTGCCCGACACAGGTGAGTTGGTTACAGTTGTTGAACTGCTAAAATTAGTATAGATGCCCCCACCTCTATTGACTGCCGAGTTGCTTAACACAGTAGAACTGATTACGGTTACATCATTGCCACTAGATATCCCCCCACCAGAAAACCCAGCTACATTGCCTGATATAAAAGAACCAATTGCGGTCACTTTGCTGAAAGCATAGATGCCTCCACCCCTAAGTCCTGCCGAGTTGCCAATTATATTCACTTGCTCAAGCATTAAGCTATTTGTGAAGGAATTTAGCTGAATCCCACCACCGCTCAGAGTTGTCCTGCCATTCCGAACCGTGAGGTTGCGCAGGGTGACATCTCCATTGGTGATATTGAATACCCGATTTGTCCCTCCCCCATCGATCGCTAGCTGAGACTGACCCGTGCCCTGAATCACCACATCATCAGAAATCGTAAACTCACCCAAGGTGGTTGTGATCGTTTGAGCGGTTGCAAACACCCCACTGGTATCAAACATAATTGTGTCCGTCCCTGACCCCATTTGCCCATCGACGAGGCTATCGGTATTCGCTGCTTGCAATGCCTCCCGTAAGGTCAAGCTCCCATCAACCGTTAAATTATCCCCCGCATTTTGCACCGTGAGTGTCGCCAGCTTGCCCTCCCACTGAGTCCAGGTTTCAGCGGTGAAAGGATTCCTGCCCTCAATCGTCCCTGTTTTTGCCTCTAGCTCCCAATCACCGCCATAGAGACTACTACCCGTTAGATCCACTGAGGCCGCTACATCTGCCCCAGTCAGGTTTGCAAGATTGTTAATCAGCGCCTCGCCTGTCGCGTCTAAAGCGGTGAAGCAACTGTATAGGAGGATATCTGCATTCTTGGTTAAAGTATCACCCCATGTCTGCAATTGTTGCTGATAATCAGCAATATTCTTACTACGAATCCATTGATCCCCTAGCCAGAAATTGCCTGCGTTCCCCTCCGCCACGATCGCCACCGACTCCAACTCACCCACCACATTGCTAATTTCACGCAACTGCTGAGTAACAACATCAATGCCGTTCTCATCTCTGTCAATAATCTGCGTCACGGTTCCTGACTCAGCGCCATAGAGCAACGCTTCAGGATTGTCCGCACGACGGTCGATAAAAACCGCTTGCTCTGGATTCTCTCCCGTCTCGCTAAAGCGAATCACCCGTGTTTTTCCTTGCATTAAGCTGGGATCGCTCGGGATGACTCGCCCCGCAGCGTACAAATCAATCTGCTCTCCTTGTACCGTGCCGGTAATGTCTACATCGCCCACCGGGCCAGTCAGCAGCCCTGGTAAATCCAACAAGGAAATGTCTTGATTTAAAGCTGTTTCAGGCAAATCCAAACTCAACAACATACCCGGTTGAGCGAGATTCACTAATCGGGTTCCGGGTACAGCCGCCAACGTGATGTTCCCCTGCGTTGAAATAATCTCTCCCTGATTCTGAACTGTGCCACTGATGAAGCTGAGATCCCCTGCTGTTTGGAGACTGCCTTGATTGAGAATTGCGCTAGGATTTTCACTTATGAATGCAAATTGATTCGGAGTTCCTGCGAGTTGGGCGTAGTCATTGGTTCCTGTCGCGTTAAACCAACCGTTCTCAAACCCAATGCGATCGGCAGTAGTTGCAAAAAAATCACCCCCCACATTCAGACTGGCATTAGGGCCAAACACCATCCCCGCCGGATTCATCAGATACAGATTCGAGTTTGCCTGAATCAAGCCATCAATCATCGAGATGTTACCACCAACTACACGCCCGAAAATATTATTAATGCTGGGATGACTCTGAAAGTTGGCAATCTCACCTGCACTCAAACCAAAAGTTTGAAAAGAATGGAAAAGGTTTTCCCCAACCTGGGTTCCCCCTTCGATGTGGTAGGTTTTGCCATTGTGATCAATGATTGTGCTTGTACCATCGGGAGCAACCGTAATGGATTGGGCCAGCCCAGCGGAAGTTATGATGCTCCATATTTTGAGAGTCAAGAGCACGCCTAAACCTAACTGCTGAGATGGCTGTTTGAGAGTCAAGATTATGGGATCTTCTAGAGGTTATTGGCTAGAAAAAAAAGAGAGATTTATTAAGTGGGAATTGGAGAGTCGAGATTCTCCAAAACGTCCGATCTTATCGTCATAAATACGCAATAAGCAAAATTGTGGCAATTCAATCTAAGTCTTACTACTATCAACTGGATATTATTTTGAGCAAACAATATCCAGGTGGATATTTATCACTATAGTAAGAAGAGATTGGGCAATTTTGCGGAGGTTGTTTATGCAAAATTGCCGATATTATCTATTTGGATTTGTGGGGTTCACCACGGATTACCAATAAGGGTAAACGCTGACCAATAGTAGGGATGCCAGAAAGAGCGATCGCCAAACCGTTGGAGATCTGAAGGGAGTCTAATATCCTTCCCCTGGCCCACCAGTTGTTTGTTTTCCACCCGCACTGTCCCCTGCAAAAGTGCTAGTTGAGCTTGTCTGAGGGCTTCCCCTTTGGGTTGGCCCAACCGTAACTGCCGATAAAACTCATTCATCAGCGCCAAGGTGGCAGTGTCATTGGCACCCCACAGGCCTGCAACCGCTGCTCCGGCCTGGGCTTGCACCGCGAGTCCCGCAAAGCCATATTCCACAGAGGTATCCCCCAGCGCGGTCTGACAAGCACTCAACACCAATAATTCCACCGCACTCTGCGACCAATTTAAGTCTTGAACATCTTCTAGATTGAGCTGATTATCCCAAAACTGAATATAAGAACTCGCCGCCTGACCCGGTCGGAAATTCCCGTGGGTTGAGAGGTGAACAATTTGATTTGAACGGTTTTGGAGCTGATTTTGAAAATTGGTGAATGTGGCGTCTTTATTCTGAACACTGTTCGTTTTTGGAAATTGGGCTTTGATGCTGGCAATTTCCACAGGGACTGCGGGTAAGGGAGTCAACTCGTCAAATTCCGAGATCCCCACAGCCAGGACGGAGGCATCCTGTAAATCAGGGCGATGGGTGGGTGTCAGCGACAGACTTGGGATCAGTGACGCCTGGTAGTTTTCGAGCAGGAACTGTTTGCCATCGTGTAATGCTGCTAGGGGTAAGGTTCGCAAACCATCGCCGAGGGTGAAGAGGATGTTATGGGTTCCCCGATCGCGGAGCTGGGCTTCCAACGGTTCCACAATCCACTGATAAAGCTGCTGGGAGGGGGCTAAGAATTGATCGCTCTTACGCAGAATAGGGTTAGTCAGGCTCTGCTGAAACGCTGTGATGGTGGCTAAGACCGTTTCCCGTGGAATCGGCACGGTGTAATGGGTCGGGTCGCCTTTGGTTGTGAGGGTGACGAGATGGAGTTGATCGGCGTTGGCAAAGACTGAAACCAGCATGGCATCCTCGGGCAGTTGCCGCTGCATTTCATCGCAGGAGAGGGGATCCTCGAGGGCAAATTGCCCAAAATGCTGACGAAATTCCTGGGTATGGTAGCGATCGGCCGCCTCGACTGCCCCACAAATTTGGTCGCTAGCCAGGAGTTGATCGATGCGATCGCCAATAACCACAGGCGTAAATTCCACTGACTCCGACGTTTTCAGGTTATTGACGTCTTGGGTTGACGTAAAACTGGTAGAGGGGGGCAGCGTCGGTGTGGGCGTTGTTGGAGGCGGTGTGGGCGTCGGCATAGTGGGTGGCGTAATCGCCACTTCCAAGGCCCCAAGATCAATTGTGCCGTTGGCAATCCGGGCCTGACCCCGTTGATCCGTTGCTGTGGCAAAGGCATTATCACCCGCATCTAGAGCCGGGCTCCCAGTTTGCAAGGCATGGGTTTGGGTCGGGCCGCCATTATTCGCCAGTGGCGCAAGTTGTGGATCTAAACCAATAATGTTGCCATTGACGCCGTTTGTCAGGGTTGTACCACTAATACCTGTGATGTCTTGAACCAGGCTATTTTGCATAGTACTTAGGCTCAGATCGGCGCTGATATCTGCGAAGTTAGAACCAGGCATACTCAGATCACTATTATTAGCAATAATAGAATTCACAATTTGATGCGTTCCGATGCCTGTTATATGTAGACCGCCCCCCTCCCCAAAGCCGAACGTGTCTGAATCCGCCACGTTAAAGGCGATCGTACTGTTCGTTATCGTCGCATCACCCGCATTCAGAAATAGTCCACCCCCAAAATCGTTAGCGATGTTCCCCGATAGCGTTGAATTACTAAGGGTTACATTCCCGTTAGTAATAGAAAGACCCCCGCCATTTCCAGTGACCGCTTCATTCCCCGCAAGGGTTGAAGCCAAGATATTGATGTCACTATTGATAGCGACAATTCCGCCGCCGTCAATGTTGGCAGAGTTCCCCGCCACAGTTGAGGTGGTCAGCCCCACAATGCCATCACTATAAATCCCGCCGCCGCGAGTACCCGTGGAATTATTTGTAATGGTTGAGTTACTCACTATGACATTGCCCAGACTCCGGATGCCCCCACCCCTAGCCCCAGCGGAATTGGCATCAATTGTGGAGTTGGTGACGGTTGCATTCCCAAACGTCACCAACCCCCCCCCTCTGTCGCTGGCAGAATTATTGGCGATCGTGGAATTTAAGACTGTGGCAAATCCTTGGCTGTAGATCCCCCCACCCCGAGATCCGGAACTGTTGCCAGAAACTGTTGTGGTATTGAGTTGTAAGACCCCCCCGCCAGTATGTCGGATTCCCCCTCCCGAGCCCCCTACGGAACCGTTCTGAAGCGTTAAATTATTGATAGTGGCATTGGTCGCTCCAATATTAAACAGCCGACCGCTGCCGCCGCCATCCACCACCACACTTTGGCCAGAACCATCGATCGTTAGGTTATTGGTTGCCCACGCAATTTCACTGCCCAGATTAATTGTCCCTGACACATTGAAGACAATATCATCGCCTGCTGCCGCCGCTGCAATCTGGTTACGGAGTGACCCTGCACCCGTATTGAGCAAATTTGTCACCGTCAGGGTTGCCAGTTTCCCGTCCCAATTGGCGATCGTCTCGTCTGTAAAGGGGTTGGCGGCCTCAATCTCCCCAGTGCTCTGCTCTAGCACCCAATCGGCTCCATAATTGGCGCTGCCTGTGGCATTTACTGAGGCAGCCACATCCGCCCCCGTCAGATCAGCGATACTGGCCATCAACGTTTCACCCGGTAATCCCAGCGCCATAAAGCAACTGTAGAGCAGCAAATCCGCTTGCGCCGTTAAGGTATTGCCGATCGCTTCAAATTCAGCCTGATAGTTCCCCACGGTTTTATGGGTAATCCATTCATTTCCGAGCCAAAAATTGCCTGCATTGCCCTCGGCAACAATATTGACCGCCTCAATTTCGTAGCCTGCGACGTTAATATCGGTGAGTTGATGGGCGATCGCCTCAATACCTTTTTCCTCTCGGATAATCAACTTGCTAATCGTCCCTGATTTACCACCATAAAGTAGATCAAGGGCGTTATCAGCACGACTATCAATGGCAGTGTAAGCGATCGCCCCATCTGGCTCATCCGGCAACAGCACCACAGTCGGCGCATGATGTGTGCCATTATGGGTGCGTACCAGGGTCGGGTCACTGGGCTTCACTCGACCTGTGGCCATCAGCGTAACCGCTTGGCCAGTAATTTCACCTGTAGTAACTACATCACCTGCATTAACCTGCAAGCTTTCAGGAATACCTGCTCCTGTTAGTAACTCAGGCAGATCCAATGGCTGGAGTTCAGACGTTGCTGGGGACTTTTCAATTTCCAAACTTAGCAACATACCAGGCTGACTGAGCTTAACTCGGCTGGTGCCTGGCACAGCCGCCAGGGTGATTTGACCATCAGTGGCTTTCACGGTTCCGGTGTTGACCACCGTCCCCCCCACCAAGCTAATTTCTTTGCCTGCTTGGGCGGTTAAATCACCCTGGTTGATAATGCTGCCATTAGTAGCGTTACTAAAAATAAAGCCTTGGGGTGGGCTCACCAGTTGAGCATAGGTGGGGCGATCGTAGGCATGAAAAACACCATCACTAAATTCAATACCAGTGGCAGTTGTGGCGGTAAAATCCCCCATCACATTGAGGCTAGCATTGGAGCCAAACACCATCCCCGCCGGGTTCATCAGATAGAGGTTAGAATTTGCACCACTAACTTGAATGAGTCCATCAATAATGGAAGGATTTCCCCCTGTAACCCGTCCGAAAATATTAGTTACACCAGGGTTACTCAAGAAGTTGGCAATTTCTCCATTATTCAAGCCAAAATCCTGGAAAGAATGAAATAGATTGCGACCTGCTTGGGTTCCCCCTTGAATATGGTAGGTATTACCGTCGTGATCAACGATTGTTCCTGTGCCATCGGGTGCTGTGGTGATTGATTGGGCAAACAAGGGTTTAGGCGCAACCCCCATAACAGAGACAAGGGCAAACACCATTGACCCCGCCGTCTGTAGGGCTGGGGTTGTAGTTTTGAACGTGTTGGAGCAAGAACAGTTCACTGATGTTTGGATAGTATCACTTACGGACATAATTAAGCGTGATTAGACAGTCAAGGTCGTGAGTTTGTACTAAGAAGTTCCCTACTTGGAATAATTCGAGACTTATGGCTTAAAAAGCATTAGGGCGATCGCGTATTTTACGGAAACGTCTAATTACATAGACCTCCTAAATATTTGCTTCATATTGTTTTTTTGTGGTGAAAGGGAATTGGGTGCAACCTTGAATTCCCTTCACCACCACAGATTACCGCTCAGGATAAAAGCAGAAATTTTTCTGTCAATACCACGATCGCCAATCGTTATTAAAAATCGACATCCCCGGAAAATGGGTGGGGTTGCCTTGCTGGTTCAAACGCTGTTGTAACTGCCGCAATCGCTGCTTTTGTTCTCGGGGCGCATCCACCCATTGAGTCGGTACTTCATCCTGTTCTAATGCCAGATCAACCGCTGTCCCCAGCGCTGCGCCCGCTGACCATTCAAAGGAATGGACTCGGTATGCCGCCGCCGCAATATGGCTAGTGGCAATGCTTTTGCCTGTGACCAAAAGATTATCAACGCCTTGGGGAATCATGGCCCGGAGCGGGATCTGAAACGGATAGGCTGTGCCTGCACCATCCCGTTCACCGGGTCGCTCTAGGTTGCCAGGAGCCTCAGGGGGACTCTGAAGCAGGCAGGGATGAAAGTCGATCGCATAATGGCCAATACCCACTGAATCAGGGTAGAGGGTGGCGCGATCGCGCAAGGGTGCTTCGGTATAGGGGATTTGATCGGTGATCACCGCTGGCGCACGACGGCCGGACAAGAACGTTCGTAATGCACGATAGTCAGAGGGGGTTAGATGTTCAGCATAGTCTCGGTAGTTGGTACGGGAAATATCAATCTCGGCGATCGCAAACCCCGCTGGATAGCCAGGACTCGGGCGACCAATCAGCCGTCGCCCTTCCCGGATGTAGGGATATTTCGAGAGGCCATGGGCGGTTCCCATGGGGCTAGCTTCGCCTTGGAGATAGGTATAGTGGGGCTGGGGTTGCTTCACGTCTGCGCCCAATTGAGAATCGGTGCTTCCCGCCACCAACCAATAGAAATAGCCTTGCGCCAACTCCTCAGCCCGTTGCAATGCTTCAGGACGCAAACCCCCTAACCATTGCCCCGGTTCCAGATGTCTCAGCGCCTGGAGTTGGTCTTGACTGTAAATAAAGTTGTCTGTCGAAGTCCCCGGCCGATAGTCATTGCCCCACGTCCAGTTCTGCATCGAAATATCCCCTGGACTGATTACCCAGCCCTGACCCTGATTCAAGGGGGATTCGTCCCAAATGCGGCGGTAGATAAAAACAAACTCAAAATCAAACCGGGGCAGTTCGTAGCTGTAGTAGGGGGCGTAGCGCTTATAAAACGGCGGAGCCACATGGGTTTGGGGTTCGGCTTCGGCAACCATTGCAAAGGTGTAGGTGAACCCTTGGGTGCAATAGGGGTCAGGTTCAAAACTGGAGGCGGAAGGATCTAGGGGCGATCGCGGATCAATCCCCAAACGATAGGGCACACCGGCCAGCGGTAGTAGTTCGCCAGTTTCGGTCGCCTCCACGACGTACCAGGGCACAGTTAAATCAGTATCAGAGGGGTGGAACCGAATAATGGTTTTGGTAAACTGGGCTGAATCGGCGTATTGGTAAGCATCAACGAGCGTGGCGGAGAGGGGAAGTGTGTTGAGGGGAGGGGCATCGGGAGCGGGAGTATGCTGAATGGCGATCGCGCTTGCAATCACGCGGTTGCTGGCATCGATCGGTGAAGGGGCAAACTCTAGGTTTTTAATGACAGTGTTGGGCAGCCAATGGAGTTGACCGTTCCCTTGTTGTTCCGCTTCGAGCAACATCTGCTGGAGAATTTCATGGCCGTCTTGGGGCAGAAAACAAGCCGCACTGACCCAACAATGGCCTGCACTCTGGCGACCATATTGTTCTCGCAGGCGATCGCGCAGCTCTAAATAGCCTCGGGGGTAATGGTGCAGGCGGCTTTGGGTGGGGCGTTCGTCTAGGGCGGATGTCCCCTGAGATGAGATTTGCCCCCCCAGCCAGTCGGTGATGTCGGTGAGGCAGACGGTGCGGCCAGCCAGGAGGGCTTAGTAGGCGGTGGCAGTACCAGCAAGACCAGCACCGACAACCAGCACATCGCAGGAAATTTCTTG
>JAAHHN010000242.1 GCA_010672165.1 Spirulina sp. SIO3F2 | reverse complement strand
GTGGACATCGATGGGATTCGTGAGCCCGTAGCCGGTTCCTTGATCTATGGCAACAACATCGTCTCTGGCGCAGTTGTACCCTCCTCCAACGCCATCGGCTTGCACTTCTACCCCATCTGGGAAGCAGCTTCCCTCGATGAGTGGTTGTACAACGGTGGTCCTTACCAGCTCGTCATCTTCCACTTCCTCATCGGTATCTTCACCTACATGGGTCGTCAGTGGGAGCTGAGCTACCGTCTCGGCATGCGTCCTTGGATCTGTGTTGCTTACTCTGCACCCGTATCCGCTGCGACTGCTGTCTTCCTCATCTACCCCATGGGTCAAGGTTCCTTCTCCGATGGTATGCCCCTCGGTATCTCTGGTACCTTCAACTTCATGATCGTGTTCCAAGCTGAGCACAACATCCTCATGCACCCCTTCCATATGTTGGGTGTGGCAGGTGTGTTCGGTGGCGCTCTGTTCTCCGCAATGCACGGTTCTCTCGTGACCTCCTCCTTGGTACGTGAAACCACCGAGAACGAGTCCCAGAACTACGGTTACAAGTTCGGTCAAGAAGAAGAGACCTACAATATCGTTGCAGCCCACGGCTACTTCGGTCGTCTGATCTTCCAATACGCTTCCTTCAACAACTCCCGCGCTTTGCACTTCTTCTTGGGTGCATGGCCCGTGGTCGGCATCTGGTTCACCGCTTTGGGTGTGTCCACGATGGCGTTCAACCTCAATGGTTTCAACTTCAACCAGTCCGTGCTGGACAGCCAAGGTCGTGTCATCAACACCTGGGCTGATATCCTCAACCGTGCAAACCTCGGTTTCGAAGTGATGCACGAGCGTAATGCCCACAACTTCCCCTTGGATTTGGCTTCTGCTGAGTCTGCTCCTGTGGCGCTCACTGCTCCTGCTATTAACGGTTAATTCGCTTGAGTTGACTGGCTTGCCAAACGGCAAGTAAATAAGAGGCCGCTCCCACAGGGGGCGGCTTTTTGGTGTGAATGGAGAATCGGGTGCGCTTGCAAACCTACATTATTTATGACTCTCGCCTAAAATCACTGGGCGCTAGATTTAATGGAGTGGCGGGCAAGATACCCACGCTACGGACTGTAGAGCAAGAAAACCATAGTTAGACTGTCAACTACTTACAGCCCCTTGGCTTGTTGTTTGAATCGGGGGCTCTATTGCCATATGCCACAAGACTTCTAATATGTCTGTTCCATAATCAGCCGCTTACAAGACAGACTAAAACGTATCAGATGAGTAATTCAACTGGGAGGAATATACTTGTATTTAACCAAACCGTTTAGTAAGCCCGTTACTTCTTCCCACAGCATCCACTTGCAGCATATATCTGAAATTTGTGCTTAATTCTATATGTTTGGTTGTGAAGGCATGAATGTGCGATCGCTATCGCAGCAAAAATATCAATACGCCGCCAGTGATGATACCAATAAGGCCGCCAAGGTAGCTGAAGTTATGCATGGTTCCAGCCCGTGCAAATGCAACAACATCACTCACCTCGTTACCGTAGCGTGAGATTTCGCCAATCGTGTCAGTGTTGATCACAAGGAACGCGATCGCTAATGCCGTAAGTCCGATAACCAGTGCTGTGATGACAACTATGCCGAAAACTTTAATCATTCCCCAGAAGTAGTTGTCATTGCCACGGATCAAGAAACCAACTGGAATGAGGATGCTCCCTACGACTAGCCCCATCCACCAGGCTGCATTCCAGCCCACAATCGCCGCGCCAATACGGTCTGGTGTACTTTCAGCGATGTGAAATTGATGAAACTTGAACTGGGTGAAATATTCCGGCGCAACCGTGTAAGAGATTTGGTTGTGAACTGCCCCATAGATGCCAGCAAAGAGACAGGCAATCAAAAGCAGTATTGGAACGAATGCAAGTTTGGTCATGTAGCGTCTCAATAACCTTCCCTATAGTAAGCAAAAGATTTCTATGCTTTCCTGCTCTGTGTTTTAACCAAACCGTTTAGTAAATAGAAATCCAACTCTTATTCTATAGAACAAATATATTGTCGCCATCGCTCCCGAACCTCCCTGGCACATACAACCTATTTTGGAGCAATTTCTCTAATTCCGATAAGGGTAATTATCGGTATTAGAGAAATTCAAATCCTTTCTGTACCTAGCTTCTAGGCTGTCAACCCTTGCTTTTTCAAGCTATAAGCTCTGCTTTTCTATCATGGATACGCGATTTACTGCTACTTCCCAACCGCTTATCGTTCATAAGCCTGCTCTATTTGCTGGATCTGGCTGGACTCTATCGATTGACGTGGATGTAGGGGGAATTGAAGCGGTGCGATGTAGATAAGCCGAGAGTGCAAGGTTAGAACTTGCAACATTACCTACTGCTGAATCAACGACAACAACTCCGCCGTCGAAATCTTGCCACTCACATCCGAACCATCGAGCAAACTATCCGCCAAATCCCGCTTCGTTTGGTGCAACGCCACAATCTTGTCCTCAATTGTTCCCTGCGCTACCAAACGATAGATCGTTACCGGCCGTTGCTGGCCAATCCGATGGGCGCGATCGCTCGCCTGATCTTCCACTGCCGGATTCCACCACGAGTCCATATGAATCACAAAATCCGCCGCCGTCAGATTTAAGCCCGTGCCCCCAGCCTTGAGGCTAATCAAAAATACATCCCCCTCCCCATCCTGGAACGCATCCACCCGTTCCTTGCGCTTTTTCGCAGGTGTGCTGCCGTCGAGATATTGGTAGGTAATCTTGTGCTGATCGAGATATTCTCGCAGGATAGTCAGATGATCCACAAACTGACTAAACACCAACGCTTTATGGTCATTCTCCAACAGCTCTGTTAAGACTTCACCAAACTGCTGGAGTTTGGCACTGGGCAGACCCAACTCCGGACGCACCAGCTTCGGGTTGCAACAAGCCCGCCGCAATCGCATAATTTCCGCCAAGACCTGTAGATGCTTGTGACCAGCCGGGGCATCACTCTCACTCAGCTTCTCGATCGCGTCCCGCCGCAGCGCCTCATAAAAGGCCATCTCCTCGGCGCTCAGTTCCACTTGGAGTGTAATTTCAGTCCGGGAGGGCAGCTCCTTAAGCACCTGATTCTTGGTACGCCGTAAAATAAACGGCTGAATCAACCGTCGCAGCGCCTCCCGTGCCGCCTCATTCTGATCTCGCTCAATGGCATAGGCAAAACGTTGATTAAAACTCTCCAGCGACCCCAACAAACCAGGGTTAATAAAACGGAAAAGATTCCACAATTCGCCCAGATGATTCTCGATGGGTGTGCCCGTAGTGATTAGCTTAAAGTTGCCTTGCAGCGCCATTGCGGCTTGGGAGCGTTTCGTCTCGTAATTTTTGATCGCCTGCGCTTCATCCAAAACAATCATCTCCCAACTGACCTGAGTGAGCATTTGGGCCACTTCAGTCTGTTGTAACAAGCCATAGCTGCACACAACCAAATCGCGGGGTTCCAGGCCATTCAGCATCTGTTGGCGATCGCCGCTCCCAAAAACCTTCACCTGCAAGCTAGGAGCAAACCGCTCCACTTCACTCACCCAATTAAGCCCCACAGACGTGGGCGCGATCACCAGCGTTGGCCCCGCCACGCAGCGGGTCAGGATTACTGCGATCGCCTGTAAGGTTTTCCCCAAACCCATATCATCAGCTAGACAAGCCCCCACCCCCCAATGGGCTAACCTTGAGAGCCAAGTGAAGCCTGCCAATTGATAGTCTCGGAGGGTGGCTTCTAATGTCTCCGGGACTTGGGGGTCGATGGTTTGGGCAGCCTTGATTTTTTTGAGATGTTGCTTCCAGGCGCGATCCACCTCAAGCTGGGCCACATCCTCCATCATGTCATCCAGCGCTAGGGCTGCTAGACCATGAATGCGTAGGTTCTTCCCCTGGCGATCGGAGAGACGCTTAAGGGTATCGAGGCGCTTACGGAACTCATGGGTCAGGGCTAGAAATTCCCCGTTTGAGAGTTCCACAAACGAGCCCGGGGTACTGTCCAGCAGAGCCATAATCTGCTGAAGATCCACCACCTGATCATCACTGATCCGCACTTCACCACTGGCCGCAAACCAATCCTGTTGTTGAAGAATATTAAACTTGAAATCGCCCAAGCCCAGTTGCCGCGAAACCCGGAATTTTTCCCCCTCGGGCCATTCAATTTTGACGCGATCGCCCAATGCCTGAAGTTGTACTAACAGCTCTAAACAATCCTCTGGCTCTTCAATCAGCCATTCTCCCTTCTTAGCTTTATATGTCTGCAAAACAGAACAGGTGGTTTTGACTGCTTTAGCTTGTTTCTTTTCCAGTTTTAGATCCCGTTGGGTTTGCAAGCGTTTGCCGCCCACCTCCGCGATCACTGTTGCGCCGCCCTCACCAGGACGGTAGTAGGAACCGCCTTCAGGGAAGGGATGCGCCAAAATCGAGACTTTAAGCCCCTCACCTGCGGGCAGCAAATGCATCCGAGGTGTTGAGTCAGCGGGGACTTCTTCAGCCGCGACGCCACCGCCAATATCGGATTGGATTGTAACCAACTCAGAAACGGAGGAGATCGCTTCTAGAACGCGGGCTTCAGCATGAGCCGGCACATCTAAGCGATTCTTTTCCCCGAGGAGTTGTCTGATTCGATGGTGATCATCATTGATCCTCACCACTTTCAGGCGCGTGGGCGTTTCTTTGAATGCCAGCATTTTGGCCTCCTCAGGAATTGCAGGGGAGAGTTCAATCCGCAGGCGATTATCCGACTGGCGCTTAATCAATAGCTCAGGTTCACCCGTCACCACATCCACCCGTACCGTTGGGGTGTCTGCCCAGAATACCAACGGATGGCCCACCAAGGCAGGTAGGGCTGCTTCATTAAAACTGTAGGTGGGCTTATTGGCGCCATAATAACCTCGGTATTCGTACTCCACCTGGAGCGCATCAGCAATACGCTCATCTTGTGCTGTGAGATAGTCAGGGTAATCGCCAGGATAATGGAGTCGCTTGAGGGCGATCGCTTTCCCCTTTGTCCAGCCCCCTTTAACGCTGAGTTTCTGCTCAACGGGTATGAGTTGCCAATCATCGAGCGAGCGAAATTGCACGCGCCAAATCAGCCGATAACCAGAGGGTGAACCTTCAGCATTGTCTGTTGCTGAGTTTGTTAAATTTGTGAGAGCGTTAAGAGACAGCTCCCACGGTTCCCGATGCTGAATAACCTCAATCAGGGGTTCGCTGCCTGCCCCCTCACGTAATCCAGCTGCCAGTTCGCTGTAAACTTCATCGGGCTCCAGACGCGCCATTAATTCTGCCAGTTCTAAACCGATCCAACCATAGTTGGCTTTAGCGGCAGCTTGATATTGCTGGACAAGGTGGGGCAAAAGCCAGTAGTTTAAGTCTTTGGCATTGAGCCAATAAAGGCTGTAGACCTCTAGCAAGGTTGCAACACCCACCGTGCTTAATGTGTAGTCCGAAAACCGTTCTACTGCATCGGAGTTGAATCGGCCTTGCTGGTTTTGCACCACAGTCAGCAAGGGAAGAAGACTGTCATCTAACCAATGGGCGTCTTGCCGTTCTAAGATGAGGCAACTATACTTCTGTGCGTCTTTTAGGGCTGTGGGACTATTTGCTTTGAGGAGTGCAAAAAAGTAGAGTGCCGCAGCAGGCGACGTAAACCATTCAGCCTGAGCCGCTTTGGATTTACCTGCCTGTTTGATACCCGTTTGATAATGGGCAATCGCGTCATCCGTCTGTCCCATGAGGAAAGCGATCGCTCCCAGCAGTGCCGATCGCTGACTCGATGGTGGGTGATGTTTAGTTTCAGAGAGCACCCCGCTCGCTTCTCGTAAATGACCCCGCAACCATAACTGTTCGACATAATGCACACAAAGCGCAGGGTTAGCTTGGCCGTTATGATATAGCTCCTCAACAACCTCAAACACCGCATCTGCGGGCCGGCAATAGCACGCCGCATCCGCTAGAATTAGCTGCAACCCCAACGCCCGGAATTCCGGTGAGAGTTGCTTCACCCATTCAGGGTCAAAGGGATTATTGAAAATATGCTGGAGCCGCTGGTTAACTGTCTGCTTGGGCTTCCAATAAACGTTCTCCAATACCTGCTGCAAGGTATCAATTTCTGCTTGATCTTCTCGGTAAATGGCGATCCGCAGCGCCCGCAACCATTCCCTTTCCTGGTAAAAATAGGGTGAACCAAAGCGTTTTTTAGTGGAGCTCTGTGCTTTAACGGCTTGAACAATCGGCTCAAATGTGCCCATATTGACCGCGTCTCTGGTCACAATATCAATTAGCAGCTCAGGGCAATGGGGCCCTTCGTTGCGATTCTGGACAAGAATGTCAAACTTAATCAGAGCAGTGATCTGGGCGCTAAATTGTGAGGTGTTGAGGGGTTTTGCGGAAGACTCCAACTGTAGGGGGAGAATCGCATCATTCCAGCAGGTGAAGGCATTGATCCGACTAACGGGTTCGTAGAATAGGGCAAAGACCTGCACCAGCGATCGCTGCACTGGCGTTAGTTTTTCGTAGCGCCGCTGTAGTGTTGATTGTCGGGCGGATGCGGTAGAAGCCATTGCCAGTTAACGGAGCAGTGGAGGAATAGAGTGTAGAGTTGTTCTCTTATACCAGTTTTCTGCTCGTTAGCAACAAATGCGTATCTTGAGGTGCTTAAGTCTTAACATTATTTGTTTGCCTTAAAGACCACCAAGGCAAGATGAGGTAGCTTTACGTAAGTTGTGCGATGCAGGGTTAACGTCTTGAACCTATCATGATCTACCTCCATTGCCCGATAATCCACAACTACCGTTCAACTCACCTCAGTATGAAAAAAGTCTTGAATAAATTGCACCAAGACATTAATCGGTGGCAAAACTGCCGCCTCCAGTTTTGCCTGCTGGCTGGGTGAAGGGTTCCACGTTTGTTCTATGGCGTTGGGTAAACGCTTGCCAAACTGGGGGTGTTGAAACATATCAATGCTGCGATCGTTAGAGTTAGTCAAAACGATATAGATCGGGGCATCCAGAAAGTCTAAGGCTTCCGGTGGCAGAAAATTGGCTTGCTCTTGTTTGATATTGTGCAAGCGCTCCACCAACTGATTGAGTTCTTCATCCCATAGCACCAATTGCTGGTGTTGCTCGCTCTTAAAAACTCCTTGCTTATAACGTTGTAGCTGTTCGAGCATCTTATGAAGTTGTGCCTCAACCGTTTGAGCATCCTGAAACGGCAGCATGGCACAGTAGGCGGTTACAAATAGGTCAGCGTTGCGATCGGCGGCAAAGGTTAGATAGGTGCGGCGGGAACTGACATTAATGCTGGGCGGACGATGTAGCCGGGGATAAGCTTGCGTAATTTGGTGATACAACGTTGCCAGCGCTAAGTTGGCATAGAGGTTAAACGCAGCATCAACAGTAATCTGCACCGTGGGCTGTTTTTCATTAAAGAAGGCTTGAACCTGCTGGGGCTTGAAATGCTGCACCATGGTCTCATCCCCCATCGGGCTGAGATCCACCCATTCACAAACAAGATCTTGGGTGTTGAGTTGGGTGCGTCCCACTTGATATAGCCGTGCACCTGTAAGCGTTGCGCCGGTTAGATCTGCCCCTGTCCATTCCGCTTTCATTAAACGCACCCGGCTGAGATCCGCATGGACTAAACTGGCATTCACTAGGTTGGCGTCTGAAAGATCCGCACCCATCAAATTCGCCCCACTCAAGCGGGCATTACTTAAATCTGCCCAGCGCAAGTTCGCCCCACTTAAATCTGCCCAGCGCAAGTTCGCCCCCCGTAAATCTGCTCCACTCAAATTGGCGCGTGTTAAACAGGCTTGATTGAGGTCGGCGTCTCGGAGGTTAACCGCTCGCAGATTGGCTCGGGTGAGATCTGCGCCGTTGAGATTCGCTTGTTCTAGCGTTGAATCTTCAAACAATACATCCCGAAGATTGGACTCGCTCAAGTTGCAATAGCTGAGATTAGCCTGACGCAGGCTGGCCTCTCGGAAATCGGTGCCTGAAAAGTTGGAGCCACTCAGGTTCGCTCCACTTAAATCGGCTCGCACCAGCTCAGAATGGAGCACGATCGACTCAATAATCTCAGCCTCACGGAGATCGGCACGAATAAGATTAGCCACATTCAGTTTGGCTTGGTTAATCGAGGCGCGGTACAAATTGGCAGCACTGAGGCGGGCCACGTTGAGTTTCGCACCATTGAGTTGAACTTCACTCAGGTTGGCCCCGCTAAGGTTGGCTACATTCAACGTCGCCCCCGTGAAATCTCCACCACTGAGGTTGACATTACGTAAATTTGCTTCATTGAGGTTGAGTGCACCAAAGTCCCGTTTGCCAGTTGCGTAGAGATGACGGAGTTCTTTAAGATTCATGGAGGATTAACGTGACCACAGCGGGTGGAAGTTAGTAAACAAATGCTATCAGGGAATTTACGGTTGTGAACCGGATTGGAATTGTGGGTTTGGGTCTAATCGGTGGATCATTGGGTTTGGATCTGCGTGCCCAAGGCTATGAGGTGATCGGCGTCTCGCGGCGTCAGTCAACTTGCGATCGCGCCGTTGAGCTGGGGGCTGTAGACCACGCCACAGTGGACTTGAGCGCTTTGGGAACTGCCGAGATGCTTTTCCTTTGTACGCCAATTAATGCGATCGTGCCAACCTTGGAGCAGGTGCTGCCTTACTTACGTCCAGAGGCGATCGTCACTGATGTCGCCTCCGTAAAAACACCGATTGTGGCCCCAGCCACTGCCCTTTGGCACCAATTTGTGGGGGGACATCCGATGGCGGGCACAGCTGAGCAGGGGATCGAAGCGGCTCAGCGGCATCTATTCGATCGCGCCCCCTATGTACTGACACCCCAGCCCAACACCCCAACCGAACTCGTTGACATCATGACAACCTTAGTTCAACACCTCAACAGTCGGCTCTATATTTGTACCCCCGAAGCTCACGATCGCGCTGTTGCTCGTATTTCCCATTTACCTGTGATGGTGAGCGCCAGCCTGATCGCCAGTTGCACTCAGGAGGATGGCCAAACCTTAGAATTAGCTCAATCCTTGGCAAGTTCTGGCTTTCGGGATACCAGTCGGGTTGGGGGCGGTAACCCAGAACTGGGGGTAATGATGGCTCGCTACAATCGCTCGGCACTGCAAGCCGCTTTGCAAGACTACCGAGCGGCTCTAGATACCGTGATTGAGCAGATCGAGCAAGAAGATTGGGCAGCCCTTGCAGCACTGTTGCAACAAACCCAGGCGGCACGTCCTCCATTTGTGGAGGAGCAATGACGGATTTAATGACGGACTCAACTGCGCTACTGCGGCTATTGCAATTGGTTAGCCCTGCTTTGCCGATCGGTGCCTATAGCTACTCCGAAGGCCTGGAAACCTTGGTGGAATCAGGCATCATTACCACGGCTGAACAGTTTGCAGATTGGCTCACCCAAATCCTCCGCTACGGCACAATTCGTCTGGAGGCGGCTGTAATGCTCCGGGCTTATGATGCGACCCTGGCACAACAATCCGACACTTTGCAATATTGGAATCAATGGCTCTCAGCGGCGCGGGAAACGGCGGAGTTACGGCAGTCGAGTTGGCAGATGGGGCGATCGCTGGCGCAATTATTCCTTAAGCTTGAACCGGAGCTTGCCGTCACAATGCCAGTCCTAGACCCTTGCAACTATACGGTGGCTTTTGGTCAAGTGGCCGCCCATTGGCAGATTGAACGCCAGGATGCGCTGCTGGGTTATCTTCAGAGTTGGCTCTCCCATAGTATTAACGCGG
>JAAHHN010000241.1 GCA_010672165.1 Spirulina sp. SIO3F2 | reverse complement strand
ACTACGCTCTCTGTCGCGACATGATCTTTGGCGATCGAATCCTACTGGCCCTACTTGCAATCCGAGGGCTTGCAAATGCTGCTGGTCGCGCAGTTCTCTGACTTTGCCGGAGGCAGCCAACAGCGCTTTGGAGGGAATGCAGCCCCGATTGACACAAGTGCCGCCCATGTCCGCAGCTTCAATAATGGCGGTCTTAAGACCCAGCTTGACGGCGTGGAGTGCTGCACCGTGGCCGCCAACACCTGCGCCAATAATGACGAGATCGTAATCAAAATTCATTGGTTTTCTCTATGTCTGTGTTGCTTTCTAGCTCACCCAAGCTCTTTATTATCCCTTACGACTGGGCATTCGTGGCGAATGGGGGGATTTCAAATCAATTTTTGTGTAGGACCGAAAGCAGGCAAGATGTGGTTCGATAGGCTCACCGACTTTTTGTACTATAAATATCCGAGAAGTTGACCATAACGCAGGTCTCCTACTGACTCGGATGATTACTTTCTAGGAATACGCCTAACCCCAAAAGAAAAAAACAGCCGTGAAGCTGGGTTAGTGTGTGTAGAAAATGAAGCGTAATGTAGTGAAGATAAGACGTCTCTCAATAGTTCACAAAAGTATCTTGTTTTGTTTGTCCAGCTTCTTTTACATCGCAGAAAAATCACTTACACTCACCTGCCCGAGGCGAATCGCCTTAACCACCTGATTCGCTAGATAATTAGCCTGCCAGGAGAGTTGCTTAGGTTTCGCAAGAGACGTCATGACAAAGCACCAGTCTTGATAGTCAACATGCCCAGTCGATTGAGCATCCGTAAAAATTTGGGAGAACCGAGCTTCCATTGATAAATTGCCCTCTGTCATTTCGCTTTACACCATTTGGATCACAGAAAAAGCTAGCGAGGAATATCCGGTAGAAATTGAAGTGAGAAAAATTTCTAACTTCCGGATTCTTCACCACATCAGGTGTAATGAGTAACATTATGGCAACGCAGCCTAAGAGCCTGATACTATCCATTGGCTAGTTTCTAGGGGCAGCCCTGGATATCCAGGTGGATATCCACCTGGATATCCAGGGCTATAATTCATATGAATTTATCTGCGTAAAGGTTAGATTCTAAGCATTTCAGTAACGAGCCTCGATATCCCTGTTGTCTTTTTAAGCTACAGACAAAAATTGCCCAGCCTTAATCAGGGCAAGGGATTTAAGGAAGAAGAAAACGCTGATCCCTATCGTTTTTGAACCCGCAGAGGTAGGCTGACGCCGAGCTTGCCCTAAGCACAATAGAGCATTTAATTATGTAATAATTTCTTCCAACCTTATCACTCTAAGTCGCTCTAGCTCATCTTTATGGCTTCTCAATGGGAAAATCTCTTTCAAAATGCGGGGACTTGGAATGGTGTCTTCACTCGGCTGGAACCTGACGGTACAGTCGTTAGCAATACTCCCTCTTGTTTGCAGCTCGAACGCACTGCGGCGAATCAATGTCGATTCCAACTTACTCGTTATCCTGAAGGCCAACCGCCGCAAAACCATCAAACTGACTTTGCCAGCTTGGCGCGAACGGCACTGTTTTTTAACGATGGCTCTTTTAGCAAAGGTTCGATGCAATGGAGTCCCGTTTCAGAATTTGGTGCAGAGTTTGGTCTGACATTGCCGAATGCGCGTTTGCGCTTAGTGCAGATGTTTAAATCGGGTGGAGATTTGTCTTATCTCGTACTGATTCCAGAAACCCGAGAGGGTGAGGCGGAGGTGGTGCGCCCCCCGCTCTCGGTCGAGCAATTGATGGGAACTTGGCGGGGTGAAGCGATCGCCTATTTCACGGACTGGACGCAGTCTGATCCGATGCCTACCGAGTATACGATCGCGCCATCCTCCACTGGGCCAATAACTCAAACCTGGCGATTGGGTGATGAAAGCGGGCAAACACAGATACAACAGCAGGGCGATCGCCTCTGTTTTGAAGAATCGGGCATCTCATACCAACTTTTGCTCTTGCCCAAAGGTGGGTCATCCCTCTGTCCTCAAACGATTCGACATCGTGTGGCCTTTCGCTGTGAATTAGCCTGGCTCATTGACCCCCAAACCCGTTTACGGGTAATCCGCCATTATGGGGCAGATGGAGGCTGGCAGCACAGTACTTGGGTTAAAGAAACAAAATGTGATTGATGACAGCTCACTTCACATCGGTAGGCGGAGCGTCTAAGGGCGGCAACTGGGCTTCATTGCGCAATTGCAAGCCTAGGGGCAAGAGCAAAAACACCAGCGAGAGTATGATTCCCCCAATCAAAAACCATTGCAAGGTATTTTGATTATTGTTGATGTCAGTGTTGAGGCTTTCCAGGCGATCGCTGACACAGGTTTGCCAGTCCTGTAACGTTTCGTCCTGGGCTTGGACGTGGTTTTCCAGCGCCTGCAAGCTACCTCGCAATGCGGCTTGATTTGCTTCGAGGGGTGCAAGCTGGGTTTCTAAATAGCCTTCATACTGCTGATCAAGCTCAGTCAAGGCCAACAACATCTGCTGTCGAAACAGGTTCATTTGGCTTTGTACCGACTGCTCGATCGCCACCAGACGTTGATCGACAATATCTTGAGTTCGTAGGGCTTGTTCGGTGACATAATGCTCCAGTTGCACTAGGGCATAGGCCAGGCGCTCCTGCATTAGCATCAGTTGCTCTGAGGTTGGAGGAACACCGTTTGATTGACTCGACATCGCCATGACTGTCCCATTTGTCGCTACCTGAGAAACCTGAATCTGCGCATAATATTGGGTCAAGGTAGCAAAGTCTTGTTTGATTTCAGCCAAAACGGTTAAGACTTCCGTAGAGTCTCGGAACTGTTGGCGATATTTGGCCAGATCTTGTTCGAGTTGTTCCAGGTGCTGAAGCTGTCCGGACACTATATTGGTTGGATTTTCCCCTAACGATGCCGTTTATTATCGCGCATCTACCATTTTTTTTGCCCTGTTAAGAGATAAACACCAATATCACGGTGATTGTTCAACGATTGAGACGGCATGGTTCAGGGTTGATGGGACTGGATTAACTCGATCGCGCCCGAAACGCTCTCGGGTGTCACTACCACCAAACCCCCTTCGGCTACTGTGTCCAACCCGGTGTTAATCGCCTCCTGCTCATCTAGAATTATTTGATAGTCTGCATCCGGTTTGGCTGCCTTGATGCCCTGAACAATATAGTCTGCCACTTCTCCAGAAGCCCGACCGCGACGGTCATTATCTTCTTTGATGAGGATGCGATCGAACATCTCGGCCGAAAGGCGGCCCAGGAGAATCAGATCTTCATTGCGGCGATCGCCCGGTGCACCAATCACACCCAAGCGCTGGCCTTGCCAATTTTGCACAAAGCCTCCCAGCGCCTCATATCCTGCCGGATTATGAGCATAGTCCACTAGGGCATGGTGACGACCCAAGTCAAAAAGATTCATCCGTCCCGGCGTTTGCTCGGCCGAGGGTTTAAATGTCCGCAGTCCCGCTTGAATTTCGGCAATCTCCACACCCTGAACAAACGCAGCGGCACAGGCGGCCAGCGCATTGGCGATCATAAACGGGGCCATACCGCCCAGCGTAATGGGTACATTTTTAGCGTCTTCGAGTTGATAGGTTTTGTATTCACTACAGATGGTGAGGTAGCCATCCTTATAGATGGCGGCTGTTTTCCCCTCATCAATATGTTCATCAACGATGGGATTGTTCGCATCCATTGAGAAGTACGCAATCTGGCCAGAGACATTCTTGGCCATCTCTCGTACCAGCGGATCGTCGGCATTGAGCACTGCATAGCCTTCAGGGCTGGTGGTTTCTGCCACCACGGCCTTAACCTTGGCCATCTGTTCGATGTTGTCGATATCACTCACACCGAGGTGGTCAGCGGCCACATTGAGCACCACCCCCACATCAGACTGGTCAAAAGCCAAACCCGAGCGCAACATGCCGCCCCGTGCGGTTTCAAGCACTGCCACTTCTACCGTCGGATCTTTCAATATCACCTGAGCACTCTGGGGGCCAGTAGTGTCGCCCTTTTCCACCAGATATTCGCCGATATAAATACCATCGGTGGTGGTAAAGCCCACAGTTTTGCCTGTTTGCCGGAAAATATGAGCCGTTAGGCGCGTGGTGGTCGTTTTGCCGTTCGTGCCTGTGATCGCCACAATCGGGATGCGGCTGGGCACACCGGGCGGAAAGAGCATATCTAGAACCGCCCCGCCGACATTACGTGGTGTGCCCGTGCTGGGGGCTGCATGCATCCGGAAACCAGGCGCGGCATTGACCTCCACAATTACACTATCGGTTTCCCGTAGCGGACGACTAATGTCTGAAGTCACCACATCAATACCGGCAATATCGAGGCCAATCGTGCGGGCAACCCGTTCCGCAATCCAGACATTTTCAGGATGAATTTGATCCGTGCGATCGATCGCGCTCCCCCCTGTACTCAGATTAGCCGTGGCTCGTAGATAAACCCGTTCCCCATCCTGGGGAATACTCCGCAGTTCGTAACCTTGTTTCGCTAGCACCTTCTGGGCAGTGGCGTCGAGCTTGATTTTCGTCAGGACATTGTCATGGCCCTCCCCCCGGCGGGGATCGCAGTTTGTGCGTTCAATCAGTTCTTCAATCGTGGCGCGATCATCTCCGACCACATGGGCAGGTACTCGCTCGGCCACAGCGATAACCTTGCCATTAACCACTAAAATCCGATGATCGTTACCCTGGTAGTAACGTTCCACAATCACCGCGCGGGTCTTTGCTGCCTCGCTGGCCAAGTCATAGGCGGCTTGGGCTTCCTCCCAGGAGGTGATGTTAATGGTGATCCCCCGGCCATGGTTGCCATCGAGGGGTTTGATTACGATTGGGTAACTGCCCACATCCGCGATCGCATCTTCCAAGTCTTCAAAGTAGTTGATCACCGTACCGCGGGGCACCGGAATCCCTGCATCTTGTAATGTGCGTTTTGTTCCCTCTTTGTCACAGGCCAATTCCACGCCCAAAATACTCGAATAGTCTGATAACGTGGCTTGGATGCGTTTACTATGCACCCCATAGCCCAGTTGAATCATCGCCCGAGCCGCCAGATAAGACCAGGGAATGCCACGTTTTTTCGCCTCAGCTACAATGGTTTCAGTGCTTGGGCCCAAAGCGGCAGTGCCCCAGAGATCTTTGAGATCATCAATATCCTGGCGTAGCTCTTCGCTGGGGTAACTCCCCGTTTCGACAATGCTGCGGCACAGACGCACAGCTGCTCGCCCTGCATAGCGCCCCGCCTGTTCATCCAAATATTCAAAGACAACGTTGTAGACGCCGCGATCGCTGGCTTGGCGGGTGCGGCCAAAGCCCACCGTCATTCCCGCTAGTTCCTGGAGTTCCAACGCCACATGCTCTACGATATGGCCCATTAAGGTGCCTTTTTGCACCCGCTCCAGAAAGCCTCCCCGATGGCCGGGGGAACAATAATGCTCCACTAGGCTCGGCAGCGTCCGGATCAACCCGTCATAAAAGCCATCAATATCATTGGAATACCGTTCATCCAGATTACCTAAATCAAGCCGCATCACAATCAGCTTGGGATGGTGAATGCTCCAATAATTTGGGCCACGGAGGGTCAGAGTTTTGAGGATCTTCATCGTCGCTCGGTTGACAGGGGAAAAAGATGCACTATTAAAGGATGAACAGGTTGGGGTCAACAGCAGTGACACTGTTTTAGAGAAAACAGTTTTAAACGTCACACTCACGGCGTTCAAGATCAAGGGCAAACCGTTGATTATGCAGTTTTTTCATCTGGTTGGGGCATGGGCGTGAGGGGACGACGTTGATTGAGATGGAAGCGATCGCCATGACAGAGGATATGGAGGTTTAGACTATGCAAACTCAAGGGATCAGCCACCGTGGCTAGGGTCTGATTGGTATAGGAGAGGTTTTGGGGGTCAACAATATTAATGGTGCCTTTGCCAATGACCTCAATCCAGCCATCCGCTTCAAACAGAGCGCAGGTGTCCTCATCAATGCCAATACCGAGGCGATCGGGATGTTGGGCGATCGCGCTCAACAGCCGTGCCATGCGGTTGCGGTTATGGAAATGCTGATCAATGATCACCTCGGGAATAATCCCCAAGCCCATCGTCATATCCACCAGAGAGCGATTGGGCGATTCGCCGCTACCGCCACCACCAATCATATGGTGTCCCATAATTGCGGCTCCGGCACTGGTACCCGCAAGACTAATTTCATAGCCGTGAACCCGCTCCCGGATACGTTCCATCAAGGGCGTCTCGGAGAGCAGACCGCAGAGACGCAGTTGATCGCCACCCGTCATAAACACGCCTGTGCAAGCATCGGCATAGTCCAAATAGCGAGTGTCTGCGCCGTGGGCGCGATCGCGCACATCCAGCAATTCAACCCGCGCTGCCCCCAGATCCCTAAAGATTTTGCTATAGCGCTCCCCGACTAACATGGGTTCGCGGGAGGCAGATGGAATAATCCCCATAACTGCGTCTGAGCCGCCAGAGCGCCGAAAAAAGGTCTGGAGAATTTCGCGTCCATGAACCTTGTCTTCTGCACCACCAATGACAAGAATTGCAGGTTGGGTTGAATTGGGCATCGGGACTTTAACTTAACGTTCTGAGGAGTTCATACTCATGTTGCAGTGCTTATAATATCGCTTTTTTGGTTTACTCTTGTTTACAAATTGACGAGATACGCAATTTTACTCAGCTACGATAGATAGCTTGACTGTCTGCCGTGACGAACGGAGGAAGCCCTATGCGGTTCGATATTGTCACCCTCTTTCCGGATTTTTTTACTTCCCCTCTCCAAACCAGCTTGCTGGGTCGGGCGCTCCAGAACCAGATTGCTCAGGTATACCTAACGAATCCTCGGGATTTCACCACTGATAAACACCATCGTGTGGATGATGAGCCCTATGGCGGTGGGGCGGGGATGCTCCTCAAGCCAGAGCCGCTGTTTGTGGCAGTGGAATCGTTGCCCCATTTGCCTCCCCGGGAAGTAGTGCTACTGAGTCCTCAGGGGGAACCCTTAACCCAAACGGTATTGGCTGAATTTGCGGAGAACTATGCCCAATTGGTACTGCTCTGTGGCCATTACGAAGGTGTAGATGAGCGTGTGCGGCAACATTTGGTGACGCGGGAAGTTTCCATTGGAGATTTTGTGTTGACCTGTGGCGAAATTCCAGCGCTGACCTTGCTCAATGGCATTGTGCGCCTGTTGCCTGGAACGGTGGGTAAAACTGACTCCTTAAGAGATGAAAGCTTTAGTGAAGGGTTACTGGAATATCCGCAATATACCCGGCCAGCGAGTTTCCGGGGTTGGGATGTGCCGGAGATCTTGCGTTCGGGAAATCATGGGGCGATCGCTGCTTGGCGCAAAGCTCAGCAACTTCAACGCACCCGCGATCGTCGGCCCGATTTATGGGATGCTGGGTCACAAAACTCGGCTCCCACTGAGGGTTAACATCAGTCCTCTGGATTCTCTCAGTTTTCTTGAGTCAACCAATGGAAGTGAAGGCAAAAGATTCTGAATTCTGTACGTAAGCCTTGAGCTTGCGCTACGGTTGAATAAATTTGAAACCGCCACTGATTGAGTTGACTGTGTTGAATTGATGCTCGATGATGACCATGCGTAAACTCCTCCTCACTACTCTGCTTGCCTTCGGAACCACACTTCCCTGGCTCCCTCCTGCTGCCGCTCAGGTTTCGCCTTTTGGCAACCAGCGGGTCGACGATCGCCGTTTTGTGCTGATGGCAGCGCCCTTTGGGGTTAATCAGCGGGGCTATCAACTGCTGATTGTGGAGCAAAGCTCCAACCGCCGCCAATGTTGGCAGGAATATGGTACAGCCCCTACTCAGGTGAATCCGTTGCTGTTGAATTTTGATTTCACCAACATTTGTAAGCGCATGACCGATAGCAATGGCTATTCGGTGCGCGTGGGCAATGAAGACTTGGGTTGGCGCTTTATTCTCAGTTTGGTCGAGCGCCAAAATGAATGGGTTCTGGTGGCGAATTCGGCGCGGGAGCGTAATGTACAGATGGAAGTGGGTCGCACCAGGGGCAAAGGGAATGGATATCTCAAGATTGAGCTTGACCCCGGTTGGTCGTTGACTCGCCGTACCTATAATGGCCGTGCTCTCGACCATATTTATCTTACGGGCGATCCCCAGGTGGTGAGCGTACCCACTAACAGCCAGCGTCCTTTGGGGCAGCCACCCAACACCTTGCCGCCTGTGGATCAAGAAATTATTATCCAACCCCTGCCACCGCGGGATACGGGGAATCAGTCAGGATCGGGCGATCGCCCTTCCACCAATAATGATCTCCCCCCGTTGCCCCCACCGCCACCGACTCAGCGTATTCCTTAACCCTAACTCGCTCACTGAGTTTATACTCTGAGGAACATCAGTGAGCTAAGGCAGAACGCCAACAAGTTGAGCAACTTAATCGCTCAATTAAAAGCCACAAGGATTGAAGCAGAGGTTGGGAGAAGTTAGTGATTTTTCATGTCTTAATTATTCAAATTCGAATTGAGAAATTTAGGCTTGTCACAAAAGCAAAGCTATGCTCAAAGCTATCACAGTGCTAAAAAGTGTAGTCAAAAAACAGAGTGCTAAAGCAAGATTCTGATGTACTTTTCTACTCATCAAGACTTGCATCCATCTGCTACTACCTAAACCTAATCCCAAGCCAGATAAAGCACCTATAAATGCGCAGAAAACTGCATCGGTAAAAGGCACATTCCCACGTAATGGATCTTCGTAAGGACTACCTAAAATGCCTGCTTCAGCCGAAGCTAAACCAATACTAGAACCCAGACACACAGAAAAAAGTGTGGCGAGTGTAGCTAACCGAAGCTTACTCCGACAATCTATCCTGGCAAGAATAAAAGCTGATGTAGATGTGATGCTAAGAGCAGAGTAGTAGCTAAAAGTCCAAGCTAAGGGAATTCTATGCCCCCCTGTCAAGCCAACAACTATTCTAAAAAAGAAGGAAGCTAAGGGAATTCCCAAGATAAATAGCATACTGAGCCGATTCATAAATCAGTAGATACCTCTATTTAACTTAAGATTATCCATAGAAATCATGGGATTTGTTTCTCTATTTAATCACACCATTCTGATCGGATTTCTAGTTAAATCACCCAAACCCCATTAGTGGCTGCTCTGCCCAATCCCACAACACAACCTCCTCAGACCCTAATCGCACCTTTAACGCCATACTCTCATCTACCCGGCCGATCGCGCCACAGAACAAACCACGTGCTGCAAACACCGCACAAACCTGCTCCACATGCGAGGGTTGCACTGCCAATAAAAAACCAAAACTCGGAAAATGCTGGAGCCAAGCCAGTAAATCAAGATTGGCAGGCTGCGGAATCTGGTCAAGGTCAATCACTGCCCCACAACCTGATGTTTCCAACAACATCAATGCTGTCCCCAGCACGCCCCCCATACTGATGTCTTTTCCTGCTTGACACCAGCCCGCTGCCGCAATCTGGGGCAACAGCGCCAAATCAGCCTGTAAGCGTTGGGGATCAGCCGTCGTCGCTGCATTCCAGAACGGGTAATGTTTATAGGGCTGGCCGCGGAGGTCGATCGCCATCAGCAGCATATCTCCCGGTTGGGCATCAAAACTGGTAATCAGGTGCTTTGCCTGGCCCAAGATTGCCACCGAGAGAGCAGTGTAGTCACTGTGGCAATTGGTATGACCGCCCACGATCGGCACATCATAAGCCTGGGCTGCTGCTTGCATGCCCTCCCAAAGTGCCTGG
>JAAHHN010000240.1 GCA_010672165.1 Spirulina sp. SIO3F2 | reverse complement strand
CTGCTTCCCAGATGGGGTAGAAGTGCAAGCCGATGGCGTTGGAGGAGGGTACAACTGCGCCAGAGACGATGTTGTTGCCATAGATCAAGGAACCGGCTACGGGCTCACGAATCCCATCGATGTCCACAGGGGGAGCTGCGATGAAGGCGATGAGGTAGCAGGTGGTTGCGGTCAAGAGGGTGGGAATCATCAGCACACCGAACCAACCGACGTAGATGCGGTTGTTGGTGCTGGTGACCCACTGGCAAAAGCGTTCCCAGGTGGAAGCGCTTTGCTGGGTTTGGATCGTTGTGGTCATCTTTTGAATAATTACGTATGAATCAGATGATTAACCGTACTGAATGTCCGGTTATCCCTATGGTAGAAACTTTATTTAGAAATGTAAAGGTTCTTAAAGATTTATTTTTTGTCCTAGGGCGCATCGCTCTCTAAAACCATAAAAAAGCCTTATGGAACAAGGGATAGAGCACCCAACCAAAATGACAAAAAAAGGGGCTGTAAGCCAGTCACTGTAAACGTTTGCCACCTAACTGATGACCGCATCTAACCAGGAGGGCTGTTTTATGTCCCTGAAAGAAAAAAGAAAATCTAAGGGTTCCCATGTAGGAGTTACGTGTCGCTGCCCTGCCACCCACCTAATTCATGGGCAGGATGGTGTTAAAGGTTACGTGGGGGCTCGGTTTCCGTGCCCCCACAGCAGATCTAGAATTTTCTCTGGTAAACATATAACAGCCCTACTCGTACAGAACGGCAGAAATAAGCCATCCATTCAAAATTCACAGAATGCCTGTTTTACAAGCACTTTGAACTTTGAACTCTGAACTCCACCTCGCGGTACTAGCCAGGGGGCCATTGGAGCGATCGCCCCCCCAGAATATGCAAATGCAGATGGTCAACAGTTTGGCCGCCATCCTCACCATTGTTAATTACGACTCGATAGCCGTTACTCAAGCCCGCTTCAGCGGCGATTTTCTTGACCATGCAGAGTAAATGCCCGAGCAGGGCATGGTCTTCACTACCCGATTCGGACAGGCGGGGGATAGGTTTCTTGGGAATCACCAGGATATGGGTGGGGGCTTGGGGGGCGATATCTCGAAAGGCGAGGCAATGTTCGTCTTCATGGACAATGTCGGCAGGAATTTCGCGGCGGATGATTTTGCCAAAGATGGTGTCTGTCATGGGTTCAGAATTCAGAATTCAGAGTTCAAGGTTTGATGTTTTCCAATAGAGCATTGTTTGCTGGGGGTTGCCGCAATTTGCCCAAGAATTTCAAGAATTTATTGGGTTGGACTGATTGCTCTGCCCTGCATTAATACCTCCATTTAGGGCGTGTCGTCAGTTAGCACCAGAAGCTTTATAAGACAAGCGATAGAGCGCCCGACCCAAAAAGCAGAGAGATAAACCATCCATTCAAAATTCACAGAATGTCTGTTGTACAAGCACTTTGAACTCTGAATTTTGAACTCTGAACTCCGCCTCGCGGTACTAGGACTCTGGAGAACTGACCCGCCGGGGTTCAAGGGCTGCCTTGGGATAGGCAATACGTTGGTGGTTGTGTTGCTGCCACACTTGCACAAATACCTCAGCGATGAGATCCATCTCCTCTCGTTTGAGACCCGAATCGACTAATTGATTATCTTGCCAGCGAGCACGGAAGATCTTTTTGACTGTGCCTAGAGCGGTTTCCGGCGTGACATTTTTGAGCGATCGCAGGGCCGCTTCACAGGCATCCGCCAGCATCACAATGCCGGTTTCTCGAGATTGGGGAATTGGGCCATCGTAGCGGAAATCCTTTTCTTCCACGGTGCGCCCCAGGGCCTTCGCCCGCTCCTTAGCTTGGAAATAAAAGTAAGAAATCGAGATTGTACCTTGATGCTCCGGAATAAAATGCCGAATCGCTTCGGGCAGATTGTAGCGGCGGGCCATCGCAATACCTTCGCTGACGTGTTTTTTGATGATCTCGGCACTCTGCCAGGGGTCATTGATGCGATCGTGCTTGTTTGGGCCCCCCATCTGGTTTTCGATAAAGCCCATGGGGTCATGCATTTTACCAATGTCGTGGTAGAGCGTGCCCGCTCGCACCAGTTCCACATTGGCATGAAGTTCCCGCGCTGCTGCTTCGGCGAGGGACGAGACAAAAATTGTGTGTTGATAGGTTCCGGGCGCTTCTGTTGCCAGACGTTTGAGGAGGGGGCGATTCAGGTTCGAGAGTTCAGCTAAACGGATCGGTGTCACCAAATCAAACACCCGTTCGAGATAGGGTGAAATCCCCAATGCCACGACGCACCAAGCCAAACCAGTCAAACCAAACAGGGCTGCGGCTGGAAAGACTAACGACCAAATTGTCCCCGGAGCAGCGCTAAAGATCAGCATTACCACAAAGTAAACCGTACCTTGGGTAATGGCCACAGTGCCTCCCAGTTGTGCCAAGTCTTCCCGAGAAGGGAGTCGGCCCGCAACGGTTGCGGTGAGTAAACCACCCGCTGCCGCAGCGATCAGAGATTCCCAAGGAATGATGGTTGCGCCACTGTAGGGCATGGCATTAAAAATTGAGAGTCCCGTCAGCAAAGTGACATGGGTAACCGCCAGCGCTGGTGGATAAAAGCTGCTCCCAAGTAGACCAATCGCCACCAGATTGTATTGCCCAAAGTTCATCAGCAAGGGGGGCGTGAGGCTCAACAGCGTCAGCAAAATGCGATCGCGGCAGCGCAGGCGAATGCCCAGCCGTCGTTGCACCACCGTAAATACACCCACCGCCGCAATCACCACGCTAGCGGTGGTGGCCAGCCCTTGCCAGTCAATCCCCCGTAAGCTTTCATCAAACTCATCGAGCAAAATAAACTCGCGTCGGGTAATCGCTTGACCAGACTCAACAATGATGTCATCTTTCTCGACTTCATAAACGACCACCTCAACAGCCTCGGCAGCCTGTTCAGCGAGCTGCTTTGTGCCATCTTTATCAGGTACTAAATTGGGCTCCAGGATTTCGGTGAACACCTCCACAGCTAGAGCGATTGAGGTTTCAGGAATTTGGGCTTGTAGTTGCCCCTGTACCGCATTGGCTTCGAGGTCGGCAGGCAGTCCAGAAGGGAGGCCTTGGGTGAGAATTCGTTCTAATCCCAGTCGGAGACCCTCACGGGTTGAGAGCCAGATTTCTTCGGGTAAGTTGAGCAGTTCAAGGATATAGGCTTGCTCGGCGGGACTCAAGTCCTGGTTGTCTTCAAGCAGTTCCAGGGCTTGCTGATAACCTAAACGGGAGACGTCAATTGTTTCGAGTAAGGCCTGAAGTTGGGGACGGCTTTGTTGACGGGCATATTGCTCCAACTCAGTGATGGCCTGCTGAGTGGGTAACGTTTCCAGGTCAACAATGGGGGTTATTTCCAGGGGATTCAGTCCAGATACCGGGGCGGGTAAGGGGCGAAACCCCATAGCGCGTTTGAGTTCCACAAGGAATCGTTGCCACTCAGCCGCAGTTAGGCTGCGGAGATAGCGCTGGGTGGCGGGTGAGAGCACATCTTCTTCTGCAAAAGGCATTGCCCCGGCTGTTTCGCGCAATTGCTCGACCTGGAGCAACAATGCTTCTAAATCTTGCTGAATCTCCTGGGTGATCGCAGTATCCAGTTTAAGCACAGGGACTAAACCCGTTTCAGCAGCCTTACGCTTTTCTGCGGTTTGCTCCTCATCAACAACAGTGACGGTGCGGCTGGCTCGAACAGTGGTGGGGGCGATCGTGCCCTCCTTGAGACGGGGCTGATTATAGAAGCGATAGCCCAATACACTGGTCAAGGACAGTACCACCAAGCCAAACATGATGGGTTGGGGAATCGCAGGTTTGCGATCGCGCTGGCACGTCAATGGGGAGGTGAGACTCAAGCGGAATTGACGCTTGAGAAAACGCAACATGTTCATAAGATCACAGCAGATGTTAAACGCTGATGTTCCGCAGTTTGTTAAACAGATAAGGATAGCTCAGGTGAGCAAGGCATTAAATCAGGGTCAGTAAATATTAGTCAGCAAAGGGTTGATAAGTTTGGGAATTCGACGATTCATATTTGAACGTTTCGGTCGCTTAAACCTACTGTCCCACTAGAGAGATGAGGGTTCGCCGGGGTCGGGGTTGCAAGGTATGGGCGGCACCGATCTGGGTCATGGGGGAGGCATGGGCGGGGGGGAGATAAGCACCACTCCAATGGTTCCAGAGTTGAGTGGCGAAGGTGCAATCGGCGGGAGAACCTGGGGGCAATGGCAGTGGGGACTCGCCGTGGTGTGCCCCTGTGAGGATCAAGGCTAACGCTGCGGCAGTGGGGGAATATTGAGCTGCACGGTTCAGGATCAGGTTAGGCGCTTCAGGTGTGGCACAAAAGCAGTAGAGTGCCACGGTCAAATCTGGAGAGCCCGAGCGGTCGAGTTGTGAAGTGATGATGTCGCCCAGACTGTAGCCCTGAGTAAGCCAGTCCACGATCTGAGGCTGATCGGCAGCTTGAGCTAGTTGCTGGGCGTCGAGTACTCCACCGGACACAATGAGACGCAATGCTGCTGACCAACCTTGGAGCAATTTTGGCCAGGGTTGCGGCCAGTGCTGGCTCAGGGTGCTGAGAGCAGTCTGCTGCGCGATCGGCAACTCGTGGCTGTAGAGAATCAAGGGCAGCAGCGCCGCAAGAACAACTTCCGGCGGGTCGGGCAGGGCAATCGCGCCCAATTCTAGTCTTTCCAATGCGCCCGTATGGCTCAGAACGGCTTGCTCAACCTGACGGTAGAGGGGTGCGATCGCGTCCGGAAAAACTGTTGCCAGTTGCGCCCGACCCCGCAAACTCCCCCGGAAACGACTGAAGAGCGTCGGCATTGGTAGAGCAGGATTGATAGGAGAGACGGTCAACACAATCTGAAGATGCCCAAGGGCGCAAAGGGAGCAGGATTTTTGAGCATCCTTTCATGGTATGCCAGCGCTTTAAAAAACTACAACCGTTGTTTGAATTAAATGTAAAGTCCGCATTGGTCGTGGGTTATGGTCACTGGCTGGGGGTGATGGGGATCAATTACCCCGTGGTCTTGATCCCCATTGAGTACGGTAAACCCTACTCTTCCCAGAGTTGCGATCGCTGTCCTAGGTTCGATAAATTAGCACTCGGACAGTGAGAGTGCTAAAACTCAACAACCAGCACACCCACTGTTGACTCGATCAATTATTTTTGGAGGACTCCTCAATGGCCGCTCTAACCATCAACGTTTCAACTGTAAATCCCCTCGGCGATCGCGTTTTCGTCAAAGTCAGCGCGTCCGAAGAAAAAACCGCTGGTGGCATCCTGCTCCCCGACACCGCCAAGGAAAAGCCCCAGATTGGTGAAATCGCGGCAGTTGGCCCCGGCAAACTCAACGACAAAGGCGAGCGCACCGCCCTGGAAGTGAAAGTGGGGGACAAGGTGCTCTACTCCAAATATGCCGGCACCGACATCAAGCTCAATGGCGAAGACTATGTGCTGCTCTCTGAGAAGGACATCCTCGCTGCTGTTGCCTAGATTTGATAAACGTTGACAATCAAATCCGGTCATTGCGTAGGGTGGGCAGTGCCCACCAGCAGACTACTGCGGCGATCGCAAGCTGACTGACTTGATTGTTTTGACAGGCATCAAACCTGTTGGCCCCGCTGGCTGGGGTCTTGAAATTGAATCTTTAAAAGTAATTCTCAACCTCAAACTACCGTAACTATGGCTAAAAGCATCATTTACAACGAAGACGCGCGTCGGGCGCTCGAAAAAGGCATTGACCTGCTGGCTGAAGCGGTTGCTGTCACCTTGGGTCCCAAAGGCCGCAACGTGGTTCTCGAAAAGAAATTTGGCGCGCCTCAAATCGTCAACGATGGGATCACGATCGCCAAGGAAATTGAACTCGAAGACCATATTGAGAACACCGGGGTTTCCTTGATTCGTCAAGCCGCGTCCAAGACCAATGATGTGGCAGGCGACGGTACCACCACTGCCACCGTTTTGGCTCACGCAATGGTCAAAGAGGGTCTGCGCAACGTCGCTGCGGGTGCAAACCCCATCGCCCTGAAGCGCGGTGTTGATAAAGCCACCGACTTTTTGGTCAGCAAGATCAAAGATCACGCCCAGGAAATTGCCGATTCTAAAGCGATCGCGCAAGTCGGTGCAATTTCTGCGGGGAATGACGAAGAAGTGGGCGATATGATCGCCAAAGCGATGGACAAGGTCGGCAAAGAGGGCGTCATCTCCCTTGAAGAAGGCAAGTCCATGTTCACTGAGCTGGAAATCACCGAAGGGATGCGCTTTGACAAGGGCTATATCTCCCCCTACTTCGCCACCGATACCGAGCGGATGGAAGCGGTGCTCGACGAGCCCCATATCCTAATCACCGACAAGAAGATTGCCTTGGTGCAAGATCTCGTGCCCATTCTGGAGCAGGTGGCTCGCAGCGGTAAGCCCATTGTGATCATCGCTGAAGATATCGAGAAGGAAGCTTTGGCGACCCTGGTGATCAACCGTCTACGCGGTGTGGTCAATGTGGCTGCGATTAAAGCACCTGGGTTCGGCGATCGTCGTAAGCAAATGCTCGAAGATATCGCTGTGCTGACTGGTGGTCAAGTGATCACCGAAGATGCGGGTCTTAAGCTCGAAAGCGCGACCGTCGATATGCTCGGTACGGCTCGTCGCCTCACCATCACCAAGGACAACACCACGATCGTCGCCGATGGCAACGAAGAGGCAGTCAAGACCCGTTGCGACCAAATCCGTCGTCAAATCGAGGAGACTGATTCTTCCTACGACAAGGAGAAGCTCCAAGAGCGCCTCGCCAAGCTCTCTGGTGGTGTGGCTGTGGTGAAGGTGGGTGCTGCCACTGAAACCGAGATGAAGGACAAGAAGCTGCGCCTCGAAGATGCGATTAACGCAACCAAAGCGGCGGTTGAAGAGGGCATTGTCCCTGGCGGTGGTACAACTCTGGCACATCTGGCTCCTGGCCTCGAAGAGTGGGCAAACGGCAACCTCAAGGATGAGGAGTTGACCGGGGCGTTGATCGTTGGTCGTGCGCTGACGGCTCCCTTGATGCGCATTGCTGAGAATGCGGGTCAGAATGGTGCGGTGATCGCTGAGCGGGTGAAGGAGAAGGACTTCAACGTCGGTTACAATGCGGCGATCAATGAGTTCGCGGATATGTTTGAGGCGGGTGTGGTTGACCCGGCGAAGGTGACGCGATCTGGGTTGCAGAATGCGGCTTCTATTGCTGGCATGGTGTTGACCACGGAGTGCATTGTGGTGGACAAGCCTGAGAAGGATAAGGCTGCTGCTGCGCCTGGCGGTGATTTCGATTACTAAGTGAGTCGTGAAATGTAGGTTGGGGTTGACGTGAGGAAACCCAACAACCATACATCGCAATAAGACCCCTCTGATTTGGTTCAGGGGGGTCTTATTACGGCGGAACTTAACCAAAAATCACAGGAGTAGTGACAGATTTTGGTTGTTGATGAGGGATGAGTGGAGTCAAGCGCCTGAGCAAGCATACTTTGGCTCTACTTAGTCCTCCTATTGACTATTCCTCTATTCGCTATGAGCGAATATTTTTTCGAAAACAAGGAAAAAAGTATTGACACTGAGTATTGCTGCTATTACAATCTTGATTAATCAGTAGTCCTCAATAGGATATTCGCCATTCACTAGGGCACGAATGTGCTCTGCGGGAGACAACTCTAATGTTGCTCTTCTACTACAATGCCCCACTATTCAACAGCCACACAAATCTCTGAAAAGATGCTACTTACTACACCAGCGCTAAAGCTATTCAGAAGTAAGTGAGTTTGACCAGGTTTCAATCGCAGGGGATTTTTTGGGATTTTCACTGCCTTAGAACAAGTTTCCGGAGTTGTGGACGCTCGGTGAAGAGTTTTGGTGTAAAAAGCCAGGACACAAAGCACTATCAGGAGCAAAGGCTAATGATTGAATGATTAGGGGAGGCTCATAATAGAGCGATGTATGTGATAGTTGAACCTGCTGCTTAACCTACGTTTTCACCTTGGCGATGCTCACTTCTATTAAGTTGTGAGTTTGGTAAAACAAAAAAGAGGACGATTAATATGTATCGAGCTACTGATAAGCAGCAAGAGCGGTCTAGCCAAAAGAGTAAGAAACCTAAGTTACCAAAATACAAGCAATTCATTAAGTGGATCTTGTTGAAGGTAATTGTCCAGCTACTAATCAAGTGGCTTTTCTCTGAAACCTCAGAAATCCTACTTTTCCTTGAACAGCTAGATCGCTAAACTTTCACAATTCCAGGGATACTCAGAAAGATGTTAGTTAATGAAGCATTAAAAACGATTCGAGTCTTTCATGACATGACTCAGAAAGAGTTGGCTGAAAGTCTAGGAATGTCCAAGTCTCATTTATCAGAAATAGAATCAGGCAAAAAAACTCCTACACTAGCAGTCATAGAGCGATATGCAAAATATTTTCAAATACCAGCGTCATCGATACTGTTTTTTGCAGAAAATTTCAATAAAGACATTGAGACTGATAAGCTCAAGGGTTACATTGCCTCAAAAATTCTGGCATTGATGAACTTTATTGCACAGCGTTCTGCCAGCCAAGCAACGAAGTCTGAAACTTAAAAATGTATCCTCACCACCAATCACCACTGTTTAAGCTGAGGTCTCGAAGAAAGCTATCTAAGCTTTTAGGACTTAAATGTACATGGCTTAAGGAAAAATATGATTTGGAGTCTAGCTATAGTGAGCGAAGTATTCAACAAGGTGATAAACAAAGAATCATTGAGGAGCCATCTATAAAACTCAAGAAAGCTCAAAAACGTCTCAAGGCTCTATTAGGAAGGATTATCATACCTAATTTTGTTCATAACTTAGGATATCGTCGTTCTTATGTAACGAATGCACGGTCTCATGTGAATGGATGCATTGTAAAGTCTCTTGATATAAAAAAGTTCTTCCCCAGCACACCTTCAAGAAAAGTTTATTATTTTTTTTACTCTTTTTTACAATGTCCAACAGATATAGCAGCAATCTTAACAAAACTGGTAACTTATAAAGGACATTTACCAACAGGTAGTCCCAGTAGCTCAGTCATTGCTTACTATGCATATTTAGATATGTGGAATAATATCGAAGCAATATCTAAGAGTAGTGGATGTACATTGACGATATATGCAGATGACATTACCGTTTCTGGGTCAACTATTCCTAAAGGCTTGATTTGGGAAATCAAAAAACAAATACATAAACACGGCTTGGATTATCATAAAAGTAAATTTTATGAGGGTAAAAAACCAAAAAGTATCACAGGGGTAATCACTTTACAAGGTCAACTTAAAGCTCAACATTGTCAGCATTTAAAAAGATATAATTTAAAAAAAGAATTGAAGGAAAATCAAGATAAAAAATACAAAGAGAAACTCATCCAAAAGCTAGGAGGAATTAATGCACAAATTGAGTATATTCGTAAACTAAGTCCGACGAGTCAATGTGAGCAGTAGGGTACGTTAGCAGGGGAACAAACTATCAGAAAAAGAACGATTTTCGCTCCTGCGTAACGCACCAAACCCACCAACAGCCCCAAACCAAATCCTCATTTCCTCCTCAAAACTGCATCGGTGTGTTACGGCGGCAATAACATTGTCGGATCATCCTCAACATCCCAACCCGCCGAACACACCCTACGCAATCACTACCCCTTTTTTGTTTGTTGGGTCGAGCGCTCTATCCCTCGTCCAATTAGACTTTTGGTTTTAATTAGACGACACGCCCTCGCTACAGTGAGGTTAATACCTCACTGTAG
>JAAHHN010000024.1 GCA_010672165.1 Spirulina sp. SIO3F2 | reverse complement strand
GCCAACTTAATCAGGAATTTCTGAATCTTCTGAATAATGCCATTGATGCCTTGGAGGAGCGTGACTCAGATAACAAAAATATTCGCATTAATACCGAAACGGTTCTACTCACCCATGAGGGGGCCGCAAATCCTGCTGTACTGGTGACGATCGCCGATAACGGTATGGGCATGACCCCAGAAATTCAAGACCGGAGCTTAAATCCATTCTTCACCACCAAACCCGTTGGTAAAGGCACTGGCTTGGGGTTACCGATTTGTTATCAAATTGTGGTGGAACAGCATCATGGTGAGTTGGAGATTCAATCTCAACCCGGTGAGGGCACAACAGTGAAGGTGACATTGCCGATCGCGCCGCCAGCCCTGCGCTGTGATTTGCCGCTCTCCTTTGCAACCCTCACCACGGACTCCCCACCAGCGTAAAGGCCGCCCAATAAAAAGGATGACTGAAGTCTGAGGGGGCAACGTTAAGTAAATCGGCTGAGAGTCCCACAGACTGCTGATTGGACAGTTGTAGCTGTTTGTCCTGGATGTGTATTTGCGCACGACTCATGGCCAATTGGGCTTGTTGTAGCGCTTGAGCGCGATCGCGGCTACGCAACTCCTGGTAAAACTGAGCCATCAAGCCTAATGTACCCATATCGCTGACCGTCCACAAGCTGCCGATCGCGGATTTTGCCCCGGTCGAAACGGACAAACCCACAAACCCCAACTCAGCATCAGCATCCCCAAAAGCCGTCTCACAAGCACTCAGCACCAGTAATTCCACCAAGGGCGACTGCCAATCTAAACGGTGGATGTCATCCAGGGAAAGTTGCTGATCCCAAAGCTGGATGTAAGAGTTCGCAGGTGTACCTGCTTGGAATTGGCTATGGGTCGCCAGATGCACGATGGGATAGGAGGTCTCACGACGGGCTTGCTGGAGGTTTTTGTAGGTAAAGGCTGCATTGAGATGGGCTTCGCCCGGCCAAAGGCCGGGCGTAATCCAGTTGAGCTCCACCGGTACAGCAGGCAGCGGAGGCAGGGTTGCAAAGGTTTCTGCCCCCATCGCCAATACTGTTGCTTGGCGTAAATCTTGGGGGGTGGGATTGGTCAGAGAAAGGGAGGGGAGCAGGCTCAGGCTATAGCGGGCGATCGCAAAGTCCGTGCCATCATGCATTGCGGCGAGGGGAATCGTGCGCAACCCTGGCACAGGAACGTAGGCCAAATGGTCAATGCCCGCAGCTTGCAAGTCTGCTTCGAGGGGTTCGAGAATCCAGGAATAAAGGGTTTGGGCAGGATTTAGGTAGGCGGTGCGACGGTTGGGATTGGCTACGGTGCGACGTAGCCGCCGTCCGAGATCGCGCACCTGATTACGGGAGACATTTAGCTCATGGCGGATCGGATCTTGACCCGGTTGCACTAACAAGAGAACAAGGCGATCGCCTTCATCAATCTGTTCTTGAATTGTGGGTAGACGCGGTTCCTCTGGTTTTTGCTTATGGGCCTGTTGTTCAATTTGTTGCTCTAGCGGACGATTAGCACGAGGGCAAAAGCCCATATAGACCACAGCGCTATCTCGCCCCGTTTGATTTGCTATGGTTTTGAGCATTGTTTGAGCCTGATCGCTGCCGAGAATCTTGGGGAGTTGGGGCAGATTTAGGTAACTCGCAAACTCTTGGGAATAATAGTCTTCGGCCGCCGTTACTGCCCGAGTCGTCTCACCCCGGCAATAGGCAGAATTGATTGGGTAATCGCTGTGGCGTAGGGCATGGTGGTCGGGGGCGTTATCTAAAGTGCGATCGCCACAATTCTCACCCTGACAAGCTTCGGACTGCTCATCCAGGATGCGATCGCTGACAAATGTTGTACTCGTTGTCGATGTTGTGGGCGTTTGGTTAATCGTTACTGTGCCGTTGGTTGCCGTCCCCCCAGTTGCCGTGGTGGTAATCGTGCCTGTATTGGCCGCACCCGCCGCTGTCAACGTGACATTGCCTCCGGTTGAATTGCCACCACCTGTGGTTGTGGCTGAAGCGTCGATCGTTGTGGTGGTAATCGAGCTGGTTGCAGTGGTGACTGTGGTGGTGATGAGCGTTCCCCCGGCCACAGTTGCAGATGTTGCTATAGTTGTGGTGGCAGTTGTCGTGCTATCCGCTGCTGTCAGGGTGACAGCCCCCGCAGTGGCATCACCACCTACGGTTGTCGTTGCCGAAGTATTGATCGCACCTGTGGCGATCGTCCCCGTCGCATTCAGAATCACATTACCACCTTGGGCATTATTGCCATTGGTTCGGAGATCTGAGGCATTTAACGTAATGCCTGTGGTGTCAATGTTGCCACCTGTGGTTCTGGCCTCAATTTTGCCCCCGCCTGTGGCGATCGCCGCATTCACATCAATATTGCCGCCTGCAAAGAGTTCAACATTGAGAAAGTGATCTTCAACTATATCAGCGTTGGTAATGGCAGCGTTGACCGTAATGTCATTCGCAGCAGTTAAAGTCAGGGTGGGTCCCCCCCCTAAAGCAGTCGGGTTAATTGCGGCTGCCACTGTAATATTGCCTGCCTGAGTTCCCGCAACCCCTGTGTTGATGGCAACACTTGTGCCGACAGCTAGAGTCCCTAGAATGGTTGCCACATCGATAATGGCGTCGTTCGATGCCGCTTCAAAAATAACGGGGTTTACCCCTGAAGTATTAAAGGTACCTGATGCAACGGCACCAATCGTGACATTAAACGGATCGAGAAGCCAGTCTGCTGCAACAACTTGAGAGCCAACCACTTCCAGATGGTCTTTGCTAGAGGTTTCCACAAACCCGCCTGGTGCATTAATCGTGCCAAAAAAGCGAGTGACATCATCTGACCAGACAACGACCTGTCCTTGGTCTGCATTAATCGTTGCTTGGGGATCGATATAAGTCCTTGCCGCGTTGGGAATCGGGCCATTACCGAGATAATCACCGCCAATGCGCACTGAGCCACCCGTGGGAGTAGTGATGGTATCGAGAACCGCCACCTGCTCACCGAGGAGATTAACTTCCGATGCATGGATAGTTCCGGCAGCCCAGGTTGTGCCGGGTTCAATTGCCGCGATCGTCTCCGCCGCCAAGCTGACCGGGCTGCCCGTCAGTAAGCTGGGAAGATCGAGGGGGGCGATCGCTCCCACATTGCCTTGCGCGTCCCGAGGTGGCAACACTTCCAGACTCAGGAGGTGATCCGGTTGGGAGAGTCGAATTAAAGCACTATCAGGAATCGCTTGGACAGTGACGGTGTTGGCGCTCAGTTCTCCCGTATTAACCACTGCTCCCGCTAGCACAGTCAAATTGCCCGATGGGTGAAGCGTCCCTGAATTGACGATTGCACCAGGGTCAATTCGGTCAAAAGCAAACAGATTTGGGTTGCCAACCAATGTCTGATAATTATTGCTACCTGTAGCGTTGAACCATTGCGAATCGCCAAAACCGATCGCGTCTGCTGTCGTCGCTACAAAATCTCCGCCCACATTCAGGCTGGCTCCTGAGCCAAAGACAATCCCAGCGGGGTTCATCAGATACAAATTTGTGCTACTACCGGATACTTGTAACACCCCATTAATAAATGAGGGATTGCCTCCCACCACGCGACCTAAAACATTCTGAATCTGTGGCTGGGTCAGAAAATCGGCAATCTGATTCGTATCTAAACCAAACTGCTCAAAACTATGGAAGAGGTTCTGGCCATCCCCCGAGAGGGAGCCGCCTTGAATTGTGAAGCGATCGCTCCCCTGCACATTTACAACTGTGCCCGTACCATCATTGGCCGGTGTGATGTTTTGGGCCATTGTGGGCAAATTAAAACCAACGCCCCATAAAATTCCCCATACCAGAGATTGAGTTACTAACTGCCGCTGCATACTACTTCTTTATCCTTGCGATCGCTATCCTCTCTATTGTGCCCTGCAATTTTAGAGAATCTGTCACAGGACGAATGAACTTTGATCCTAATCATTTCTGCACAGTATTTCGCTACATGCTCACGCTTTGGATTATGGGATTAGAGATGTGCAAATAAACCACGTTCGGGTCGGGCTTTTTCTGTGGTGGTGTCACCCCTCAGGTGAAGGGTCAGGGAATGACATCAGAATATTAATATCGGCATAGTAGACCGCTTCCGTGAATCTAATACAGCTTGCAATTACACTGTGTTGGGCTCAGGGATAAGCAAGATGCTTGCACTATGGAAGTGCCCAGCAGCAAAGAACTTTAATGTAACTATTCTGGTTGCCTATTTAAAATGAGTCGTGAGGAGATTTGATGTATTAGTGCTAGCAAATGAGCTTACGAATATTCTACTCAGTTGTTTTTTCTGTACTCTTGAACTAATCTCGAACTCTAATTCCGTCAAATTGCGGGATATTTCCCGCCCAAATATGATTGCCATATTAAGGATTTTGAGTATTATGCAAAAAGTCGTATTATAAGTTCACAAGTGTGAATCATCACTCAGCTTTTACCTATCATTTACCATAGGCTTCAGTCAGTCACGCTCGATCAGGTTAAAAGCACTTGTTTAACTCAGGGTTTGCCATTTCTCACTATCGTAGCCAAGGTACATGACATCTCATCGTCCTTTACCCCCTCGCCGCCGTCGTCCTTCAGGGCGATCGTCCCACAACAAAATTTCTCGACAGGGTTACGTTGCCCACTCCCCAGGCACACCTCAACCTATGCAGCGAGTTCGTAAGCGCACTTCGCTACACACCTCAGTTGCGGCGGAGTCGATGACTGTTCTTCCCACTCGTCGTAAGAAAGTCCGGAAGCTCAAGAAGTCATCTCGTTGGGCACTTATGCTCCAAAAAGTCATTGCTGTGAGTAGCCTGGGGATTGGCACGGGACTGATTTTGAGTCTGCCATTGATTACTCGCCCTGATCCACAAGCGACATTATCGAGCAGCAGTCAACCTGTCCCCCTGGCTAGCCAAACCACAGAAATGAGCTTTGGGGGGTCTTCTGAGCTAGAAAACCAGTTGCATTTTCCCTTACGCCAGGAACTCTCAGATTTACGCACCCGCCTTGGTGAGTTAGCCGGCCAGTATGGGAAAGGGCCAGTCGGCGTCTTTGTGCTCGATTTTGACACTGGGGACTACGCCAGTTGGAACGGCACCACCGAATTTATGGCGGCGAGCACCATTAAACTTCCCCTGTTGTTCTTCTTTTTCCAAGGAGTAGATCAAGGCAAGATTGCCTTAGATGAACCCTTGATCATGGAACCCGACCTGATTGTGGGTGAGGCAGGTAACATGCAGTTTCAGGCTCCTGGAACCACTTTTTCCGCTCTCGAAACGGTGACTCAGATGATCACCATTAGTGACAACACTGCCACCAATATGATTGTGCAGCGTTTGGGAGGCCAGGAGCGAGTAAATCAACGGCTCCAGCAACAGGGGTTAACCCAAACACGGCTGAATAATGTCCTACCAGATATTGAGGGTACAAATATCACCAGTCCGGTGGACTTGGCGAATGTACTGATTGATATTGAACAAGAAGAGGGACTCTCCCAACGGTCTCGTGATCGCGTCTTAAGGATTTTAGACAATGTGGTCAATGACAAACTGTTGCCCAGTGGCTTGGGTAAAGGGGCAGCGATCGCCCACAAAACAGGAACCATTGGTAAACTCTTGGCAGATGCAGGGATGGTGGATATGCCCAACGGTAAACGCTACCTGACTGTGGTGATGGTTGAGCGTCCCTATAATGACCCCGCAGCAAAGACCCTAATTCAGCAGATTTCCCGAGAGGTGTACGATTATTTTAGTACTGAAGCCACTCCTTGAGTCGAATGACTCAGCCTGCTGAACCCCTTACTGAACAAATCGCCCGTCTCACTGCCCAAGTTCAGCACCTCCAGACTCAGCTTGAGGCTGAAGTGGCTGAGCGCCAAATTATTGCCCAGCAACTGGCGTCGTCTGAGCTGCAACTCCGCGCTATCCTCGCCTCGATGATGGATGCGGTCTTGACGATCGCCCTCGACGCGCAAGGAATCAGCCAAATTGATATCGCCCCCACTCACCTCAGCCAATGCTATAGCGATCGCCAGCATTGGCTTGATGGCATTATTAATGCCTTTTTTGACCCGGCAACGGCAGAACAATGGCGAGCCCCCATCCAAGACTGCCTCAAGCAGCAAGCCTCTATTGAAGTAGATCATGCTCTCCAGCTTGAAGGTGATGAGCACGTTTGGCTGGCTGCTCGAATTACGCCGCTTGATCGTCAGTGTGTTGTTTGGGTAGCGCGGGATATCAGCGATCGCAAACAAGCCGAACTAACACTCCACCAAAAAAATACGCAGTTGCAAGCTACTCTTGAGCAATTACAACGTACCCAAAGTGAGCTGATCGCGGCCGAAAAGCTGGCAGTCTTGGGACAGTTAATCGCCAATATTGCCCATGAAATCAATACGCCACTCGGGGTTATTAGCTCCAGCATTCGCCATGTTCAAACCTATGTGCAAGGGGCATTTTGGCAATGGGGAGATTTGTGGCAGCAATATACCTCCACCCAGCGAGAGCAGCTCCAAACGTTAGTGACCCAAGCTGCACAGATGTTGCCACTCCTCTCCACTCGGGAACGACGTCAGCGCCGCAAGCACCTCCAACAACAACTCCAAGCTCAGAAAATCGAGTCAGCTCCAGCGATCGCGCCGCTCCTCGTTGACCTCAACCAAACTGATCTCGACCCACTCGGCTCTTTTCTTCAACAACCGAATGCTCTGGAGTTACTGAAAGTTGCCTATCAACTAAGCACTGTACAGACCAGCATTACTCAAATCAGCAGCGCCACGGCACGTGCGGCCAAGATTGTCCAAGCCTTGCGGAGCTATAGTCGCCAAGAAGCCCAAGCTGAACTCACAAATGTGGATGTCGTTGAAACCTTGGAAACTGTACTGACCCTGTATCAAAATCTGCTCAAACGGGGGATCGAGGTAGTGCGGAACTATCAGCAGCCGCTCAGTATGGTTTGGGGTGATCGAGATCAACTTCATCAAGTTTGGAGTAACCTGATTCGCAATGCTCTCCAAGCTATGCCTGATGGGGGAACATTGACGCTGGCGATCGCGGGTTCTACCACAACTGTGACTGTTCAGATCATAGATACGGGTACAGGCATTGCACCTGAAGTTTTGCCCCAAATTTTTGAGCCGTTTTTCACCACCCGTGCGTCCGGTGAGGGCACAGGTCTTGGACTCGATATTACCCGCACGATTGTTCAACAACACCAAGGTCAGATTCAGGTCAGTAGCCAACCCGGCAACACGACATTTACGGTTGAGTTACCGAGCGTCAAATGAGGCGTTAACGTTGAGCTTGATGATATGCCCTAATCTACTATCACTTGTCCTATTACAAAATCTGTTGTTTTTTCCTTCTAATTAGGGTGAGTTCGGAAAATCCGATAGATTGATTAGGTACGCTTTCTGCAACACCACTATGCCTGATGCTGCCATTCTTTGCGTCGATGATGAAATTACTATTCTCAAAAGCCTAGAAATTGAATTGCGGGAGAGTTTTTCCGATCGCTACCTGTATGAATTTGCTGAAAGTGCCACTGAAGCCTTAGAAATTTTGGAAGAACTCTGTAGTGATGGCATTCGAACCCTTATGGTGGTCTCAGATTGGTTGATGCCCGGTATGAAAGGGGATGATCTGCTGATTCAAATTCACCAAAGCTATCCAGATATTGTTACGGTGATGTTGACTGGGCAGGCTGATGAGCGAGCAGTCCAGCGAGCTTGTGAGCAAGCGCATCTCTATCGTTGTCTCCATAAGCCTTGGCAAGCTCACGAACTGAGTAACCTCATCCACGCTGCATTAGACTAAACTCCATGGCCACTAACAAACTGGCGATCGTCTGTGTTGATGATGAACCAACGATTCTTCAGAGCTTAAAACTTGAACTCGAAGAAGCATTAGGGGCAGACTGCTTGGTCGAATTAGCCCAAGGCGGCGAAGAGGCGCTTGAGGTGCTAGAAGAACTCCAGGCTGAAGCTTATCAAGTGGCAGTGGTTATTGCTGACTACATTATGCCCGGTCTCAAAGGTGATGAGCTCCTGATTCAAGTTCATTCCCAAGACCCTCGCATCTTGAAGATTATGTTAACGGGCCAAGCGGATGCTCAAGCTGTTGGCAATGCGGTCAATGACGCGAATTTATATCGCTATATTGCTAAACCTTGGGATGAAATGGATCTCATTTTGACCGTTAAAGAGGCCATTCGGAGTTTTAGTCAAGACGAACAACTGGAAACTCAGAATGAGACCCTCCAGCAATTAAACGCATACTTAGAGCAGAAAATTGAAGAGCGCACCCATAAGTTATCGGCAGCCAATGTTCAGCTACAGCGTCTGAATGAGGAATTGCAACGCTCGAATACAGCCCTTGAAGAATTTGCTTATGCTGTTTCTCATGACCTCCAACAACCTCTCCAAAGCATTATTGGGTTTGGAAAACTCCTGCAACTCCAGTACAGTTCAGCTTTAGGCGAAAAGGGAGCAGGACAACTGCAACGGTTGCTGGCTGCGGCCGATCGCATGGGTCAGATGCTGCGAGGATTGCTCACCTATGCTCGCGTGGGCCAACAATATCAGGATCTCAGTCCAGTGGACTGTAATGCTGTCATTGAGCAAGTACAGGCGAATCTTCAGGAGGCGATTGCTCAAGCCCAAGCTCAGATTATTATCAACCCTCTACCCGCTCTGACGGCCAATGAAACCCAGCTCATCCAGCTTTTCCAAAATCTGCTCAGCAATGCCCTCAAGTTTGCTCGTGCAGACGTGCCACCCATCATCGAGATCCAAGCTCAACAACTTAAAAGGGTTTGGACATTTCGAGTACAGGACAATGGCTGTGGCATTCCTGAAGCGGAGCGCGATCGCGTTTTTGAGCTGTTTCATCGCCGTCAAGCTACCGCTGAGCAGCCTGGAACGGGGATTGGTCTCGCCACCTGCAAGAAAATTGTTGAATGCTATAGTGGCAGAATTTGGGTAGAGGGGGCAGTTGAAGGAGGAGCCGTGTTCTGTTTTACGTTACCAGCCTATCCACCTAGACGTGGCAGTTGAGCAGTAGTGTATTCAATAAACCCCGATCGACTCGACCAATAAATTAAATGCACCCGGTTGAAATTGCGGATTAAGCTGACCATCGTATTCAAACTTACTCAGCATCAGTTGCAGCGCGTAAATCTGTGCTGAATTCAGGGGTGGGGCATCAGGAACGGTTTTAGCCCGAAACACAGGCTGCATCTGGGCAAAGGGGATTTGTACCGTGATCCAGGCCCCAGCCACCGTATCAAAGGAATAGGCATAGGCAAGGCGATCCCAGCCTGCTGCATCCCGAACCAGAAACTTGTAGCGTTGGCCATCACCTTTGACCCGGAGCGTTATCCCTGTTGGGGTCTGGCCTGTGGCGGTCTGGAGATTTAAAGGAGGGGAGAAATTGCGCGATCGCACCGAGGCAAAACCACCAGAGTTTTGGGTCGAGACTTCACCCGCAAACAATGCCCCCTCTGGCGTTAATGTGAAGCGACTCGCACTGACGCCCCCCATCACCACATCATCTACTGATCCCCAAATCTCAGCCATTGTGTCTGAGGGACAACGGAAATCAAAAATATAACCTGCTTCAACAACAGGGGGCGGCAGGGGTGGGGCAGGAAAAAACATCGTCTGGAACCAACTAATAACGGGCAATTCACCAAAAAAGTCTAACGTTTGCCAAAAGCGGCCAATATCCCAGGTTTCGGATTGAGTAGGGGGCATGGAGTTTGGGTTGAGCGGGAAAGGAGAATGGCTCTCATTGTAACAATTTGTAAAGTATTTTCGTTAACTTCCCCCTAAGTCAACACTCAATGAACTGCGTAAGGTGTGAACTGGCGCTTAAACTCAGAATGAAACCCCAAAACAATATCTGAAGGCGCAACCCCCATTTCCACCAATCGCTGAGCTACCATACTTTCCGTGCCATTATATTGAACCCAAATTTTACCCGCTTGGATATCACAATGGAGCACCGGGCCAAAGACCCGTTTATTACCTTGCCAACCGACATACGCTAATTGGTAATGATCACGCTCTTCATCAAAAATGAGTTGTTCTTGTACAGGTTCATCAGGTGTAGTTGGACAGAACTGCTCGGTCAGCAATTGCTTCACAGCTTGTCGATATTGCGCTAGCTTATCCATTGCTCAATAACCTCCTGAGTTGGCTCGTAGATAATGAGTTTGACCTGATTGCGTTGTAGCGATCGCGCAATAAAAGGCAATTGAAAAAATTCCTGGTACGTTTCTACAGGAACTGCTAAATAGGCAACCCGTTCAGGCTCCTGTTCCTCCAATGCCTGAACGTAGTTAAGATATTGACCCAACGCCATATGAAACTCATAAATTGTCGATTCAGCAATAAAGCTCTTAATTTCAACCGCGATCTTTTGACTCTCTCGCTGGGCGGCGATCGTACTCTGGGCTGCCAAATCGATCTGTAACTTGACCGCTTCGCTAATTCTGATCATGAAAGGGTCATGAGTGATCTGCCAGCCCTCCTTTTGCAAAGCGGCTTTGACTTGTTGATGAAACTTATCTCTCGCCATGCTCAATTGAAACCCGCTTGGTTAGTAGTTTAGCAATTGCGTTGATTGTGGATCGCTGAGATTAATTCAGTTGAGCGGTCGCTTGGTGGGCATACCCACTGCACGAGGGTATTGGGCTGGGGTGGGTTGGATTTTGCGCAGATAAAGCCAATGACGTTGGCTGTGGGTGAGGGGCGTGGAGCGAGCGACAGTCTCAATGAGTTCACCGCCGAGGCGCTGCACAATTGGCTCAAGTTGGCGCGATCGCGCCTCGTTCCATTGCCCCTGATACAGCACCGCCACTCCACCGATCGCCAGCAACGGCAACACATATTCTGCCGCTACCGCTGGCGCTGCCACCGCCCGAATTAGGGCAATCTGAAACTGCTCCCGATAGTTGGGGTCTTGACCCAGACTTTCAACCCGACCTGCGATCGCCTGCACCTGATGCCAGCCCAGGCTTTGGCCGAGATCTTGCAAAAAGCGAATTTTCTTCTGGGTGGAATCGAGCAAGGTGACGGTGAGCTGGGGGTGCAGGAACGCCAAGGGCAAGCCTGGAATGCCACAGCCTGTCCCGACATCGATCGCCTTGCCGTTCCAAGTTTCCAGATATTGTTCTAAGGGTAATAGACCCGCGATCGCATCCCACAAATGCTTCTCCCAAAATTCCTCAGGATGGGTCAGACGGGTGAGGTTAAGCTGTTGATTCCCTGTAAGGATAGCTTGATAGAGCTGTGCAAATTGGTCTTGTTGGCTGAGGTTGGGTTGCCATTGCAGGGAAGTTTGCCAGTGATTGAGGTGGGTAGGAAGTGGCGCAAAGCTCATGGGCAGGTGCGTAAATTGATGTAGATAACTCTCTCTGCTCAGGGTGTGTTTCTGATCACAGGCGTCAGCCTAGCATTCGGCTACATTGCTTATAACAGAAAGTCGGCTAAACACCAGAATCTTGAAACTGTCTGCGAGTTCCAGAAAACCGCTTGAGCACGTTCGCTCTTTTGTTAATTGGGGGTTTGAAACCCGACACGGTAGGGCGAAAACTGATGACCCCATCGTCAATGTTAAGAATCAGCAACAGAGTCAACTGATTTATTTAACCCCCCTAACCCGCCTTTGTAGGATAGAAACTATCCATTTTTGAATACTTAGGTATATATACTGAATTCCTATGGCCTACTTTTGGTTCAAGTCATTTCATATCCTGGGCTTCGTAGCCTGGTTTGCAGGGTTATTTTATCTACCCCGTTTGTTTGTTTATCACATTGAAGCGGGTGAACGAACTGCTGCCGAGCAAGCAATTCTCAATCCAGAATACAGCCGGATGGAAATGCGGCTCTACAAGCTCATCATGACGCCGGCCATGATCTTTACTGCCTTAATGGCGATCGGTGTTATTTGGACAGAACCCTATGTACTCAAAGAAACCTGGTTGCATGTAAAGCTGCTGCTGGTGGTTATTCTGATTGGCTTCCATTTTTATTGTGGGCGAGTCCGCCGTCAGCTTGAGGCAGGAACTTGTACGATCACCAGTATTCAAATGCGCCGAATTAATGAAATTCCTACGGTGTTATTAGGTCTGGTGACACTACTCGCCATCTTTAAGAATAATCTCCCCACGAGCACCACCGCGATCGGCACAGGAGTTGCCATTGTTGCGTTTGCTGTCATTATCCAACTCTATGCCAAGAAGCGCCGCTTGCAGAAGCAGCAAGAGGAGCTGGGAACTTCAGGGTAATGGAGGGTTGCGATCGCATCTCCCAGAACAGACTCAATCAAAGATGATAAAAAAAGTGAGCTTAACATAAAAACTGTACGGTTTTGGCTTGCCACAGTTTGAAGGAGTAAACAAAGGCAAGATGCGATACGCAAGCGCTAACAGGTCAGTTCGCACCGAATTCTGGAAATTTTAAAACAGAGGAACCCGACCTTACAATTCAGCACTATGACTAGCTCTGCCAATCGAGTTGTCCCCCCACTCCTGCCTGACTACACCTTTGTGGAAACGATCTATCAGGGGACTCGAACAACCGTCTATCGAGCATTGGCAACAGCGACCCAGCAACCTGTTGTCATCAAAGTCCTATCCCAGGATTATCCGAGTTTTGGTGATCTGGTGCAATTTCGCAATCAATACACGATTGCAAAAAGCCTGTCTATACCCGGTATTGTTTGCCCCCTCAATCTAGAACCTTGTGGCAATGGCTATGCTTTGGTTATGGAAGATGGGGGCAATGTTGATCTTGGGCAGTATCTTCAGCAACACGCCCTAGGGGTTGCGGATATTTTGGAGATTGCGATACAACTTGCCGAGATTCTCCACCCACTCCATCAGGAACGGGTCATCCACAAAGATATCAAACCCGCGAACATCCTGATTCATCCCGGGTCCAAACAAGTCACCCTTATAGACTTCAGCATCGCCTCACTGCTGCCGCAAGAAACCCCGACGCTCCAGAGTCCGAAGAGTCTAGAGGGAACCTTGCCTTACCTGGCACCAGAACAAACCGGACGGATGAATCGGGCAATCGACTATCGCACTGACTTCTATGCTTTGGGCGTGACATTATATGAGCTGCTCACTGGTCAACTACCGTTCGTCAGCGATGATCCCTTGGAACTGATCCATTGCCACATGGCGCAGATAGCCTCTCCCGTCAACCAAATTAACCCCAACCTTCCAGGCATGGTGGCAGCGATTGTAGCGAAGCTGATGGCTAAGAATGCCGAGGAGCGCTACCAAAGTGCGCTGGGGCTGAAACACGATCTTGAGCGATGTCTAGCTCAGTGGCAAAAACAGGGAGACATTACTGAGTTTGTTTTAGGGGAGCGAGATGTGAGCGATCGCTTCCTCATTCCTGAAAAACTTTACGGTCGAGAAACAGAAGTCCAAATCCTTCTGGATGCCTTTGACCGTGTCTCTCAGGGAGCAGCAGAAATGCTGCTGGTCGCAGGCTGTTCTGGGATTGGCAAAACAGCAGTTGTCAATGAAGTTCACAAGCCGATTACTCAACAAAAGGGGTATTTCATCAAAGGCAAGTTTGACCAGTTCAACCGCAATATTCCCTTTTCTGCCTTTGTGCAAGCCTTTCGAGACCTACTTGGGCAACTGCTGAGTGAATCTGATGCCGAATTGGCAAGCTGGAAAACTCGGATTCTAGACGCTATTGATAGTAATGGACAGGTGCTCATTGACGTCATTCCTGAGTTCGAAGCCATTATTGGCCAACAACCATCTGTCCCTGAACTTTCCGGAAGTGCAGCTCAGAATCGATTTAATCTTCTTTTTGAGCGGTTTATTGCTGTTTTCTCCACTTCAAAACATCCTTTAGTGATCTTTTTAGACGATTTGCAATGGGTGGATTCTGCATCATTGAATCTTATTAAGGTATTGCTCAGCAGCAGTAGTAGAGGATATTTACTGGTTTTAGGTGCTTATCGTAATAACGAAGTGACACCTACTCATCCTTTGATGTTGAACTTAGCAGAGCTAGAGACACAAGCCACTATTATTTCGACAGTTAATCTAAACTCTTTACCGATCCATTGTGTTAATCAGCTTGTTGCAGAGACGCTCAGTTGTAAGCTTGATAAAGCTGCATCATTGACGAAACTGATTTATCAGAAAACAAAAGGAAATCCTTTCTTTACAACTCAATTTATAAGGAGGCTATACGAGACTGAATTCATTGAATTTGATCCAGATATTGGCTGCTGGAAATGCGATCTTGTTCAGGTTCGAGATGCAGCTTTGACGGATGATGTGGTGGAGTTGGTTGCAGAGAGATTAAAGCGATTACCATCAGATACACAAGATATTTTGAGGTTGGCCGCTTGTATCGGTAATCAGTTTGATTTAAAAATGTTGGCTTTCATTTGTGAAATAGCCCCAAAAATGTTGGCAAGTCAACTTTGGTGTGCTTTACAAGAAGGGATTATTATACCGATCGGCGAAACCTACAAGTTTTTTCAGGGCGGTTTGGATTCTCGCCTCAGCAAAGACGTCACTGTAGAATATCGCTTTCTTCATGATCGTGTCCAGCAAGCTGCCTACTTGCTCATTCCAAATGAGCAAAAACAGGGCATTCATCTCAAAATCGCTAGGCTCCTCGTTCAAAAAATTCCTCAGGCACAGCACACGAAGAACATCTTTTTAATTGTTAATCAATTTAATAGTGGAATTGAGCTTATTTCAGAATCATCTGAACGGATGGAGGTTGCACAATTAAACCTCACTGCCGCCCAGACGGCTAAAGCTTCAACAGCTTATCGGGCTGCCTCAAACTATTTAGCGTTCACACGTCAATTACTCTCAGAGAATATTTGGAATAGTAATTATGAGTTTGCTTTGGCATTTCACAATTTATCTATAGAGGTTGCTTACCTAAATACAGACTTTAGGCAGGTTGAACACATTTTTCAAATCGTAACGGTTAATGCCCGTAGTTTTCTCGATCAGATCACAGTCTATGCCATCAAAATTGAAGCCCACAAAGCTCAAGGACAAAGTGAGACTGCGATTGCAACATCCCTACAGGCATTGGAGCAACTAGAGATAGTCATCCCCACCGAAATCAATTTTGGAGAAATTCAAGCAGGATTACAGAAAATTGAATTGCTTTTGGGCGATCGCACGCTCGAAAGCCTAGTGTCACTGCCTGCAATGTCTGAGCCCCATCGGTTAGCAGCTATGAGGATCCTTGCCCATCTCCAGCCCATCGCCTACTGGACAAAGCCAATGTTGTTTCTCATCGCGGTATTCCAGCAGGTCAGCTTATCTCTCCAATATGGGAACTGTGCAATTTCAGCGATGTCATATGCCACCTATGCGATCGCACGCTGGACATTGTTGGGAGATATTGATTCAACCTATTGCCTGGGTCAGTTGGCATTGACCATTCGTGAACAATTTGATTCCCAAGAGATAGATTGCATGGTCTTTTATCTGGTGAACATGTTCTCACGCCATTGGCGGGAACCTCTGAGAAGTACGCTACCCTTGTTCTTAGAAAATTACCAAGTTGGTTTGCAAACTGGAGATACAGAGCAAGCGGCTTGGTCTTTACAAAGCTATTGTGAATATGCGTATTTCGCTGGTGAGAATTTAGCATCTATCCAGGACAAGGCTAACGAATATCAACAAGCTATTGAGCATCTTAAACAGGATTTTCCATTACAGAATCATCAAATTTTCTTGCAAACAGTTATGGTTCTCACCGGAAATTCTAGAATAAGAATTTCATTAAACTCTGATACTTTTCAAAAACAGTTACTATTACAGCACTACAAGAAAAAAAAGAACAAAAATGCTTGTTTTTATCTGTTTCTGAATGATGCAATCTTATCGTACTTATTTGGAGATCTTGAAGCATCAGAGCATAATATACAGAAAGCGGAATGTTATTTAGATGCTGCTCCGGCCAAGTTCTCAGTACCTGTTTTTCACCTGTATCGTGCCCTAATCACTTTAGCCCTACTAAAGGATTCTACAACAGGTCAAAAAATACCTCTCTCTGAGCAACTCGTAACTGATCGTGAAAACTTAAAAATTTGGGCGGAGTATGCCCCTATGAATCATTTGCATAAATATATGCTCATCTCAGCTGAAGAGCATCGGATATTAGATGAGAAGATGGCAGCAATGGAGTTGTATGATCAAGCGATCGCTGGGGCCAGAGAAAATGCATACACCCAAGAAGAAGCTCTAGCCAACGAACTCGCGGCGAAGTTGTATCTTGACTGGGGCAAAGAGAAAGTCGCAGCTAGCTACATGCAAGATGCTTACTATTGCTATGCCCGTTGGGGTGCTCAAGCTAAGGCCACTGATCTAGAAACTCGCTATCCTGAATTGCTGAAACCCATTTTGCAAGCGTCAGTTCCCCGAGGGGATATGTTAACGACATTGAGGACTGTTACGCCGCTGACAACTTCAGTCCAGCGCAATACCCACAACAGCTCTAGCTGCACTGACCTCAATCAAACCCTTGATTTTGCCAGTGTTTTAAAAGCATCCCAAGCCCTTTCAGGGATTATTCAGCTTGATGAACTGTTGCATCAATTAACTCAAACTATTTTGCAGAATTCAGGGGGTGATCGCTGTGCTTTAATTCTCCCTGATGAAGCCGGAGAATGGCAAGTCAGAGCGATCGCCACCCCTGAAGAGATCGAGCTATGTGTTGAACCTCTTGAGCACCATCCACGTCTGCCACTCAAACTGATTCAATATGTCAAACATCGCCAAGAAACAGTTGTTATCGATGATTTAGAGACTGAGCTACCGGTCATTGATGACTATCTCAGACAGCGCTCACACAAAAGCATATTATGTTTGCCACTACTCAATCAGGGTAATCTTATCGGTATTTTATATCTCAGAAATCACCTCACCACTGGCGTATTCACAGAAGAACGAATTCTCATTCTTGATTTCCTTTGTACTCAGGCTACCATTTCCTTAGAAAATTCCAGACTTTACGAATCGGTTGCCCTTAAATCTTCTGTCCTCGAATCCTCGATCGACGGCATGGCAATTTTAGAAGCAGGAAAATATATTTATCTCAATGAAGCACACCTGTCTCTCTTAGGCTATTCGGTAGATGAATTAATAGGTCAAAGCTGGGAAAAAATCTATTCTGAATCAGAGGCTCAACGCCTTAAAGAAATTGTATTTCCTACATTATCACAGACTGGGCGATGGTCAGGGGAAGCTGTTGCTATACGAAAAGATGGGACTACTCTTTCCCAAGAGGTTAGTTTATTCCCATTGAGCGAGAATAAATTGATTTGTATTTGTCGAGATATTAGCGATCGCAAAAAAACTGAAAATTCCCTGCGAGACAGTGAGGCTAAATACCGTAATCTTTTATCAAATCTAGATGGTGTAATCTATCGTTGTTTGAACGAGAAAGGCTGGGCGATGGAATTTGTGGGAGATGCCATTACAAACTTGTCGGGCTATCCCACTACTGATTTTATCGATAGTCAAGTGCGGACTTACGCCAGTATTATTCATCCTGACGATCTTCCTCTGGTTGAAGAAATAGTCGATAGTAGTCTTGAGCACCACCAGACCTTCGTGCTGGAATATCGTATCATGCATCGAGATGGTTCAATTCGTTGGGTCACTGAGACAGGTAAAGGCATTTGCAACGATGCAGGTGAACTTTCGCATATCGAAGGGGTTATCCTCGATATCAATGATCGCAAAGCCGCAGAAGCGGCACTCACTGAAAGTGAAGCCTACCATCGTAATTTATTTGAGCAGTCTGCGATCGGATTTATTTTATGTCGAATGAATGGGGAATTTGTGCATGGTAATCAAGCACTTGCTGATATTATCGGACGCGAAAAAGAAGAGATCCCATTTTTGACCTATTGGGAGCTTACGCCTGAAAAATATGCTGAGGCGGAACAAGTCCAACTCGAAAGTCTAAATCGAACGGGGCGTTATGGTCCCTACGAAAAAGAATACATTCACAAAAATGGACATCTCGTTCCGATTCGGTTGTCTGGTGTGATCGTAGAACGGCATGGTGAGAAATTTATCTGGTCTAGCGTCGAAGAGATTAGCGATCGCAAACAAGCTGAGGACGCTGTTCTGCAAAAGTCTCGTGATTTAGAAAAAGCTCTTATTGAACTACAACAGACTCAGTTGCAACTGGTGCAAAATGAGAAGATGTCAGCGTTAGGGGGTTTGGTTTCTGGAGTAGCTCACGAGATCAATAACCCCGTAGGCTGTATTCTGGGCAATGTGAATGCAACCCAAAACTACATTAGTGATTTGCTTGGATTACTCGATCGCTATGCGGAACAGTTCCCCGAACCGGGGCCGGATATCGAAGACGAATTAGAGATAGTGGATCTGGAGTTTGTGCGCCAAGATCTCCCCCAATTGATCCGTGCGATGAAAGACAGTGGCGATCGTATCAAAAATATCAGCAAAAGTTTACGCACCTTCTCTCGGGCTGACACCGAAACCAAACAACCTTTTGAGATTCGCACAGGGATTGAGAGTACAGTCTTAATTTTGCGCCATCGCCTTAAAGCGAATGAGAACCGTCCAGCGATTGAAGTGATTGAAAACTATGGCGAGTTGCCAGCAGTGAGCTGTTTCCCTGGGCAACTTAACCAAGTTTTTATGAATATATTAGCCAATGCAATCGATATGTTTGATGAGATGGCATTAAATATCTCCTTTAAAGACTTAAAAAACTCACCCCAGAAAATCACCATCCAAACCACACATTTAGCTGAGCAGAGTCAGGTAGAGATCTGCATTGCAGATAATGGGAAAGGCATGTCTGATAAGGTGAAATCGAGAATATTTGACCATTTATTTACCACCAAAGAAGTGGGGAAAGGCACGGGCTTGGGACTGGCGATCGCTCGCCAAATTGTGGTTGATGTCCATCATGGCAGTCTGGATGTGCAGTCCACAGTGGGTCAGGGCACTGTATTTTATATTCGACTGCCGCTCTAGACCTCGCCATAATAGTGAGATATTGTACGGATTTAGCTGACCTAAATGGGAAAAGTGAGTCAGGACAAACTGCGATCGACCGAATTCTAGAAATTTTAGTCTCAAGACTGAGACATCTAAACGAATAACTTCAGCCTATGACTCGCGTTGCCAACCCAGCCATCTCCCCACAACTGCCTGGTTATACTGTCGTAGAAACGATCTATCAAGGCAATCGCACACTGGTCTACCGGGCACTTGCACCGGCCACGCAGAAATCTGTTGTTATCAAGATTTTGTCTCAGGAATATCCCAGCTTTGGACAACTGGTGCAGTTTCGCAACCAATACGTGATCACTCAAAATCTGCCGCTGTCTGGTATTGTTCGCCCCCTTAGTCTGGAGCCCTGGGGGAATGGTTATGCCATGGTTATGGAAGATTTTAGGGGCATTAATCTCAAGCAATATGTCCAGTCATGCACCCCTCGCTGGATTGAAATCCTCAACATTGCACTCCAACTCACCCAAACGCTCCATGAACTCCATCAGCATCGGGTGATCCACAAAGACATTAAGCCAACTCACATTCTGATTCATCTCGAATCAAAGCAAGTCAAACTTATCGATTTTAGCATCGCCTCATTGTTGCCGAAAGAAAATCAGGCACTCCAAAGTCCGAAAAACCTCGAAGGAACACTCGCTTATCTTGCACCTGAACAGACCGGTCGGATGAACCGAGCGATTGACTATCGCACGGACTTCTATTCTTTGGGAGTAACGCTATATGAACTCTTCACGGCTCAACTCCCTTTTGTGAGCAATGACCCCTTGGAATTGATTCATTGCCACATGACTCAGATGCCTCACACTGTAGAGCAGCTCAATTCAGATGTACCACCCATGATGGCGGCGATCGTGGCAAAGTTGATGGCGAAGAACGCTGAAGATCGCTACCAAAGTGCCCTTGGCCTTAAATATGACCTTGAACAATGTCTAACTCAATGGCAAGAGCAGGGGGAGATAACAGAGTTTGTTTTGGGAGAGCGAGATTTGAGCGATCGCTTCCTCATCCCCGAAAAACTCTACGGCCGAGAAGCAGAAGTTCAAGCCCTGCTTGAGGCATTTGAGCGTGTTGCCCAGGGACAAGCCGAGATGATGCTAGTCGCAGGCTTCTCTGGTATTGGCAAGACTGCTGTGATCAATGAAGTTCATAAACCGATTACACGCCAGAGTGGTTACTTTATCCAAGGCAAGTTTGATCAATTTAACCGGAGTACGCCATTCTCTGCCTTAGTTCAAGCCTTTCGAGGTCTTATGGGTCAACTCCTGGGTGAATCCGATACTGACCTTAATACGTGGCGATCGAAAATTCTCCAAGCGGTTGGTGAGAATGGACAGGTCATTATTGATGTGATTCCCGAACTGGCACAGATCATTGGTGAACAACCGTCTCTTCCTGAACTCTCAGGTATTGCTGCCCAAAATCGTTTTAATCGACTCTTTAGCCAGTTTGTACGAGTTTTCACCACCCAAGCCCATCCCCTCGTGATTTTTCTCGATGATTTGCAATGGGCCGATTCTGCATCACTTGGGTTACTGAAATTATTAATGGGGGAATCGGATGTTGGTTATTTATTAATGCTGGGGGCATATCGAGATAACGAAGTCTTTCCGGCCCATCCACTCATGCTCACCCTAGAGGATCTCGTTCAAGCAGGAGCAAACCTTGAGACAATCACCCTCGCCCCCCTTGATCTCAGTAATATTACCCGCCTCGTTGCCGATACAATGCTCTGTTCCCAGGAGCGTGCCTTATCATTAGCTGAACTTGTATTTCAAAAAGCCCAAGGCAATCCATTTTTTACCACCCAGTTTTTGCAGGGCTTACACGAAGATGACTGTATTACCTATGCGCCAGAAATAGGGTGTTGGCAATGTGACATCGCCCAAACCAAGCAATTAGCCCTGACTGATGATGTCGTCACCTTTATGGTCGGACGGCTTAAAAAGCTACCGGATGTAACCCAGGCCGTCCTCAAACTTGCTGCCTGCATCGGTAATCGTTTTGACTTATCAACGCTAGCTGTAGTTTGTGAACAACGCCAAGAAGATGTTTCCACAGCGTTGTGGATAGCCTTAAAAGAAGGGTTGGTTATTCCTGAAAGTGAGACGTATAAGTTTTTTCAAGACCAGAATGATCAAATCAAAACCATAGATCAGGTAACAGTTGACTATCGTTTTTTGCATGATCGCGTTCAACAAGCTGCTTATGCATTAATTCCTGAAGCACAAAAAACAATCACTCAATATCGCATTGGCCGACTACTACTGGCTCGAATGAATGATGTAGAGGATGACTCTTTACTGTTCAATGTTGTGGGTTATCTCAATTTTGGACGGGATTTTTTGGTCGATAAAGAAGAGCGGCTACAACTTGTGCAACTCAACTTAGCTACTGCCCAAAAAGCCCTCACTTCCACAGCATATGGTGCCGCAATTGACTATTGTCATATAGGCATCGAATTACTGGGTGAAGACTGCTGGCAAACCCAATACACGCTGGCACTGACGCTCTATAAAACACTGGGTTCAGCCCAACTCAGTAATGCCAATTATGCTGACCTAGAAGTTACCACGAAAAAAGCATTGACTGAGATCACTTCAGCCACTGAACGAGCTGAAATTTGTGTTTTACAGCTCGTTGGTTGTTGTTTACAAGGGCGCTATGCTGAGGCGATCGATTGGGGATTAACTGGACTACGAGACCTGGGTGTTGATATCCAAGAAGACAATGTGCCGACTTTAGTTGAGCAAGAGTTTGCAACGTTGGCAGAGATGATGCTCACACGTGATATCTACGACTTGCTAGAGCACGATAGTCAAATACCATCTCCGACCATCCAAGCCATTATTAAACTCTTGGTTGCGATTGATCCCCCAGTCTACATCACCGGCAAAAACAGCCTCTATGCCTTGGTTGGCCTGCTCGGAACTCGCTACTCCATCGAACATGGCAACATCGCTGAATCCGCTAAATCTTACGCGAACTATGGCATGTTACTCGGCTCAATTCAAGGTGACTATCAACAAGGGTATCAGTTTGCTGATATGGGTGTTGAGCTGGCTTATCGATTCAATAATAAGGCAATGCAATGTCAGGCTGGGCTGATGTTGGGTTCGTTTACCCATCCTTGGGCTCGACCCATTGCGGGGGCCTCACAGATGAATAATGACAGTTTTTTAGCAGGCATGGAAGCGGGTGAAACTCAATATGCTGCCTATAATCTCTTTGGTAGTGTGTTGAACCTCCTCTTCCAAGGGGAAGAACTGACTTGTCTAGCCAACAAAATTATTCCAGACTATAGTGAAATCGAATACCGAGTTAAAAGTGAAATGCTGCGCATTGCGCTAGCCGGTGCTCAAATTTTCGTCCAGCAACTGGTTATTGTCAATGCATCAGCCCATACTCAATCCGCTAAATTGATAGCGGCTGCTCAGTCTGTGATTCGCGCGGGAGAGATATCCCAAAATCAGCTCGGGTTAGCCATTCATTATTCCTTGGAAATGCATCGATGCTGCATCATGGAGGATTTCCAGCAGGGTTGGGTATTTTTCCAAAAGCTACAGCCCATTGTATCTTCTCTAGTGGGCTTTCCAACCCATAGCTATTATTTCTTTTATGGCTCATTGGTATTGCTGAATATCGAGTTTGGCGAAGATTTTGAATTCGATCAAAGGCGTTGGCAATGGATTGAAGAAAATCAAGAAAAACTGAAGCTCTGGGTTGATAGTTGTCCTGAGAATTTTCTGCATAAATATATGCTAATTGATGCTGAATGCCACCGAGTTCGTGGCAACTCTTTCGAGGCGATCGACTTATATAACCGAGCAATTCATGAGGCTCAGATAAATGGCTTTATTCAAGATAAAGCACTTATTCATGAATGTGCCACTCGGCTTTATCTCAAACAGGAGCAGGAATGGTTTTCAGCTCCCCATATTCAAGCAGCTTATTACTGCTATGTCCGTTGGGGGGCAGAGGCCAAAGCGGTTCAGCTTGAAGCTCGTTTGTCTAAGTTTCTTAAAGCAATGGTTCAGCCGTTAGGCAAGGGCGAAGACATCAAAGAATTATCAGGCGCAGTTTGTGCAGTTCCTTCCCATCCTCAAGATTATTCTAAGCCCCAGTCAACAACTAATCACTCCATTAACGCTACGTTAGATCAAGTTTCGATTTTCAAGGCGTCTCAATCGATCGCCAGTAATATTGATCTTAATAAATTACTGACCGAGGTAACCCGGATTATTCTACAAAACTCAGGAGGCGATCGCTGTGCACTCATTCTCCCGGATGAAGTTGGTGAATGGCAGTTACGGGCGATCGCAACCTTAGAAAAGACCCAGCTTTGCAATGTATCTCTTAATCACAATTCAACCCTGCCAGTTAAACTCATTCAGTATGTCAAAAATACCCAAGAAACAGTTGTCATTGATAATCTAGAAACAGACTTGTCAGTGATAGATGACTATCTACAGCAACATCAACCTAAGAGTGTCTTGGCCCTGCCCGTGTTAAATCAAGGCCGTTGTATCGGTGTGATTTCCCTAGAAAATCACCTCGCCAGTGGCGTATTTGCAGATAATCGCATTTTACTGCTCAATTTTCTCTGCACCCAAGCCGCAATTTCCATCCAGAATTCTCTGCTATATACAGAGTTGGAACAGTCCCTCCTGAAAGCGCAAACAACTTCCCAAAAGCTCGAAGAAACCGTCGCCCTTTCTAAGGGACAACAGGCAATTCTGGCGCTTATCGCCCAAGGGCTGCCCCTCTCTGAAATTTTGACAGAAACGGCTTTATATATTGAAAGCCAGAGCCACCACCCTGCCTATTGCTCCTTCCTGTTATTGAATAGCCAAGGGCAACTCCGCGATGGTGCTGCCCCAAGTTTGCCTTCAGCCTACAATGCCTTGATTGATGGCCTGCCCATTGGCCCACAGGTGGGATCTTGCGGCACTGCTGCCTATTGCAAGGCTTCCGTCACCGTGACGGATATTGCGACCGATCCCCTCTGGGCAAATTTTCAGATTGCATTAGATTTTGGCCTCCGTGCCTGTGCCTCCACACCAATTTTAGGTGCGCAAGGACAAGTGCTGGCAACCCTAGCGATGTATCAACCAGAATCTGGGCCATTCACTTTGCACGATCGCCAATTAATGGAGGCTGCAACCTACCTTGCCCGAATTGCCATTGAACAACATCAAGCTGATCTTGAGTTGCAACAACTCAATTTACAAATGATCCAAGGGGAAAAAATGGCGACGTTGGGCAATCTTGTAGCTGGGGTTGCCCATGAAGTAAATAATCCAATTGGTTTTCTCAACGGCAGTATTGCCAATATCAAGGATTATCTGCAAGACCTCTTTGAATATCTAGACGTTTATCAGGCAGAACATCCCCCTAATGCGGTTGTCCAAGATAGTGCGGAAGACATTGATTTGGAATTCCTGCTTGAGGACTTACCCAAGCTGATGAACTCGATGCAAGCTGCAACCGATCGCATCAAAAATATCAGCACCAGCCTACGCACCTTTTCCCGTGCGGATAAAGAGCATAAAATCAGCGCTAGCTTACATGACGGAATTGACAGTACTTTGTTAATTCTCAAATACCGCCTCAAAGCCAATGAACACCGGCCCGCCATTGAAATCCTTAAAAACTATGGGAAGTTAACTGAAATTGACTGTTTCCCTGGCCAGCTCAACCAAGTGTTTATGAATATCTTCGCCAACGCGATTGACATGTTCGATGAGATTGCTCAACAAACAACGTTCAACGCGTTGGAACAGTCTCCTCAAAAAATCACCATTCAAACCACTGCTTTAACTGAACAGAATAGGGTAGAAATTCGGATCGCAGACAATGGCCAAGGGATGTCAGATGAGGTGAAATCAAGAATATTTGACCATTTGTTTACCACCAAAGAGGTTGATAAGGGGACGGGCTTAGGTTTGGCGATCGCTCGCCAAATTGTCGTTGATGTTCATGGTGGCAGTTTGGAGGTGCAGTCGGAAGTGGGTCAGGGTACTGAGTTTTGTATTCAACTGCCCCTCGGAACTTCATGATTCATGATTGTTCCAGATGAGAGTCCCAACAAGCAACGTCTTAAGCAACCGTCTCGATGAGTTGCCGGTTCATTAAATATTTCAAGGCCGCGATCGGTTGTTGAGCTGAGAGCGTTGGCGTTGCTGGACAGGGTTCAATTGCAAACTATCCGAATTTTCTAAACTCTGTTTTCCGTCTCCGTTTCAATGCCGTTTCGATCGCCCGTTCCTGAGCAGCCACATTCTCCTGAGGTGACCACGTTTCCATCCGTTGACGAGCAGCCTCACCCATTTGCTCAAGGTGCTGGCGATTAGTAAGTAGCCGTTGCAAAACCTGTTGCAAAGTTGGGATACTACCACAGGAATAAACCTCACCATTCTCGCCCGGATTAACGATCTGCCGCGCTCCAACGCGATCGCTGACTACTGTTCCACAACCACAGAGCATCGCCTCACTCACCACCACCCCAAAGGGTTCATAATCTGAGCAGAGGCAAAATAGATCCGCAGCGGTGTAAATCGCGGGGAGCTGACGCTGATTCACAAAGCCCAAAAACCGGACACGATCGCCCATCCCCAACGCTGTAGCCCTTTCCGTGAGAGGGATTCGCAAGGCCCCATCCCCTACAAACAGCAGATAACTATTGGGGAGATTTGCTGCGGCAAAAGCCTCAAGTAAATCCTGAGGCCGCTTCCAGGGTTGCAGTTTGGCACAAAAGACCACCACGGTTGCAGCTAGGGGAATCCCCCAACTTTGCCGCACCTGGGCGCGATCGATCTGAGCTGATTGCTGCAACCACCAATCGTTATCTACTGCTGAGGGGGTCAATTCAATGCGCTCACGGGGCAGACCCAGACTGGCCACCACCTCCACCCCAAACTGACTAGAGACCAAAATTACATCTCCCACCTGATGAATCAGGGGTGAGAGCCAATGCTTGAGCCATTGCCTGAAGCGACTGGTGCGTTGGCGCGAGGCAAACTGGCTGGTATCTGTGCTAAAAATGAAACCTGTGCCGTGAAGTTTGGCGCTCAAGGCCGCAATCCAAAAGCTGGCATAGACATAGCCAGTGTAGACAATAACCACATCCACCTGCTTCACCAGTGACCAGAGTTGCGGATTGATTAAGCCCCAGAAGCGCCCCAATCCGGGCCGGGGGGAGCGATTGGGGGGATGATGCCAGGGGTAGCCCTCCAGCAAGGGCAGATCCCAGGCGATCGTCTCGTTAAATTCTGGGTCATCGTAGGCTTCTATGCCTTGAAGCGAACAATAGGCTACCTGCACCTGCCAGCCCGATTGATGCATCAGGCGAAACAAGGGCACAATATAGGGAACGGGATGGGAGGCAATGATGAGAACTTGGGTCATGATGCTGCTCTCAACCCAGCGACAGTCCTGACGAAATAACAGTGCCTGTCGTGCACCTTAATTTGTGTGAGTCCCAGAATCATTCCAACCTGTTTTGGTGGGCAATGCCCACCCTAACGGACAATCTGCGACTAAACAACAGTCGCTGGTGCATTGATCACAAAGCGTTCAATCTCGTATGCCACACTGTCCGACCAATGGGTCAAAAGCTCCGCATCACCCTCCTTGAGCATTCGGAGTTCTGCCATCGGACTGAACTTGGCATAGGCTTTACTCAGAGCGATCACGGCAGGGTCATCATTACCGCCCTGAAGGATTCGCGTTTTAACTCGTAGTTGATCAAGCCGTTCGTTGAGTAACTCTGGTTGCAGCTCTGACCAGCGGCGCTTGAAGAGGAGCTGACAACTGGCAGGAGAGGCGAGCAGACGGTGACGATAGGCCCGTTGGGCAGCGATCGCCCGATGCTGACCCACCAGTCGGGCAAAGGGAGAAGCGAGTTTTAAACCAGCCGGGAGCAACGGCAGCCAAGCGGTGAGTTGCTTTTCTTGCTGCCAACGGTTGGGAAAGGCTTCGGTGAGAATACCTTCTGGTGAGAGCAGCACCATGCCTTGGAGTTGAGGTGCCTGAAGTTGAGATGACTGTGTTAGCGCATAGTGGGTGGCAATCCAAGCCCCAACGGAATGGGCCACCAGCGTGACCTTTTCCAGGTGAAGCGCATTTAGATAGGCAGCTAGACATTCAGCTTGCAGGGCGATTGACTGGGGTTTTTCTGGCATCTCGGATTCACCAAACCCAAGCAGGTCAGGAATAAGGCAATGGAAACGACCGGCTAATTGTTCCACCACAGGCAGCCACTGAGTGCCGTCTTGCAGGGAACCATGCAGAAAGACAAGTGTTGGCCCTTCGCCAACTTCTCGCCAGAAAAGTTGACCTTGGGGAAGTTGAAGGCGGGAGATGCGAATGGGAGTTGGACAACTAATCACGAAGGAATTGGCTCAATCAGCAGGAGCGATAATAGTGACAGAAAGCAGAGGTATAAGAGTTTGGGACTCATTCTATCAAGATTTTCTCAACGTGCTAGGTCGTGTCATCAATTCCTATGAGAGACGGAGAGGGTCTGCATCCCTAACGCTGCTTCAGCACCAACAGCGTAATATCATCTATCACCTTGCGATCGCTGATAAAATCTTGAAAATCCGCTAGGGCAGCAGTCAGCACACCTTGAGAAGACTGTTGCCAATTGGACTGAAGCACCGCACAAAGGCGATCGAGACCATAAAACTCGCCAGCAGTATTTTTCGCCTCTGGAATGCCATCGGTATAAAGTACGATCCCATCCCCCGGCTGGAGTTCAACCGTTGTGTGATTGATAAAGTCACCAATATCATCAATCAAACCAACGATCATGCCAAGATCGAGAGTATCGAGTCGTTGCAGCGAACCCTCTGCCCGCACTAAGAGCACCTCTTCATGTTGCCCGCTAATACTCAACCGTCCCTTAGCGTAGTTGAGGATTGCCAGGGTCAAATTGCGATCCACCCCCATCCGCTGGACGTTGTCGTAGAGCGTGGCATTAACCGTATTCAGGAAACGTACCGGGTCAGTTTCGCGTAGTTTGGTCAAGGTACGCACGGTGGTTTGGGCCATCATCATCACCAGACCACTTTCTAAGCCGTGGCCAGTGACATCACCAATGGCAATCGTAACCACATCCCCTTCGACCAACACATCGTAATAATCACCACCCACCTCATCTGCTGGGGTCGTTGAACCCGCAATATCCAATTCTGGAACCGCTGTGAGTTCACTGGTACGCGGCAAAATCATTTCTTGCACCCGTTGGGCCACATCCAGTTCTGCACCCATCCGCAGATTTTCAGCTTTGAGGCGCTCGTTGAGTTGAGTAATCTCAGTATTGGCCGCAGCAAGCTGACTGGTGCGTTCAGCCACTTTATCTTCTAAGGTTTGGTAGAAGCGGGCATTCTCTAGCGCAATTGCAGCTTGACTGGAGAGGAGTTTGATGATTTCGAGGCGATCGCGGCTAAAGGCCGCAGTAGTCAGATTATTTTCCAAATAAACCACACCCCGCAGTTGACCTTGATTGACCAGCGGGACACACAATACAGACTTGACCTGAAAGTTTTGCAAATAGGGTTGATTTGTGAAGTTCCCTTCATGACAAGCGTCATTGAGGACAATGCTCTGATGGGTGCGCACAACATAATTCACAATCGCTGGACAGAGTGCCGGGAAGCTCCGATCGGGTTGCACATCATCTAAGGGAATGGACTGTAAGACCTCGACCTCGCCATTCGCGGCTACTCCTGCTTCAATCTGTAATGTGCCGTCAGTTTCCAGAATCAAAAAGCCTGATTGAGCACCAGCATTTTCCAACAGAACCGTCATTAATTGGGTCAACAATTGACTGTGAATAATCTCACTAGTGATCGACTGAGATGCTTTCATCAACGCTGCAACATCTAGGCTAGCTGAGGCATGGGAGGTCGTAGAACTACTAGAATCTACCAAAGTTGGAGAATCGCTGATTGACGTTTTAAACGTTGATGAGCGCAATAGTTGTGGATAGGTTGCTTCAAGTTGCTGAACTTTGACTGTTGCGCCCCAATAGGAATAGCTATAGTAGGCATCTACCATGTAAGTCCGCGCAACTTTTTCTTTGCCCCAGTCAAGATAGAATTTTGCAGCCAGCTCATTGGCGAGGGCTTCTTCCTGGCGGTATTGGTTGGCTTTAGCGCCAGCGATGGCGCGATCGTAAAGGTCGATCGCCTCTAGCTTTTGGTCGAAGATTCGACATTTTTCTGCCTCAACAAGTTCATACTTATGGAGAAAATTTTCTGGACAACTATCTGACCAGATCCTTAACTGGGCTTGATTGGCTTCGATCTGCTTCAGGGCATCCTGGCGCTCCTCTACAGTTAGATTCCAATATTGTCCCCACAAATTCAGTGAGCCATAAAAGTAATAAATACCGGAAATCGTGGCACTACGGATTGCCGTGAGAACCTGACGTGCCGCAGTTTCGCAACGAATTCCCTCCTCAAAGCGTTCGCTCAAGCAGGCTGCGTGCATTTGCAGAATGTAATACATACTCAGCGGCAAATGATTGGATTGCAACGCATCCTGGTGTTTGCTCCGGAGTTGTGCTTTGGGGGAGCCACTCTGTAAATCTGGGGAATTGGTTGTACGAGACACTTGATCAAAAAAGGATTCACAAGCGCCTAAAACACCCAACAACATTGCATTTTGCAATTTCTCAGCGATCGGCCAATATTGTTCAACAGCCTCCGCAATGGTGGCTAAGTTTTCACCTTGAAACAGTCGGTTCGAGAGATTGGCAAACAAGTTATACCCGCCATATTGGAGTTCTCCCGAATCCATACCGGCAAGGAATCCCTCATAATTCGTTTCAGCCGCTCCTTGAATGGGTTTTGCCCAGACATGAATCCATCCTCCCAGTAAGAAACATGCGCTTGCCCGTTGGGACTTACTATTGAGCTTATAACTCAGCTGGATTGCTAATTCAGCAATCTCAACACCTTTGTGGTAATGGCCCAGCAGCACACCTAAAAGCAAACCATAGTTAGCATAGGCTGAAATAGAGTTATGGGTATTGCCATATTCAAGAGAGAGTTGAATATTCTTGATAATTGAATAACTATAAAGCTCAAAGTTTGACGTGAGGTAGGATGAAGAGATCATGTTCATCAGCAACCCGAGTGCGACTTGAATCTTGGGATCAGTCGCAGTTGGCAAGTTCAACAACGACTCCATCGAATAATTTTCAAGCTCTTTCTCTAATGCCTCAAACTCAGTTTGAAACAATTCTTTGATATTCTCAATCTCTATAACAATTCCTAAACTTTTTAATCCCTCCAAACTTGTGGCGATCGCTTTTTCATAAGCACCCTGTAAACCACTTTGGTTAACTTTTATAACGTAGGCTTGGGCACGATCTAGGGGGGATTTAGCAAAATCCATTAGCTGCCCAAGCGTGTAATCCAAGGCGTCAAGATCTACACTCATGAACTCGGTTTCAGCAAGACTCAAATACAACTTGAAAGCTTGTTCATACTCAGTCTGCCAGGCATCTGCTCCCAATGCCTCAATACCAACTTTAAAATAAGTTTTAGCTGCTGTATAAGCAGTTGCCCCCTTTGCCTTTTGCCCGGCCATACAATTAAGGTCAATCAACCATTCTTTCTCGGACTCATTGGTGATTGCAGTTCTGCCGACATTGATTTGATTGACAATGTCGAATATTTTTTCATCTCGCTCTTCAAGCGAAAAGTAAGAGAACATTTGCTGGCCAATTCGATAATGCGTTGCTTGTTTTTGGTTGTCTGGAATCAGCAAATAGGCGGCTTGCTGCACGCGATCGTGCAAGAAACGATAATCTACAACAATCCCCTCAGCTTGACTCTTGTCTTTTTCTCGTCCCTGGAAAAATTTATAGGCCTGGCTTTGGGGTAAGATCAACCCCTCTCGCAGAGCACTCCATAAATGAGCAGCGACGTCCTCCGTCGGCATTTCACAAACAATCGTTAAGGTCTCTAAATCAAACTGGTTACCGATGCAAGCCGCCAATTTCAATACGTCTTGAGTCGCACATGGCAATTTTTGTAAGCGTCTTGCCATAAATTCCACCACATTATCGGTGAGTGCAGCATCTTGCACTGCCACTAAATCCCATTGCCAATGTCCCAAGTTTTGATTGAATGTAATTAATTGGTCTTCATGTAGCCCGTTGAGAAATCGATTGGTAAAAAAGGGATTACCTTGGGTTTTTTGATAGACTAAGTCAGTGAGAGACGTAGCTAATTCTGTTGTGCAACTCAGGGTTTCCGCAACTAATTGATTAATATGACCGTTTGATAAAGGGGTGAGGGTAATGGTCGAAATTGTGGTTTGTTGCTTTTCCAGTTCTGCTAACGTTAACATCAGTGGATGGGTGGGGAAGACTTCGTTATCTCGATAAGCACCCAGCAACAGCAAATACCCAGTCTGATTGTCTCCCATCAGTACTTTCATTAAGTTCAGTGAGGCTGAGTCAGCCCATTGCCAGTCATCGATAAAGATAGTTAAGGGATGCTCTGGAGTGGTGAAAACTGCAATAAATTTCTCAAACAGAAGGTTAAAACGATTCTGGGCAGCACTACCTGAGAGTTCTGGAGCTGGAGGCTGCTCCCCAATAATGCGTTCGAGTTCGGGAATAACCTCAATCAGAACTTGTCCATTTTCACCCACTGCGGCGAGGATTTTAGTCTGCCAACGGGCTAACTCAGCATCAGATTCGCCGAGTAATTGCCCCATTAGGTCTCGAAAGGCTTGTACAAAGGCGCTAAAGGGAATATTACGATTGAATTGATCAAATTTCCCTTCAATAAAGTAGCCAGAGTGGCGCACAATGGGTTTGTGAACTTCGTTGACAACAGCAGTTTTGCCGATGCCAGAAAATCCGGCCACCAGCATCATTTCGCGCCCACCCACTGCAACTCGATCAAATGCGGCGAGTAATGTTTGTACTTCTGCATCTCGCCCGTATAATTTTTCGGGAATATTAAAGTGCTCACTTTCATCCTGCTCTCCCAGTTCAAACGGCTTAATTGTTCCGTGAGTTTGCCATTGTCGTAGGCAGTTTTCTAAGTCACTTTTGAGTCCTAATGCACTCTGATAACGATCTTCTGCATTCTTTGCCATTAACTTCTGGATGATCAACACCAACGTATCTGGAATCGCAAACTGTGTGCTGAGAATCGCCAATGGTGGTGCTTTAGCGATATGACAATGGACAAGTTCGAGGCGATCAGGACTGGCGAACGGAAGTTGACCGGTTAAGAGTTCGTAAAAGGTAACCCCCAAGGCATAAAAATCGCTGCGATAGTCAATGCCTCGATTCATGCGCCCGGTTTGTTCCGGCGAAATATAGGCCAAAGAGCCTTCTAACTGATTGGGCGGTTGCAGACTTTGGGTTTCCTTGGGGAGTAGGGTCGAAATCGAGAAGTCGATGAGTTTGACTTGCCCAGTTGTGGGATGGATGATGATATTGGCCGGCTTGATATCTTTGTGAATAATCCGCTGTTGGCTTAATTCGTGGAGGGCTTGGGCAAGCTGAATCGCAATGGGTAGAAATGTACCCATATCTTTAGCTCGTTCTTGCCAATAGTCTGGCAACGATACGGCACCCTCGTCCGGCATAACCAGGGCATAGCTGTTTCCATATCGCTCGAGGGCAAGTGGTCGGACAATTAAGGGAGAATCCAGATTCTGGATGATGATGTATTGGTTACGAAATTGAACCAGTTCATTGAAAGGCGGTTGGGGATTCTGTAAGACTTTAACAATAACGGGCCGTTCATCCTTTAAACGCAGGGCGCGATAAACTAAGGTCCGGGTTCCCGTATAGAGTAATTCAGTCTCTTGATAGTCAGTCAGGTTCAGCATCATCACTGGAATACATAATTGCCAAGCCGGGGGACAGCTATGGTCTTCTTCGAGTATTAGGGTGAGAAATCTGGATCAGAAATCATCACGTTTGTGTTAAGGCAGTTGAAGAACTGCTGGATTGAAAAATGGTGAGACCTTTGCCAAATGTTAGTTATCTCTACGCTGATCACTAATTAGATGGGGTAAATAGGTAAGGTGAGCAAAAAACAATCTGCTACTTATGTAACACATTATAAGAATTTGCCCACCCTACGCTTCAGGATATGATAGCAGCAGAATCGGGGTCGGGGATAAGAGCTGTGAGTTGTAGGATGAGTAGCGCCTATCACCCAATACGCTGCACCCTATGGCATATCGGTTCAGACCAGTATTCAGACTCATAACGGTACTCTAGAGGCTATTGTTAAACGCCACCCGAACCAATGAGAGTCAGGGAATTAATTGATGGAGCGTATGCTGTTAAAGGGACTAACACTATATGGCTCAAAGGATGAAGGGATTTTCAGATGTCATTGTCCAAGATAACCTGCTTTATTTATGACTCTCGCCAAAAGATTTTAGAAACTTGATTCAGCAAAATAGCGGGCAAGATGTACTATCCCTTCGGGAGGCTACACCAACAACTCCGCTCAGCGACCATCCGCGCTACGGATTGTAATTGAGAAAAGACCGTAGCGCAGGCGTATTGCCATAGGCGCCAAGTTAAGAAAAAACCGCTTGTATCAAGCGGATTTCAGAGTTTCTCAAATAGACAGCTTATAAGGCTTTTGTGAATTGAAGTACAAGCTACCTATTTTGCACTATCACCGAGTCATTCCACATTTAGGAGATGCAATCAGAGAATACGCTATATGTAGGACTTGACACTGCCATCAAAACCTTAAGTTGACACTTATGGCGTCCCGCCTACCTGATGAATAATCCAGGATAGAGAGCTAGCAAATCTTACCCAATACGTTTTCTTTGTGCTGCTTGTATGGATTCAATCGCCAAGAAAAGAGGGGAAAAGTTCTGATAAGGCTGAACTTTTCCCCGATGGTCTATGGAGTTGTTTTTCTATTGTAGGCGGTGTCGATGATAAGGTTTACGCGATTTGACGGTTGTCAAACCGTCACATGGCTGAAGCCAAGACTTAACGATTACCCCGCTCATTTTGACGAGATTCGCGCAGTTCCTCCAATTGAGTCAATTGTTCAGGCGTCAAAATTTCAGCCATGCGAGCTTGCTTATCTTCCTTAATAGTGCGCATCTGCTCCCGTTGAGCATCCGTAAGGTCTAGATTGCGTAGGGCGCGACGAGGGCGTTCGCCATTAGCCACTGCAGCCTCGACTTCGTCCCGTTGGTCAGCGGTCAGGACGTTTTGAATCTCAGCACGGGCTTCTTCTCGCAGGGCTTGGAGTTGGTCGCGCTGGCTATCAGTCAGATCGAGTTCTTGGGCAAGACGTTCAAACCGCTCACCTTTACCCCCTTCTTTAGTGCGACCCGCTTTGCCCCGCTCACCACGCATTTGCTCTAGTTGTGTTAGCTGTTCAGGGGTCAGGATTTCAGACATTTGCTCGTGCTTATCATCCTTGATCTCACGCATCTGTGACCGTTGGGTGTTGGTGAGATCTAATCCACGCAGGGCACGACGGGGGTTTTCACCGTTAGCGACAGCCGCTTCTAGCTCAGTCCGTTGTTCAGCAGTCAAGATGTTTTCCATCTCGGCGCGGGTTTCATCTCGTAGCGCCTCCATCTGAGTTTGTTGGGTCTCAGTCAAATTCAGCTCCTGGGCAAGGCGATCGCCCTTAGCCTGAGCGCTCATCAGGGGCAGCGCAGCAACGGTGATTAAAGAAGCAGCGGCAAGGATGGTGAGGAAAGTTCGTTTCATAGTCATTACGTTCTTTTAGAGGAATGGAGTGTTGAGCAATCAGGGCAGATGCCAAAGCAGTTTTGTGGGTTATTGCGCATTGCCTTGATTCGATACTGTCATCTTAGGCGGCAGCTATTGCCCTTGGCTTGAGCCTAGAGTCCTGAATGCGTTTGGGACGATCGTCCCAGGTGGAGTGAGCTGGGTGGATTCTATAATTGGCCAGCCGAGTTTTTGTTGTAATGTCCGATCGCCATCCCCTCTACTTTTTGCGTTACCTCGAATGGGCATTACTGGGCCTGGTGGCCACCAGTGAGGTGCTGGTCATGGTACTACTGAATCCGCCCTGGCCGCGATCGCTATTGAACCTAGCATTAATCGGGGGCTTTGCGGTGATGGGGTCAGCTTTGCCTCGGAGCCGCTGGGAAAAGGGCAGCTATCTGGTCTCAGAGATTGTTATTCTGCTCATCGCCTCAACCTGGGGACGTTTGCGTTTGTTTACCTTGCTCTGTCTGATTACCCTGTTGCGCAATAGTTTTATTTTCAGCAAACACCATCGTTGGCTCACATCTGGCGCAATTTTTGGCATCTACCTCTTGACTCGCTTGCAACACGTGCCCCGGCGCTTTAGTTTTGGCAATGGCGAACGCTGGGGCATCTTCTTAATCACATCCACGCTGCTGCTGGCCTTGGTGGTGGTGTTTTTGCAACTGTTGGTGGATGCGGTACTCACGGAGCGCCATAGCCGAGAGCAGTTGGCGATCGCCAATCGCCAACTCCGGGACTATGCCATGCGGGCTGAAGAGATGGCTACGCTCCAAGAGCGCAATCGGATTGCGCGGGAAATTCATGATTCCTTGGGTCATTCTTTGACCGTGTTTAATTTGCATTTGGAAGCCGCCCTCCGACTCCTGGACGTTGACCCGCCTGAGGCTAAAGCATTGCTCCAGGAGGCGAAAGATCAGGGCAAGCAAGCCTTACGGGAGGTTCGGGCATCTGTGCGGACGCTACGCGTTCATCCCTTGGAAGGCCAAACGCTGGAGGGGGCGATCGCCACCCTCCTCGAAGATGTACAACGCTCCACAGGCATTATGCCCCAGACGCAAATTCAACTCCCCAACGCCCTGCCTGAGCCCGTTAAAACTGCAATCTATCGCATCTTGCAAGAGGGTCTCACCAACATTTGCAAGTATGCCCAAGCCAGCCAGATTCAGCTCTCGGTGCAAAAAAATCATCGCAGCATCCGCCTGATGCTCCAAGATGATGGCCAAGGCTTTAATACGGGGCAAAATCGCACGGGTTTTGGCTTGCAGGGGATGCAGGAACGGGCGCGATCGCTAGGGGGGAATTGTCAGATTGAGAGTCAGCTAGGGCAGGGCTGTCGGATTGTGGCGCAGTTGCCGTTGAGTGAATCAGTAGTGAGTAACGAGTAGCGAGTAACAGATTTGAATCATCATAGACCATGTGGAGCGATGGGGCACAAGATATTTACACATTTGGCGCTGACCAGATCACTGGCTTTGAAGCTGGGATCGACAAAATTGACCTGGTGAATTTCAATGCAGTCCTCTCTTTAGGCGCCCTAGACAGCACAGGCAATGGCGCTATCACCGCCGATGACGCTCTCGCTAGCACCACCGCCGCTGGCCTTCAGGTAGATTTGAGCAACGTTGGTGGGGGCCAAATTACCTTTGTCGGTTTGAATTTGGTGGCCACTTCAGATATCTGGAGTTTGGCTTAACCGCTTGCATGGGTGGCAAACATCCTAAATCCACTCCGCAGTCAGAATTCGGAATTCCAAATTCCGGATTCTGAACTCACCAAGGACTACCCACCAATGTAAACGCACTCCAATGATAAGGATGGGTTAAATCTGCATTTTGATATCGCGCTAGTTCCGGCGGGAGGGGCAGATCCCCCAAGAAGCCATCTTGAACCGTCGCTTCCCCCCGCAACAAACTCAATTGCGCTTGGCGCAGGGCCTCCGCTTTAATCGTTACTGCGGGGTCAGCTAACTGTGTATAAAACTCACTCATTAAGCGCATTGTGCCTAGATCAGACACTTGCCAAAGGCTTGCTAACACTGATTTAACGCCTGCTTGCAAAGCTGAGCCTGCAAACCCCAATTCTGCATTAGCATCACCTAAAGCGGTCTGACAAGCTGACAGGATCAATAGCTCTAGAGCAGGGTCTTGATAGAGTTTGAGATCGCGGAAACTATGGAGCTGTAAGGCTTCATCCCCCCAAAGCTGCACATAAGCTTGATCCGGTGCGCCCGCTTGGAAAACCGCATGGGTAGCCAAGTGCAAAATATCGAAGCTGCGATCGCGGCTTTGGGTTTGCAAGTTTGCGGCAGTGAAGGCTTCATTGAGCAGCGGTGGCTGACGCTGTCCTTGGGTAATGAGGTCTAGCTCAAGGGGGACTGCGGGTAAATCTGTGAGTTGGGTAAATTCGGACGCCCCCATCGCCAGGATATTCGGAGTATTGAGCACACGGTAGCGGGAATCAACCAAAGATAAACTGGGCATCAGGCCCACACTGTATCGCTCAATCACAAACCGTTCACCATCATGCAGCGCGGCAATGGGGAGCGATCGCAACCCTTCATCGGCAATGATCGAGATGTTCTGAACGCCTTGAGTTGCCAAGTCTCCTTCAAGGGGGCGAATCAGCCAATCATAGAGCTGCTGAGCTGCATCAAGATAACGATGAGACTGTCGGTTGAGATGCCGTGTGAAGCGACGAATCACCGGTGTAACCTGAGCACGGGTTGCCCCTAGTGGCCGCTTAATGATGGGCATTCCTTCAGGCGTAACCAATACAATTTGCAGTTGATCCTGGGAATTCTCCGGGGTGTTTTGGCTGAGGTATAGATCGCCCAACTGTGCAAGATCTGTACTGGCGATAAGGGGATTTGGACTTGGGGTTTGAGCGATCGCGCTGGGTGCATATTGGAAATAGACCAAGCTGGGCTGAATGCCCGTATCTGTGGCAATTCGCTTGAGGATGGTTTGGCTTTCTTGGAGGGTGAGAGGAGGAACATCAGCAAATGTGCTGAAGTCATTCACCTGTCCGACTTCAAGCTCTTCAACAACAGGATCAATCGTGCTCTGACCCTCGGTTGGCGTATCTGTTGATTCATCAGTGAGGTCTGCGATCGGTTCATTCGAGGCACAGTCATCCACCACATCACAGGTCAGTGGTGTGGCGGTTGGGGTGGTTGTGGTCGTGGCTTCTGGCAGTTCATAAGCACCGATATCCACAATGCCATTAACAATCCGTGCATTGCCCGTCTGGTCTGTGGCTGGGGTTGCAGTAAACAGCTCATTATCGCCTGCATTGATCGCGGGGCTACCGGCTTGCAGGGCATGGGTCTGGGTGGAGCCACCATTGTTTTGCAATGGCCCTAGCAACGGATCTTGACCCAAGATACTGTTGGTAGCGGTTAAGTTGTTGGCCTCAGCGGTATTCTGGATCAGGCTATTTTGCACGGTGCTACTGTTGAGGTCGGCATGAATGTCAGGGCCAGCAGTGCCTGCGGTGTTGTTGGCAATGATGGTGTTGGCGATCGTATTACTGAGGGGGCTACCACCGATATATAAACCACCACCCTGATCCGCAGAGTTAAAGGCGATCGTGCTGTTGGTGAGGGTGACAGGCGCATGACTAAAAATTCCGCCACCGGAAGTGCCAGCGGTATTGCCTGAAACGGTGGCATTGATCAGCGTAAGTCCGCCCGTCGAGCTATTGTAAATTCCGCCCCCCTGGCTTGTGGCTGAATTGCCTGAGACAGTGGAACGGGTTAAGGTAAGGCCATTATTACTCTGAATTCCTCCACTCTGAAACGCACTGTTATTTGAAACGGTAGAGTCAGTGAGTGTTAGGGTGTTGCCATAAACTCCCCCACCCAACGCACTCGCACTATTACCAGAAACAGTGGTGTTAGTAAGCGATACAACATCTCCATTGATCCCACCACCGATGGTGCTGGAATTGTTAGAAACACTGGAATTCGTGAGATTAACATTTGCATTACCATTAACCCCCCCACCCGACGTACGAGCTGAGTTGTTGTAAACCATTGAGTTGGTCAGGGTTAATGTATCCCGGCTCCATATTCCACCTCCACCACTGCCAGCGGTATTGCCACTTACAATGGAGTTTGTCAACGTAACAGCTCCATCACTAAAAATTCCACCACCATTATTGCCAGTATTATCAGCCCTGTTGCCAGTTACCGTGGTGTTACTTAGGCTTAATATTCCTGAGCCAGCGTGGTTAATGCCGCCTCCACGTTCCTCTACTCCACCATTTTGGATGGTTAAATTTTGAATTATGACATTGTCAGCATTGATGTTAAAGACACGATCGCTGCCCCCGCCATTGACCACCACATTATCGCCCCCCACATTCGAGCCATCAATCGTTAAGTTATCGGTTGACCAAGTAATTGCATTATTGCCGAGGTTAATTGTTGTTGAACCTGTCAGGTTAAAAATAATGTTGTCACCCGCCGCCACAGCTGTAGCAAACCCACCGCCGCTATCGGTTAGGGCATCCCGGAGGGTACGCGCCCCTGAAGTAGCATTGTTTGTAACTGTGCGCGTTGCCAGTTTCCCTTCCCAATTGGCTAAAGTCTCCGCTGTAAACGGGTTATCAGCCTCAATGCCGCCAGTGCTGGTTTCTAGCTCCCAATTGGCATCATAATTAGCGCTGCCTGTCGCATCCACCGACGCGGCCACATCTGCCCCAGTTAAATCTGCAATGCCCTGCACCAATGCCTCACCCGTTGCCCCCAATGCCGTAAAGCAACTATAAAGCAGGATATCTGCATTAGCGGTCAATGCTTCACCCCAGCTTTGCAACTGTGCTGCATAATCTGCAATGTTCTCATTGCGAATCCACTGATTTCCGAGCCAGAAGTTACCTGCATTGCCCTCAGCGATAATGGCAACGGATTCCAATTGTCCAACCGATTCACTGATGACTGCTAACTGGTCACTGATCACTGAAATCCCGTTCTCTTCCCGCTCAATAATCTGGCTAACCGTTCCTGCTTCAGCACCATAGAGCAATGCTTCAGGGCTATCTGCCCGACGGTCGATAAACACGGCTTGGTCAGGGCTTTCGCCCGTCTCGCTAAACCGAATAACACGGGTGTCTCCTTGCACGAAGTCTGCATTGGTAGGGGTGACTTGCCCCGCTGCATAGAGGTCAACTCGCTGTCCTGAAACGTCTCCGTCAATGATAAGGTCGCCGATGTTCAGTGAATGGGTGACAGGCGGGACGCCTGCGCTATGGTTCGTTAATTGCTCCGCTCCAGTTAATAATGTGGGTAAATCAACAGGTTGAATTCCGCCTGCGATCGCGCCCTCGGCTACCTCCAAGCTCAACAACATGCCCGGTTCACTCATCCGCACCAATCGCTCACCGGGAACTGCGGCTAGGGTGACATGGCCTTGGGCTGAAGCGATCGCCCCCTCATTAAGCACTGTCCCGCCCACTAAATTTAAATTTTGCTCTATTGTCAGATCACCAAAATTGAGAATCGCACCGGGCTGCTCACTTAAAAACGCGAACTGATTCGGCGCACCTACTAGCGTTGCATAGTCATTTGCTCCCGTGGCATTAAATCCACCGTTAGCGAAATCGATGCGATCGCCTGTCGTGGCATAAAAATCGCCGCCCACATTCAAGCTGGCTCCCGAGCCAAACACAATTCCTGCGGGGTTCATCAGATATAAATTTGAGTTAGCTCCAGTAACTTGAATCAGACCATTAATAATTGATGGATCGCCGCCTGTCACCCGCCCCAAAATATTGGTGACGCTGGGGTTGCTCAGAAAATCTGCGATCTCACCCGTGCTCAACCCCAAGGCCTGAAACGAATGAAAGAGGTTTGTCCCCGCTTGAGTACCACCTTGAATGGTGTAGGTGCTGCCGTCGATCGTGATAATTGTACCTGTGCCATCAGTTGCGGCGGTGATAGATTGAGCGATCGCTTCAGGTGCTGTGCAAAGAACAATGGGGGCAATGGAGTATCGTAGCGTTAAGGCGATCGCTCTCCCCATCCGAAGCGATGATTGAGGCATTAAATTCAATGTTTTTTCTACGGTGGTCAAACAATCAATTACAGTCCAGTATAGCTATTGAATTTTGGACGCTGCGGATGGGGGCTTAACTCTGCTCAGACCGTATAGGAAACATCTATCCCAACCCTGTTCCGAATTCCTACCTCCGAATTCGACCTCACCACGGGCTGCCCACCAACGTAAACGCACTCCAATGGTAAGGATGGGTTAAATCCGTATCCTGATATTGCGCCAATTCTGGCGGTAAGGGCAGAGTCCCCAAAAAATCATCCTGGATTGTCGCCTCCCCCCGCAATAACCCCAATTGTGCTTGGCGCAACGCTTCCGCCTTAATGGTTACTCCTGGATCAGCCAACTGCGTATAAAACTCCGTCATCAAGCGCATCGTACCCAAATCAGAAACCTTCCATAGGCTAGCCAGTACAGATTTGACGCCCGCTTGCAACGAGGCCCCCGCAAACCCCAGTTCAGCATCTGCGCTCCCAAGGGCAGTTTCACAGGCACTGAGCACCAATAGCTCTAGGGCGGGTTCTTGATACAGTTTTAGCTCCCGAAAATTCTCTAGCTGGAGTGATTCTTGACCCCAGAGCTGCACATAGGCCTGGTCGGGAGCATTCGCTCGGAAAACCGCATGGGTGGCGAGGTGCAAAATATCAAAGCTGCGATCGCGGCTTTGGGCTTGCAAGTTGGCTGCCGTGAAGGCTTCATTGAGCAGGGGCGGCTGGCTCTGCCCTTGGGTAATGAGGGCAAGTTCAGTCGGCACGGCTGGTAAGCTTTCGTGTTGGTTAAATTCGGCAGCCCCCATGGCCAGAATTTTGGGATTGTTAAGCGCACGATAGCGCGTGTCAATCAAAGACAAACTGGGCATCATGCCTGCACTATAGTGTTCAACCAAAAATTGTTCGCCATTGTGCAAAGCCGCTAAGGGAAGCGATCGCAACCCTGTATCTGCAATCACTGAAAGATGTTCAATACCCAACGCTTGCAGATGGGGGTCGAGGGGACGAATCAGCCAGTCATAGAGTTGCTGGGCAGGGCGCAGATAATCATCAGACTGTTGATGCAAACGCCGTTTAAAGCGGCGCACCAGCGGTGCCACCTGCGCACGGGTTGCCCCCAGGGGACGTTTAATAATGGGTGTGCCGTCCGGGGTGACCAGGACAACTTGGAGTTGATCCAGCGGATTTACCGCAGTATTCTGACTGAGCTGCAAACCGTCCAAATTCGCACTGGCGATCAGGGGATTTGGGGTTTGGGCGATCGTGCTGGGCACATATTGGAAATACACCAAACTCGGCTCTACTCCAGTCTCTAGAGCAATACGTTTAAGGACGGTTTGGCTCTCTTTGAGCGTCAGGGGTGAGGCATCCGCAAACGCTCCAAAATCATTCACTTGCTCCGCTTCAATCTCTTCAACCCCAGTATCAAAGGTGCTCTGACCCTGAGTTGCTGTACTTGTGGTCTCATCAGTGGGGTCGATGCTGGTGTTGTCTTCAGCGCAATCCTCCACCACGTCACAAGTCAGCGGTGTGACGGTTGGGGTTGTCGTTGTAGGACTTGTGGTGGATGTTTCTGGTGATTCATACGTCCCGATATCCACGGTATTATCTACAATCCGGGAGTTCCCGGTTTGATCGATGGTTGCAGTGCTCAGCGTGTTGCTGCCACTATTGATCGCGGGACTCCCCGTAAGCAGGGCATGGGTCTGGGTGGCGCCACCATTGTTTTGCAGGGGGCCAAGCATTGGGTCTTGGCTAATAATGTTGCCATCAGTACCATTACTGAGGCTTAATCCTGAGATCCCGGCGGTATCGGTCAGCAGGCTAAATTGCACAGTGCTACTGCCCAAATCTGCTTGGATATCTGGGCCAGTTCCCGTGGCGACGTTGTTGGCAATAATCGTGTTGGCGATCGCATTTTCCAAGGCATTTTGCAGATAGATCCCACCCCCATTACCGCTGGCCGTATTCAGCGCGATCGTGGCATTACTCAGGGTTACTACCCTGCCCGTAGTGCTGGCGATGCTGGCAATGCCCCCGCCATTGCCATTGGCAGAATTCCCAGACACCGTGGAATTGCTCAGCGTTACAGCAGCATTAATGCTAAAAATTCCCCCGCCGTTCGTGCTCGCTGTGTTCCCAGATATGGTGGAATTGTTCAGCGTTAAGGTGGCAGAATTGACATTTATGCCGCCCCCTTGTTGGCGCACCGAGTTGCCTGAGACCGTGGAATTGCTCAGCGTCACCGAGCCCGTATTCCCAAAGATCCCACCGCCACTCGTACCATTTGAGGTGTTGTCCGACACGGTGGAATTGCTCAGCGTCACGGTGCCATTGCTCCAAATGCCGCCGCCAATACCGTTAGCCGAATTTCCTGAGATGGTGGAATCAGTCAAGGTTACTGTGCCCGGACTGTTGAAGATCGCGCCGCCACCACTGCCAGCAGAATTATTGGAGATGCTGGAATTAATTAAGGCAACTGTGCCATTGCGATTGCGGATACCCCCTGCTCTGGTGCTGGCGGAGTTGTTGGTAATCGTGACATTTTCTAGGGTGAGGGTGCCGCGGCCATTGCGGTTGATTGCAGCGCCATCGCCCGACACAACACCATCTTGAATGGTGAGGTTGCGCAAAGTGGCATTATCAGCCGTGATATTAAACACCCGTGAGGCATTGCCGCCGCTCACGGTTGAGCCATTGCCATCAATGGTGAGGTTGTCTTTGCTGTTATTCCAGCTCAATTGCGTGCCATTGAGCGTCACGGTTCCCACAACCCCAAAGGTAATATCATCGTTGCTGCTGGCCGCCGCGATCGCTTCCCTGAGCGTTGTACCACCAGAACCATCATCCGCCAAGCTATCCACCGTATGGGTTAGGAGTTTGCCCTCCCAATTCGCTACGGTCTTATTGGTAAACGGATTGTTGGCTTCAATGGTGTCCGTGCTATGCTCTAGTTGCCAATCACCGCCATAATTCCCGCTGCCTGTCACGTCTACCGACGCTGCTACATCCGCTCCGGTTATGTCTGCAATGCTGGCAATCAACGCTTCACCCGTTGCTCCCAGCGCGGTAAAGCAACTATAGAGCAGGATATCTGCGTTCTCCGTCAGAGCATTGCCCCAGGTCTGTAATTGGGCTGCATACTCTGCAATGTTCTCATTGCGAATCCACTGATTCCCCAACCAGAAATTCCCCTCATTCCCCTCTGCCACAATCGCCACGGATTCCAGTTGCTCCACAGATTCACTGATAACTGCTAACTGGTCACTGATCACTGAAACCCCGTTTTCGTCCCGCTCAATGATCTGAGCCACCGTTCCTGCTTCAGCCCCAAACAGCAAATCCTCTGGATGTTCAGCTCGGGCGTCAATAAACACCGCTTGGTCAGGATTCTCTCCCGATGCCGAGAACCGCACCACCCGTGTATCGCCTTGAATTAAATCTGCATTGCTAGGTATCACCTGGCCTGCGGCATAAAGGTCGATCTGTTCCCCTTCAACAACGCCTGCAATCATCACATTGCCCAATGGTGCAGAAATGACTTTGGTATTCAAACTTTCAGGCGCAACCGCCAACAACTCTGGTAACGCCAACGGTTCAATTCCCTCTATAAGCACATCCTCCGTAACCTCCAAGCTCAACAAACGTCCAGGCTGATTCAACCGCACCCGCCGCGCTCCAGGGATTGCGGCGATCGTTGCTGTGCCCCCAACTGCCGCGATCTGCCCCAAATTCACCACCGTGCCCCCGCTCAGGTGAATAGATTTGCCCTTAAGCACCTCTAATGTCCCGGCGTTAATCAACCCACCTGGTTGATTCTGCAAAAAGCTCAAGGTGGTGGGATTTCCCTGCAATGTGGCGTAATCATTCAAGCCCATCGCGTTAAAACAGCCCCCCTCAAAACAAATCTGATCTGCTGTTGTGGCCAAGAAATCTCCACCCACATTGAGGCTGGCATTGGCTCCAAATACAATCCCGGCTGGATTCATCAGATACAAGTTCGGATTGGCTTGAATCAAACCATCGATAATCGAAGAATTACCGCCAATGACGCGCCCCAAAATATTACTGATGCTGGGATTACTCCGGAAATTGGCAATTTCACCGATGCTCAAACCAAAGTCCTGAAAGGAATGGAAGAGATTCGCGCCTGTTTGTGTGCCACCGTGGATCTCGTAGGTATTGCCATTGTGGTTAATGATTGTACCTGTGCCATCGGGTGCAGCGGTGATCGATTGAGCTGAAACAGGCAGCGCTAGCGTGAGGGAGAGTGTGACTGTCCCACCGAGCCAGAGAGTAGATTTGATCATTAACTAAAGTGCGGAATGGAAAATTGCTGAAGTTGAATAACGTTTGCTATAAATTGAGACTGCATCCCTTTAAGCCCCAGTATAGTTGCGTTAGATAGGCAACTGATTGATCCATAATTGTGCAGAGATTGATTAATACAAGGTGTTTTGCTGATATAGATCACTTGGGATTCAATTTTGACTGCCAAACTCACCACGGGCTACCCACCAGCGTAAACGCACTCCAGTAAAAAGGATGACTTAAATCCGTATTCGCATATTGCGCCAACTCGGGCGGCAGCGCCATATCGGTTAACAGCGTATTCTCAGCAGTCGCTTCTCCCCGCAACAAGGCAAGTTGTGCCTGTCGCAGTGCCTCCGCTTTAATCGTTACATCAGGGTTGCTCAACTGCTCATAAAACGATTGCATCAGCCGCATCGTGCCCAAATCCGAAATTTGCCAGAGGCTAGCGAGGGTCGTTTTTACACCCGCTTGCACGGCTAACCCCGCAAAGCCCAGCTCCGCGTAGGAATCGCCAAAGGCAGTTTTGCAGGCACTGAGCACCAATAGCTCCACTTTGGGGTCTTCAAACCAACGGAGGTTTCGCAACTCATTTACCCCAATTTGGTCTTCACCCCAAAGTTGAATGTAGGAGTTGTCCACTGCCCCCGCTTGGAAGTTGGCATGGGTGGCGAGATGGACAATTTCAAAATTGCGATCGCGGCTTTGGGCGATGAGGTTATGCCAGGTGAAGTCTTGGTTGAGGTATTGTTCTCCTGATTTGAGATGGGTGACCAAACTTAATTCGCTAGGCACAGCAGGGAGAGGGTTGAGTTGATTAAACTCCGACGCTCCCATCGCTAAGACGTTGACATCATGGAGCGGCACATAGCTGCTGTCGGTGAGACTGAGGCTGGGGATTTGTCCAAGGCTATAGTTTTCGATGAGGAATTGTTCGCCATCATGCAAGGCAGCCATGGGGATAGCTCGTAAACCATCGCCCATGGAAAACACCAGCGTATCGATATTGAGACCTGCGATCGTCCCTTCAATCGGTCGAATCAGCCAGTCATAAAGTTGTTGAGCCGAGGCAAGATAGTTAGAACCAACCGCGAAGGTGATATGACGGCGAAAGGTGCGAATGGTGTCGAGTAACGTCGTGCGGTCAGCTTCAGGGACAACTTTACGCAGCAGTTGTTCATCTGGGGTGATCACAATCAGTTCGAGCGCATCAGGTTGACTGAGGGCATAGATGAGAGCGGGGACAGTACCCGTTTGTCTTGAATCCGCTTGAAGGTTTCACGGATGTTAGCAACGCTTTCTGTCTTGTCATCACCGTCGTTGTCGCTGCCGTCATCTGTACTTTCAGCGGCTTCATCACTCAGGGGAGAATAGCTCTCACTCAAGAAAATATCCAATTTTTTGAAGGCTTGCAAAATTTCATTATCGGCAAGTTCTCCCCCCAAAGCCTTGTTGCCCGGAAGAGTCCAGGTATAACCCCCGTCTTCATCAAAGGTTGTGATACCACCCGCTTGACGGCCAATCAAGCGAATTAAGTCTTCTGTAGTCAGCGTTTGATTAATCGGTTCTGTCCCCGCGATTACTGTGTCCAAATTCGCCCCGGCTGCACCATTGGTGAGAATTTGAATCCCCGGTTGGCTATGGCTAAAGCGGTAGCTATTGGTTGGCAGAATGGTGAAGCTGTTGCCAGTGGTAATTGCGGCCGAGGTGCCGTTGAGGCTCGCATCACCCACTACAAAAGGGATGAGACCATTGCCACCATGGCGAATCCGAATGGAGCCACCGGCATCGAACCCTGCGGTGGAGATGCTAGCGGGAAAACTCACAAAGTTACTGGTGACAGTTCCATCCACCCGTACCAGTCCATCACTCTCTAATCTGACAGCCCCCCCTGCACCCCCCTGGACACCTGATTGGGTATTGATCGGGCCCACCGCAATCCCGTTGGCAGCGGTCAGGGTTACGCTGCCTCCATCCCCTGTTGCAGTGACTGAGCGGGTATCTAGGGAGCCATTGCTGCCATTGAATGTGTTAATTGAACCACCGCTGCTGAGGGTGATGTTGCCGCTTGAAGCACCAGAGGAAATCAGGTCATTGGTGTTGATGTTGCCCCCAGCAGTGAGGGTAATATCGCCGCCAGCGGTGCTGGATAGGGCCAAGCTGGTCAAGTCAATTCCAGATGCCGCGTTAACGGTGAGGGCGCTCCCGTTGGTGTTGATTGCGCCCGTCAGATTGATTGCACCGGTGCCGCTGATGTTGACAGTTCCTGACGCTAAAAGATTAAGGTTTAAATCACCATTATGTTGATGAATCGTGAGTTCGTCAGTGGCAACAATTCCTCCACCAATGCCGACTCCTGCATTATTGACAATGGTTGAGGTGTTTATTGTTGTGGTTGTATCTGAAGCCGCAAAAACTGCACTTCCTAAATCTTGGGAAACATTGTCTGATACCAAATCCGGATAGTATAGGGAGTCTTGATATAGTTAGAGAAAAATGGGAAGAACAGTAACGTTAGAACCGCATCTGTCAAGCGAAGAAATAGAAAAGCAATATAAGCAGAGTAAAGACCCAGT
>JAAHHN010000239.1 GCA_010672165.1 Spirulina sp. SIO3F2 | reverse complement strand
GTGAGCCAGGGGTTAAGACCCTTTGGCGCGGCTATACTAAACTTCATCACTTGCTCGAAGGGGCTCAACTGGCTCCCAATCGCTAGATGGGGCAAGCCTTTCACTGACTTCTGCCTAATGGATAGCTTAATAAGGGGGTTGAGAGCGTTGTGATTTTATTCCAATACAACAATTGCTGAAGATTATTCACCTTGCAGATATGGCTCAATTAACGTAAACCAAGCCCTAGATTTTTGCTCATATTCTTCAGGGCAGCGTTCAGCGCGATCGCTCGGCAAATAGTCCTCCTCAATCAGAAATTCATACTCATCAGGATCACTGCCATAAATCAAACAAGCTGTATTATAAAAACGCTGCGAACTAAGGGAATGTTCACCCCAAAATGGCAAGTCATCTAGATGATCTTGCTCTTCAATGGCATCCCCTTCAAACTGCCATAGCCCACTTAAAAATGCAGCTTCATCTTCATAAACATCAATCAATAAAACTGTTGCAAAATCATCCACGGCATCTTCTTCTTTCCCTGTAATTGGTAGCTCATATTGATCCACCAGAGCATGACCCAACTCATGGAAAAAGGTGAACAAAGCCGCATCGATCACTTCGTTGTCATAATCTTCTTGCGTTTCAATCTCATCCTCGAAAATTTTCATGTACTGCTCAATCAGCTCATAGCACATGGTGATTTCCACAGAATTGGGATCGTAGAAGGCATTGGCTTCACCACATTCGGCAAAGAACACCTCAATATCTTCGGGAAAGGCAAACTCTGTGTTTAACTCATTTGCTAAGTCGTCAAAAAACTCTGTGGCTTCCAGGGATTCCTGAATCCATTGATACTCCTCAATCTCTGAGGGCACGTAGTTAATTGTCAAGTCACCATGATCGCTAATCACAGCTTGAGATGTTGAGGGTACATCACCACAACCGCTACTGAGCAGCATGACGCCCAAGAGACCGAATAAGCGCGATCGCCATCGGGAGAATTGAGCTGAGAATCTAACTGTAGGGGTTGCGATTGTCATCGTTTACCTCAATTTTCCTCATCGTGATCATATCGCGGGAATCTCGAAAAATATAGATTCTGAGTCAGAGCATAATAAATTTTCGTTCCATATTTCTACATTTAATCCTGATGCAACATTGGGCAGTTCGATGATTGCCTAGCGTTCGTTATGGATAAAAGATTAACCAATGAGTGCTTGAATCAGAATTCGTAGTAAATCCTCAACATCTTCGGGAAAGCGGTAGTTCTCGAAACTTTGCTGAATGGTTTTCTGGGCTGAGTCGAGCCGAGCAAATTGCCAAAAGTTACCTGTTGTGATGGCTCCCAGCAGATAATCCTGTTGAGATTCAGACCATTGATCCAGCGCGATCATCTCCACCACCAGTTGTTTCATCCCATTAACAAAGTCTTCATTTTTGGCTTCGATGACCACAACCTGTTGATCTTTTTTGAGCAGATAGTCAAGGTTGCCTTGGAGTTGCTCGGAGACTTTCAGGGGGTATTCGATGCGGAGTTGGGCTTGGGTATGGTAGACAACTTCAGTGACAACTCTCGAAATCAAAATCTCGCGGCGAGCCATTTCGGTGGTGAGGCTAACGAAAGGCAAAAGTCCCTCGATTTTTTCTTGAATTTCTTGAACGTTTTGCAGTTCGCCTGGGAAGTGGGACAGGTTGAGTTTGGTACGGTTAAGAGCGTAGCCAAAGTCAGCGACAAGATCATCGATTTCAGCGTTGAGGGTGAAGATGTTGCTGAAGGTGTAGGATTTTTGGAAATCGATGACTTTCATGGGCTGAGTCTCTCTGAATTGGGGTTTGGTGAGGGTTCATCCTCTATTTGCTACGCCTGGATGTTATCTCAAAATGAGGGCACGATCGTCTGGAACAAGGTTGCGATCGCTTGCTGTAGAGAGGCGATCGCCCCATCCAGGGAGTCCGCTGAGTCGCCACCAACTAGATACGCATCTCCAAAGTCTGCACTCGACCAATAATAAGAATGTTTCCCGATCGTCAGGCTCCCGCTCCAGGCTTCTTTACCCGCAGTTAAAGTAATAAAAAAACGTCTGGACATCATTTCACCTGGATTGGCCACATACACCCCCCACATGGTGAAGTCTCCCCAGTAATCACTGTTTTCGGGGTCGTCTATATATTGCCAATCAGTGAAGTTTGGGAAGGCGGCTTGGGCAGTGGCGAGGGCTGATTGGATTTCAGGTTCGGTCAGCATCATTGAGAAAATAGGGTATTGAGGGAATAAATCATAATAGGATCATCCTCCTTTCTGTATCCTGGTCTCGCTCAAAAATTGTCAGATCTTCTTCCTCCAAGATCGGCAATAGCAACATCTGACTCAACGAATTTCCAGACTCCCTAGTAACTTGTTGAGTGAGCTGATCAATTGAATGGATAACATCTAAGGCAATACGGTTTTGCTCTGGTTCAGAAAGTGTCTGGATTTTCTGAAGCATTTCCTCAAGTAGGTGGGGCATATCATTAAGTCTCCAATTTTTACTCAGACTAAATGCAAAAAAATACTTTAAAAATATAATTTTTTTACTTGCAAAATACATAAACTTCCGTTCTTTTTCTGGGATTTTATTTGTCGGAAAATGTATCAAGAATATAGCAGATATTAGCCAAAAAGTCTGTGCCACTATGAAATATGATGTTGTCAATAGCACTTTCAATATCATCATCAAGATTCATTTTTAGTTTTTGAGCTTCTTCTTCAGTCGCCAAAGAAAATCTTAGTGCATACTTCAGAAAATTAATGTATCTGTCATCAGACTTTAGATTTTTTAACTTCGTAGCGTCAGCGAAATCCTTATAGTCTAGCCTAGAATTAGATAGTTCTAGATACACGTCAGGAAAAACAACTTTGACAATTGATATGTAAACAGAGACTAGAGCAAAACCTGATTCGGGATTTTTCCCTGAAGTGTTCATTATAATCAAACAATTACCAAGTATCCTTTCGATATCTCGTAAAGACAGTTTGTACAGGGAAATAAGCTTCTTACACAGGCGCTCTATCCATGTATGCCACGATGAATTATTAGTAAATCCAAGGTCATCCAAAGAGTTCTTAAGGAAACGCTCTAAGACATGTTCTCTACGCCATTTTGCTGCCTTTGTAAATGAAAGCCAAATATTAATGAATTTCTGGAGATATTTTGAGGCATCAATACCTGAACCGTATTCACACTTAACAGACTCTTCAAGCTGCTGGCGGTTCATAACTAGGACAAAAACAACCCCAGGAATTGAGTAGAGATGTTTGATGTTTTCTAGGATCTCAAGCGCAAAAGGAGGCTTACAACGATCTAGCTCATCGATAATGAATACTAACGGGCTATTCTGCTCCCCTTCTGAATTTTTAGCAATCTTACTCAGGGTCGTCTTAAAGCTCTGAAAATTCTGCTTATCTTCTTTCGCTCCTTCTAGTCGTTGCTTGACGTAGCTGTCAATTAGCTCCGATGCCTCTTTCTCAAGATCCTTGTCTAACTTCAGATCATCTAAAACAGTGCCATCTACCAGCCCAGCGGTTGCAGCTTTAACGCCAATTCTCAATCCTGCCCGCTCCACTGTCTTGACAACAGCACTGACTTTCTTCTGGAATTCAGCTTTTTGCTTTGTTCCCTTATCTTCAATCAGACTATAAATCTCCGCAGAAATTGCTAGAAATGCATCCTTCTGGTAGTCATTAGCAAATGCATCAAAATAAATACTCCGAATCTCATTTTGTCGCAGCAAACCTTGCCACATCTTGATGAATGTAGTTTTACCTTCTCCCCAAGGTGCGTCTAGTGCTACCACCAATTCATCATCCGTATTCACGACTAAGTTCATTAGCCGCTCACCAAACTCCTTATGCTGAAAAAGATCGTTTTTTTGTGTAAAACCCTCATTCGGATCAATCTCTAGAGGCGGAACAGTTAGCTTCATTGATTTAGGAATAGACTGGATTAGCTCAATTGTACCTAATCACTAGCGTGACATGCCACTGAAGTCGTCAAAAAAGATGCATTGCTTCACCCGATCGCGCAACCCCACCAACCGCCCTGCCTCATCCCATAGAAGCAAACCGCCTTAAGCCTCAACAGGATGGACTCACGACGATCGCAACACCATCTTCACCCCATTCCCCGGAGCCAACGTCACCCCCCGCCGCTTCGGCACTTCCGGCTTATCATCCACCCAAGCAAACGAATATTGCGACACTATCATAGCCAGCACCAACTTGAGTTCAAACAGCGCCAACACCTCACCAATACAGCGCCGGACACCACCGCCAAAGGGCAAAAACTCATGATTCGCAAACGGCCGTTTAAGGAAGCGTTCCGGTTGGAAAGTTTTGGAATCGGGATAGAGATCCGGATGATGGTGCGTTAGGTAAATTGCGCCATAAAGCCGCGTACCGGGCTCAATATCGTAGCCCATAATTGTGGTGGGGGCGATCGCTTCCCGCGGCACAGTTACAAACGCAATGGGATAGATGCGTAGGGTTTCATGGCAAACCGCCGTGAGATAGGGCAATCGCGCGATCGCCATCGGGTCAGGCTTAGTTCCAAGCGCTTGGATCTCCTCCCGCAGGGTTTGATAAATCCGAGTATCTCGATGGGTCCAATAGAGCGCCCAAGCGATCGCGCTGGCCGTGGTTTCATGACCCGCCACCAACAACGTTAATAGCTCATCATGTAGCTCAGCATCGGTCATACCTTGCCCCGCTTCATCTTCGGATGTCATCAATAAACTCAGCACATCAATCTTGTCACTGAGATCTTGGGTGCGGCGCTCGCTAATTTCGGCCAGCAACACAGTACTAACCCGTTGGCGAACTTGCTGAAACTGTGCCCAAGGTCGGGCGTTCTGCAATATGGGCATAAAAAGCGACCCCGATACCCACGGGTTTTGTAGATAGTCGGTCAATTCCACAATTAAAGCTTTTAAGGTCTCGAATCGCTCCCCAGCGGTCAGGCCAAACACAACCTGGAGAATGACCTCCAGGGAAATGCGTTGCATCAGCGATCGCGCCATAAACGGCTGGCCAGGGGTGAGTATGGCGATGGCTTGCTGGGTCAATTCCGTAATAAGTGCCCCATAATCGGCGATCCGCTCCCGATGAAACGCAGGCATCATCAACTTCCGTTCCCGGCGATGTTTTTTGCCTTCGAGTCCAAAAATAGACTGCTCACCCACAATCGGTTGCAGTAGGCCATTGGCGGGGGCAGTAATGCAAGCATTGTTAGCAAAGAGTTGTTGGATGCCATCGGGATGACTGATAAAAAAGACGTTTTTGTGGCTACCAATAACGGGCGCATTAAACATATCGCCACTCCGCTGGGCAGCTTGCTCCAGATAATCCAAGGGCTGGGTGATATACCGCAGGGTTTGCCACCAACGGGGGGCGGGCGAGGCTTCAGGGATCACAGACATGGCGGGAAAAATTTAATGAACAATCATTACAGTCTATTGAGATTCAGTAAGGCCGCGATCGCTCTCCCGTATGATTTTGGGAATGCCGCTGTGAATTTTAAGAATTGTTGATATGTTCCCGACCCATCGCCCCCGCCGTTTACGCAAAAGTGATCCGCTACGCCGCATGGTGCGGGAGAACCAACTCACCGCCAACGACCTGATTTACCCATTGTTTGCGGTTCCGGGGTCGAGCATTGCCAATGAAGTGACGTCAATGCCGGGGGTATATCAGCTTTCGATCGACAAAATTGTGGAAGAGGCCAAGGAAGTTCGAGATTTAGGCATCCCTGCTGTCATCCTGTTTGGCATTCCCGAAGACAAGGATAATGAAGCCACAGGCGCTTGGCATGATTGCGGCATTGTCCAGAAAGCCGCCACCGCAATCAAAGAAGCGGTTTCTGATCTGGTGGTAATTGCAGATACCTGCCTTTGTGAATATACGGCTCATGGGCATTGCGGCTACCTGGAAGTGGGCGACCTTACGGGTCGGGTACTCAATGACCCCACTTTGGAACTGCTCAAGAAAACCGCTGTGTCTCAAGCCCAAGCGGGTGTGGATATCATTGCGCCCTCCGGGATGATGGATGGCTTTGTGCAAGCGATTCGGCAAGGCTTAGATGAGGCTGGCTTCACGGATTTGCCAATTCTTTCCTATGCAGCCAAATACGCTTCTGCCTATTATGGCCCCTTCCGTGATGCGGCAGAATCTGCCCCTCAATTTGGCGATCGCCGCACCTATCAAATGGACCCTGGCAATGGCACCGAAGCGATTAAAGAGATTGAGCTGGATATTGCCGAAGGTGCAGATATGCTGATGGTTAAGCCTGCATTGGCTTATATGGATATCATCTGGCGCGTGAAGGAAGCGACTAACTTGCCTGTGGCGGCTTACAACGTTTCTGGGGAATACGCCATGGTCAAAGCAGCAGCCAGCAAGGGTTGGGTGGATGAAGAGAAAGTGGTACTCGAAACCCTGACGGCATTTAAGCGCTCTGGTGCAGATTTGATCTTGACCTACCACGCCAAGGATGCCGTGCGTTGGTTGCAGGGTTAGTCCTGGCAGGAACCTGGCAATAACAATCTAGACCCGACTCTAAGTTAGGAATACTGGCCCCTATTGCAGGAGTCTGAGGGGGCAATCTCCCCCTCAGCGGGAGGTGTCGGGGGGCTGGCCCCCTAACAACCAGATCTAAAAATGAGGTGAACAGCGTTCTGTAGTCCCTAACTTTCACTATGATGCTGATACGTCGGCTGCTGTTTTTACTCCTAATTTGGTTGAGCATTGGAGTAGGGGCGCTCGCTCTCGGAATTCCCCTCACTCCAGCCACCGCCACCGATGGCATTTATATCTACCGTCAATGGCATGACCCCGATGGTATTGGCAAGTTCTACCAAGGCCGAGAGATTGCCCAAGTGATGGGGCATCAGGGACTGCTGTGGCTAGAGCGACCCAGCCGCATGTTTGAGGAAGCACCGGATCGTGCGATCGCAGCGCTCAACCTGCCGCCTGATGCAGTAGTGGCAGATATTGGTGCGGGTAGCGGCTATTTGAGTTTCCGCCTCACGTATCAAGTGCCCAAGGGCAAGGTCTGGGCGGTGGATGTGCAACCAGAGATGCTGGATTATTTGAAGTTTCAGCAGCAAGCGTTGGGCATCAAGAATATCGAGACGGTATTAGGTACGGAGCGCGATCCCCATTTGCCGCCAGAGAGCATTGATCTGGTGTTGCTCACAGATGCATACCATGAGTTTGCCTATCCCTACGAGATGATGACCCAAATTCGAGCCGCGCTCAAGCCAGGGGGACGGGTAGTGTTGCTGGAATATCGTCGGGAAGATCCGTTGGTGCTGATCAAAACGCTGTATAAGATGAGCGATCGCCAGGCACGTCGGGAGCTGGCGGCGGTGGGGTTCACCTGGGTTGAAACAGCGGAGTTTTTGCCGCAGCAGCATTTTTTGGTGTTTGAGCGTTAGGGCGCTTTATTCATAACCCTTATCCAAAACCACTGGATGCTAAGTCTAATCGAGTGGCGGGCAAGATGCCCGCGCTACGGATTGTAGAGTAAGAAAACCGTAGCGCAGGCATCCCTGCCTGATGAATAATTCACGGTTAGGGCACGTTATTTAATTAATCGCAGAAACTTGGGAAAAATAACACGCCCAACCTATAGTCCTTCGCCGCACAGCAGAAGGAGCGCAAGCATTGCGCCCTAAAAGCCTAATCTTGGAATTCGTTATGCGTTACTCGTAACTCGCTACTCCAAAATAGCCCTTAATAATAATTTCCCACCTTGCGATGGTGAACCGCCGTCAGAGCATCCGCTTTTGAGACCCGGCCCTCCGTCACCTGAGAATAAACAATCCAATGATCCGGCACTTCCATCCGGCTGACCACCTCACATTCGAGATACGCCAACGCCTCCGCCAAAATCGGTGAACCATTTTGAGCCGTCTGGGTCTTGACCCCCTCAAAACGATCTTGACCCGGCTTAAATCGCTTCAAGAAATGGCGCATCAGGTGCTGATAATTGCCCTCTTCCAGCACATTAAGCACAAAGCGATCGCCCACTTGCATCAAAGATTCAATCGCCCGGTCTTTCGCCACCGCGATCGAGATGCCCATGGGCTCAAAGCTAGCCTGACTTACCCAAGACGCTAGCATTGCCCCTTTAATGTCGCCCTTCGTGGCGGTGATGATATACAGGCCACCACTGATCCGGCCGATCGCCTTGTCCAAATCCGTATCCAACGACTTCCGCGCCTTGATATTTTTCTCGCGCATCAGCCCCTGACCCAAATCCGTCCCCGCCTCTTCACAGAGTTGATAGATCGCTTCTGTGGGCGCATCCTTAACGCGGATGCTATCAAACCCCTTAATCAACCCCAAGTTGCGGAACTGGGTCAGGAGGGGATCGATCGGCTCATCATCATCACCGTAGGACTCGACTAAGCCAATAATTTGCTTCTCATGCACCGATGCGATGACTGTGCCGAGGCTCACCTTGGTCTCAGCAGATTGCGCACCGGAGGCGGGGGGCATCGCTAATACAATTCCGGTTGCCCGCTCAGTTAGCTCCCGAACTTCCTGCTGATCTTCATTGAGCAGATCCATCATTTCTACTGCTACACCCGCCTTGGTAATACCGTGGGCGAGGGCTTGGCTGAGGCGATCGCTATAGCCGTAGCCGGAGGTGTAGAACACGGCCACCACCTTTTCGCCTTTACTTTTTGATGCGCTCCATTCTCGGTAACGATTGATCAGTTCGGTGGCGTTATGTTGCAGCAAGGGGCCGTGGCCATTGGCAACCATACCAATCTCACCCAGCTTATCCATGCGTTTAAGGGCCGAGACGACCGATCGCGCATTCGGCGCCATTAAGCATTCATAGTAAAATCGGTAATCCGGGGAGATATCCGCCAGATTCACATCAAACAGATCATCAGAGCAATAATGCATCCCAAACACATCGCAGGTATACAAAATCTGCGTGCCTGCATCGTAGGTCAAAATCGTGTCTGGCCAATGCAAGTTGGGCGCATTAACAAATTCCAAAACGTGACCCTGACCTAAATCAAGCTGATCCCCACTTTTAACAATTTGGGTCGCAAAATCCTGGTGAACAAAACCCTTGAGGAACTGAATTGCCACCTTTGACCCCACAACCACTGCTTGGGGTGCGAGAGCCAGTAAGTCTTGAACCAAACCACTGTGATCCGGTTCGGTGTGACTAATCACCATATAGTCGATTTTCGCGGGATCAATTACCCCCTGGAGCGTATCAAAATAGAGCTGCTTAAACTTGGCGTGGGAGGTATCAACCAGGGCTAACTGATCGCCTTGGATAATAAAGGAATTGTAGGTGGTGCCGTTCTGGAGGCCGAATTCAATATCAAAGCGATCGCGATCCCAGTCGAGAGAGCGAATGGTGGTGGTGTCGGGCGCGATCGGCGCAGTTTGGATTGTGAGGCGCTTTTGTTGGGGTTCTGCGAGTGCAACCATTGACCCTCCTCGTTAGCGATGTGTGAGTGTTGACGATTGTTTACATTGTGACATATTGCGTTATACGCAGAGTTTAGGGTTGGTTATGACTTGAATTCAAGATAAGCCAGTCTGTCAAAACCTTATGTATACAAGCGTGGTCAAAAATACTGGCTCCGATATTGCAGGAGTCTGAGGGGGCAATCTCCCCCTCAGCGGGCTAATCCTGTAGGGGTTTCAAATCGCTCCCTTGATTTTGCTAGGGTTCAGCGGTTCATACCAAATCCGGATAGTATAGGGAGTCTTGATATAGTTAGAGAAAAATGGGAAGAACAGTAACGTTAGAACCGCATCTGTCAAGCGAAGAAATAGAAAAGCAATATAAGCAGAGTAAAGACCCAGT
>JAAHHN010000238.1 GCA_010672165.1 Spirulina sp. SIO3F2 | reverse complement strand
CGGGCAAGGTGAGTACTCAACGTATCCTCAATTACATCAATGACCCACATCACGGCTGAATAAATTCAGCTCTTCGCTTATATCCCCCGTTTAGAAAACGGGGGCTTTACGCTTCACGTTTCGTAATTACAAAGATTAAGATTAACGAGATCAATCTGATTCAAGGTTATCGTCCTCTATCTCTTCTGGGCGATCGAGTTCCTCCTTAAAACCACGCAGAGTTTTGCCTAAAGCACCACCCAATTCAGGAATCTTCTTGGGGCCAAACACCAATAATCCAACAATGCCAATAATGGCCACTTCCGGCCAGCCTAAACCGAACATCTTAAATTTCTCCTAACCCATCTTTAAAGATTTTTGTGCAGCATCACCTTTGGGGCGATCGCTTCATTCTATGCTGTAGTCTACACTGATCCCTGGTTTCTCAGAATTTATGACCGTCCCTCGCCCACTGCCTCAGGTTCAACTTCATCCCCTGGTTGATCAACTGGCCCGTTGCATCCTGGAAATTTGGCACCAGTCCCTTGTTCTTGCGCCCTATGAACTCCCCGCTGATTTGGGCTATATTGAGGGTCGTCTGGAAGGGGAACGCCTGCAAATTGAAAATCGCTGCTACAGTGCACCACCCTTTCGGAAAATGCACCTAGAGCTAGCTAAGGTGGGTAAGAATCTTGATATCTTGCATTGTGTAATGTTTCCAGATTTCACCTACGGTTTACCGATGTTTGGTTGTGACATTGTCGTCGGTCGGGATCAAGTCAGTGCCGCTGTTGCCGATCTTTCTCCCACCCACCCCAGCGGTCAATTGCCAGAATCCTATCAAAATTGCCTAGCAATCCTGCCGAAGGCACAGTTTGCCCACGAACGAAAGCTGCCCGCTTGGGGGGATATTTTTTCATCCCATTGTCTGTTTATTCGCCCCACTAGCCTCCAGGAGGAGCAACAATTTCTGCGCTGGGTACAAGCGCTACTCCAGCTCCACTGCCAACAGGCTCAAGATGCCCGACCGTTGCCCACTGAGCAACAGCAGCGACATTGGCGAGGCCAGCATCACTATTGCACCCAGCAACAGCATAATGACAAAACTCGCCGTGTTCTGGAACAGGCGTTTGACCCAGATTGGGCCGATCGCTATATGACTACAGTTTTGTTTGATTTACCGCCCGAACCGGCTTTACTGTGATGTTTCAGCAAATTCTCAAGGTACAAACTCAACCCAAACGCCTCCACAACATTACCTGTCAAGTGGAAACAGTGGTGGCTCAGTCTCAGGCAGAAACGGGTTTATGTACAGTATTTGTGCGGCATACGTCTGCCAGCTTGATCATCCAAGAGAATGCTGACCCAGATGTGTTGCGCGATCTCAACAATTTTTTTGCCAAGTTGGTTCCTCAAGATGGGCACAGCTATATTCACGATGCAGAAGGCCAAGATGATATGCCCGCTCATATTCGCTCAGCGATCACACGCACTTCGGAGCAAATCCCCATCGCCCAAGGTCGTTTAGTTCTGGGTACATGGCAGGGGATTTATCTTTGGGAGCACCGGGATTTTTCCCACAGTCGTCAGGTGGTGATTCATGTGAGTTAGGTGGCAGAGTGTAATTAATTCATTGGTGTTGCAATGTGCTATTTGCACTTGGCTGACAGTCGGAGTTGGGATAAAGCGTTGGAGAGGGAATGGGGGATTGAACTGTTCTACTAGCAGAATAGCTGAAGTTTAGTTCATTATAGGGGAGTCCGTTGATGAAGCCATCTGGCGCGATCGCAACAACCAATAGGTCATCATCTCACCCTTGCCCTTCACCTTAATCAGCCCTCGCTCCTCAAACTCAAATCGATCTTTGAGCTGCTCATAGGTGATCGCTGTAACTTGAATGCGATTCGGTTCACTTAAAGACTCCATACGACTGGCAATATTGACCGTATCACCCCATAAATCATAGATAAACTTTTTGGTGCCAATCACCCCTGCAACCACTGGCCCGGTATGGAGGCCAATCCGGACTTGCGCTTGATACCCCTCAACGATCTCAACCTCCTGAACGGCATCTAGCATCTTGAGGGCCATCTGTGCCATCATTTCAGCATGATTGACTTGGGGTTGGGGCAGCCCACTGACTGCCATATAGGCATCACCAATTGTTTTGATCTTTTCAACCTGGTATTGTTCTGACAATTGATCAAAGGCAGAGAAGAGTTGGTTAAGAATTTGAATCAGTTCTTGCGGTGAGATTTTCCCTGAGATCGTGGTGAAATTGACAATATCTGCAAAGAGAACTGTGACGTTTTCAAACCCATCAGCGATCGGATGCTCATGCCGTTTTAAACGTTCGGCGACGGGTTTGGGTAAGACATTCAGCAATAATTTTTCGGAATTCTCTTGGGCAAGCTTCAATTCACGCGTTCGTTCTTCAACCCTGGCTTCCAAGACATCTTTAGCCGCTTCTAAGGCCATGTTTGTTGTTTGCAACTGCTGAGTTAGATGTTGCAATTCGTCATTGACATTGAGTAGATCTCTTTCAGCTTGCTTGCGTTCAGCGATCGCAGTTGGCAAAACCAAAGTTAACGCAAAGGTCACCACAAAACTAGATTGAAAGAGCAACAACTCTGAACTCACTGAGTTGATCCGGGACGAGAGGTGCATAAACTCCTCTAGGATTTGAGGAGAAGGGGAAATCATCTCGCTTAACGGTCGATCGAGTAATTGATAGGACGGGTAGCCAAATTCAGCCAGAATTCGCATCACTTCCACACTCGAAATCAAAAACACGAGCAAGGTCATCACACGATGACCAAACCGAAATGCAGCCCAAACCGCCAACGGAATGGACACATGCCACAGCTCAGTATCCGTTTGAAAGGCGATACCTTCAACAACAATGATTAAGCCCACAAGCAGGGCAAACTCAGCAAGACGGAAGGGAGAAAGAGTACCCGTTGCATATTGTCGATTGCCCCAAGCGAGGCAGGTGGGCGTAATAATGAGAATGCCAAATAAATTGGACATTGACCATGTCCATAAACTTGTGCCAAAGGCTGACCAAGGCACAACCCCAACTGCACAAAGCGTGAGGACCCCAACCGTGGCACTCACCATCAAGGCAGGGATAATCAGAGCAATGAATTTAAAAACAGATTCTGATTTCTTAAGGAGTGTTGAGATGTCGACGGAACAATTTAACCAGTAGAGGGGGAGCAGAACAGCTACTGTATTGCCAATGGCGATACTGATCCCACCTAGCCAGGCCATTTGTCCTAAACCATGAAATTGAAGGTGTAAAATTAGAGCACCGCAAAAAACCCCTGGCCAAACGCGATAACCAAACAACAAAGCTGCAGCTAAGGCAAAACCAGCCGATGGCCAAACTGGGGTCACCCCCAATGGTAAGGTTGCAAACGATAAGGTAACTAAGCCAGCAAGATAGTAAACAATGCCCAAGCCCAACCCAATCAAGAATGATGTATAGCGATGATTGGGGCGTTGCTCTTGCCAAGATTGAGCCATTATTAGGGTCTCTCAGTACGCGGAAACGGTTTGGAGAATTGATGAAGTAAGGGGATGATTGCACGACCTTACGACACCCATCAGGACTCCATAATATAGCGAATTCAAGACAGCCCTCTAGATCATCTTTATGAACAATCCTTTTGCGGGTTTGAAAGGTCAAGCTGCGGCGATCGCCCTCCTAGAGGCTGCCATTGCCCGTGATCGTATTGCCCCTGCCTACCTGTTTTCTGGGCCATCGGGGATCGGGCGCACCATAGCGGCTCAGGGGTTTAGTCAGCTCTTGCTCAGTCAAGGCCAAGACCCTGCCCATTTACCCCGTATCCACCGCAATGTCCAGGCGCGGAATCATCCCGATTTGCTTTGGGTTGAGCCCACATATCAACATCAGGGCAAGCGGGTGACGGTTAGTGAAGCTGCCGAACTGGGGATTTCTCGCAAAGCGCCCCCCCAAGTTCGAATTGAGCAAATTCGGGAGATCACTGAATTTTTAGCCCAACCCCCGCTTGAAGCCCTGCGATGTGTGGTTGTGATTGAGGATGCCCAAACAATGGCAGAAGCAGCCGCCAATGCCCTGCTCAAAACCCTCGAAGAACCGGGTCGGGCAACGCTAATTTTGATCGCTTCTAGTCCAGACCGCTTACTTTCTACATTAGTTTCGCGCTGTCAATGTATTCCGTTCTATCGGTTGTGCCAAGCAGATTTAATGACCGTGCTCCAAGCTAAAGCACCACCAGAATTACTTGCTGATGAAACCTTAATGGCGATCGCCCAAGGCAGTCCGGGTGAAGCCCTGCGGGCTTGGCAGGAATTCCAAGCAATTCCAGACACGATCTTGCAACCGCTCCTTGCTGAGCCAAATCGTCCCCAGGATGCCCTGCTGCTCGCAAAAGCGATCGCCAAGGAACTGGAACTCGAACGCCAACTCTGGCTGTTGGATTATCTCCAATTCCACCATTGGCAGCACCAACGCCAATCTAGCCAACTCGAACAACTTGAACAAGCAAAACGCCATCTTCGCAGTTTTGCTCAACCCCGTTTGGTTTGGGACTGTCTGTTGTTGAGTCGGTTCAATTAATAAGCTATTCGTCATCAATCGTCTGCCGCAAACCCCGTACCCATTGCTGAAGCTTATAACGCCCCTGAGCCGCTTTCGTTGGTGTTAACGGCTCCCCTACCAAAGGCAAGACCTCTGTATCGAGAGCATGGCGAAAATCCTGGCTCGGCCAGACCAAATCCGGGGCGCGATCGTCGAGAGCATACACCATTTCCTCAACAACTAACCAGCGAGGTCGCACCCAACAGCGATCGCGCTCCTCAATCACTTGTACAACCTCCGCATACAGCACCACAGGCTTTTGGTCTAAACAGACCATTTGGTTGGGCTTGAAGTCGGTGGATGGAACAAGGGGCAAACCCAAAGGAGAAAAAACCTGAGCAGGACGTCCAGCAGCAGGGGATTCCAATTCATGATTATGAAATTGCGCGTCATCCTTCATGGCTTGTTGTACCCAACGACTGTTGATTCCAAGGCAAATATGGGGAGTGGGGCAGTCTGTATGTGCTTTGGTGGTGTGTTCGTAGTAGCTTTACTTACTGACCCCTTGCTTGCCAGTTATTCCAGTCATCAATTGGGTGTGATTTGGATTTGAGTTGAAATGAACTGGTTTAGCGGAACTGGCTTAGGATGCTGCAGCTTCCGAAGCCGTAAACTCTCGAAATCGAATCACATCATGACGGGGATCGGCAGCGCTCACTTGAACCTCTAAGCGTGTGCCCAACGCTAACGGGCGACTCAAACGATGAGGCAACTCCAACGCCAAATCTTCGAGTAGAATCAACCCTAATTGCTCATCCTCACGCAACCATCGCAGTAGCTGAACTTGCCAGACTTCATCCGCATGACGTCGGAGATATTCCAAACTCCAGTATCGATTGGTCTGGCGCTCCAACAATGAAGCTTCTTGGGCCGAAGCCGTCACGCTGTAGAGGATATCTTGCAATTGCTCTGCCGTCATGGGTAGAGAGTCACCCCGGAGATGGGCTTTAATCTGGAAATGGCTCAAGAGATCGGCATAACGACGAATCGGGGAGGTAACTTGGGTGTAAAGTGGCAGGCCTAAACCGGCATGAGGGGCAGGGGTGGTACCCATTTCGCTGCGAGACATACAACGCCGCAGGGCACAAGCCCGCACTGGCCCAGCAGGCAGTTGCATCAGTTCTTCTTCAGAGGGCAATTCCGGTTGGGGCTGACCCCGGAAGGGGACAGGCACATGATTCGCCTGAGCGAACCGACCTGCTATCTCACCTGTGAGAATCATCATCTCTGCCACCAGATACCGAGACAAAGAATAGTCCAATAGTTCAATGGTGATGTCTTCGTCGGGGTTGACCTTAATCGAAGACTCGGGCATCCGAATCTCAATTGAGCCTTGGGCCTGTCGCCAATCTCGCCGCAGTTCCGCAGCAGCAGCGAGATCCGCCAGCTCTGGTTCCGCTGTTACACCCAATTGCAACATCTCATCCACATCCTCGTAAGTGAGGCGATAGGTGGGTTTGATGGTGCTGACATGGATGCTGTAGTCTGCGATCGCCCCTGCTTCGGTCAAGATCACCGCAAAACTTAACGCGGGGCAGGTTTGACCCTGCACCAAGCTCATTGGCCCCGTGGCGAGTTCCTTCGGGAACATGGGAATCATGCCCGTGGGCAGATAAAGCGTTGTACTCCGCCGCCGTGCTTCGAGGTCTAGCTCATCCCCCAGCCTTAGCAGCCGCGTGGGATCAGCAATATGAATCCAGAGTTTTTGGGTTTGATCATCAAGATACTCAACACTCAGACCGTCATCGATCTCTTTTGTACTCTCATCGTCAATGGTGTAGACCTTGAGATGGGTCAGATCAAGGCGTTCGGAGTCAGGATCGGGCGGTAGCGTTCGCAGGCGAGTTTGGGCCACATCAACCACCTTAGCGGGGAACTGTAAGGGATAGTCACTACGTCGCAGAAATAGGTTTTCATGGGTAGACCACCAGCCTAACGCAACCAAGAGTTCAAAAGCTGCATCTGCCGACTGGGGTCGATTAAGCTGAGCTAAGAGATCTTGGGCATTGGGGTGATTCAGATCGGGCTGTAAGACCCATTTTTCTAGGCTCTCCAGGCGAGTGCGATCGCTGGGTTGCCAGTCTACGGTCTGCTGCGCTAAAGCTTGCTGCACCCGCTCCAGGAATTCGGCCTGTTCCCGTTGCCGTTGGGCTGTCACCTCAATTTGGTGCTTGATTTCTTCAACTTGGCCGAGCGGGCGGGGTTCGTAGCGATCGCCCTTGCGCTTGAAATAAATTTTGTCATCGACGAGCAGTAGGTGAGCCGCGTAACACACAGTCACACTTTGGTCATCGTAGAGCAGTTGTGCCAGGGTTGCTGGGGTAATCGCTTCTCCTGCTTCACTGAGCAGTTCCCAGGCCACCTCTAGGCTAGATGGATCAACATACTCCTCCATCTCTTGGCGAAAAGTTGCGATCGTCTCCGGCAAGTAACCTGAACCCACTTCGTATTCAATGCGCTGGGGTTTAAGGGAGTGGGATTGTCCCCGCTCGTCAATAAAGATCCAGTTTTTCTTCCCTTCAGGGCGATCGGCGACCGCTAACCGACGTTCCCCCTGTACTCGAAATTCGACTAAAGTCCCCTTGTCCACTCGTTTTATCCTGTGTCAGCGAAAGCCTGCGCGTTGAATCAAGCACGATCTATAGCTGATTTTAGCAGAGGAGTTAGGGAGAGTTAGCGTAGGGCAGCAAATGACTAGTACCGCGAGGTAGAGTTCAGAGTTCAAAGTCAGAGTTCAAAGTGCTTGTACAACAGGCATTCTGTGAATTTTGAGTGAATGGCTTATTTCTGCCGTTCTGGACTAGATGACCTGTAGGGAGGAGTTTATGCAACAACCCATCCTGAAAGATCAATCACGTAACAGGTTTATTGGGTGCGATAAAACTAGCGAGGGGCAGGGAAAAACAGCCCCTGCGAGAGAAATACAGTGTTCATTGACTCTCGCTTTCCCCTTAGCGGAGGAGATTTTGCCAGTGGCTTTACTCAGCATTCACATAGGGCAGCAATGCCAAATACCGCGCACGTTTGATGGCATAAGTCAGAGCATGTTGCTGCTTAGAGGTGAGGTTCGTGATCCGGCGGGGCAGGATTTTACCGCGCTCGGTGATAAATTTGCGTAGCAGCTCGGTGTCTTTATAATCAATGGGATCGCCGGGTTTGATGGGGGAAAGGCGCTTGCGGTAGTAACTCATCGGGGTTTACGTTTTTGTAGAAATTAGAGAATAGAGTTTATTTGGTTTCTTTGTGAACCGTGTGTTTGTTGCAATGGGTGCAAAACTTCTTGATTTCCATCCGGCCGGTGGTATTGCGGCGGTTTTTCATCGTGGTATAGCGAGAGACACCGTTTGAGCGCTTATTGGGATTGGTGCGACATTCGGTGCATTCGAGCGTAATGATAATTCTGACCCCTTTTTTGCTGGCCATGATTCCTAGGTTTTCCCGTTACGATTAAAGACACAATTTGCTATCTTCGCATACGGTACTGCAAATCATCAAGTAAATCGCGGATGCGAATATCCAGAGAATACCCCCGTCGGGTTTGGATCATCACGGTATCAAAGAGGCGATCGTGAACCGCTTGGTTGAATTTCTCGTCGGTATAAGCGATCGCGCAGTCGATCAGCAACAACGACACCAGTAACAGCGTTGAAAAGGGATAGCGTCCTACTAAGGTCAGACCATCGAGCGCTAACATCGCCAGAACCCCAATTACAGCTTCACGCTTGAGCAAGGTATAAATATCCGGGATACGGCGAAACCGCAAATCCAACACCTTAATATCCATACACCACGACCCCAAGCTCTGGCCCTGATTGCGATCGACCACCACAATCCGTAACACGCCCCAAATCACCAAAAAGATCAGGTTCTGGGCAATACCTGTAACAAAACTACTCAGCAGCCAAGCTGAGAGAAAATCAATGCCAAAGGCATAGAAGCGGCGCTCAAAGGGCACACGCGGAAATTTTTGAGGCACAGGACGCGAGTCATCAGAGCGCATGATCATCGGAGCAGAGGCAACTTTACTATTCTGCCTTCTGGCTTCGTCCTTTCACAAGATCCATTCGGAGGCGCGATCGCCCAAGTCCAAAGCAAAACTGACTGCATAGCCCAAACGGGGTCGTTTGTTGGTCTGCTCAATCTGCTCTTGTACTTGTGCCTCACAGCCCCACGCATTGAGATAGTTGGCGATCGCCTCCAGATGGGCGAGGTATTCCGCTTCCGAGAGGGGAAAGGAGACCTGTTCAAGGTAGCGCCACATCACTTGGAGGTAGATGGTGTCCTTAACCTTACGCAGTTGTACATCGTAGGCATAGCCCCACTTCTGGCGGATGAGTTGGCAAAGCTCCAGTCCAGTCATCTTGAATAAAGAACGCGCCCCAGGAAAATGCAACTTTTCTGCAATAATTGAAAGCTAGAGTTGTTAAGCTTTCTTACAGATTCGGGTCTAACCCGCACCTGGCAATCATTTAGATATCATCCCTCGCTTTGGGATAAAAGAGTTGATTCTCTTGCTGAAGCGCTGAATTTTCAGAATCTTAACAAAAGTATAAATCTTGATGCGTTGAGTTATGACACAAATCTCTGCTTCTGAAGCACCCAATATGGGTCGTCGTCAGTTTATGAACCTGCTCACCTTTGGCACGATCACTGGTACTGCTCTGGGTGCGCTTTATCCTGTCGTTAAATACTTTATCCCCCCTTCCAGTGGTGGTGCTGGCGGTGGCGTCACCGCCAAAGACGCGGTGGGTAATGATGTGGTGGTCAGCGAGTTCTTAGCGGCCAATGCCCCCGGTTCCCGCACCCTGAGCCAGGGTCTTAAAGGTGATCCGACCTATCTCATTGTTAAAGACGATGGCACGCTCCAGAATTATGGCTTGAACGCAATCTGTACCCACCTTGGCTGTGTTGTGCCGTGGAATACTGCTGCCAACAAGTTCATGTGCCCCTGCCACGGTTCGCAATACAACAACGAAGGCAAGGTGGTTCGTGGCCCCGCACCGCTGTCCTTGGCTCTCGCCCATGCGGATGTAGTGGATGATAAGGTGCAGTTTACGCCTTGGAAAGAAACCGATTTCCGTACCGGTGAAGACCCCTGGTGGGCATAAACTGCCAGCCGTTGAGATTTTCTGAATAGAACCGTTGATAGCTAAAACGTTGGTTGATTCCTCAAGTCATGAAAGAGAACTTTAAAATTATTGGATTGCTCAAGCAGGGGCTGCTGGTGGCATTGGTGGCGATCGCAGCTTTTGTGTTTAACCCA
>JAAHHN010000237.1 GCA_010672165.1 Spirulina sp. SIO3F2 | reverse complement strand
AGCAAATATAACCACTGGATTCTTTCTTTTTCTGCTCCGGTTTTCTGTCTCCTCAGTAATCCTTTCAGTTCCTCTACACTCTCTTTTATCTCTAGTCGATAGACTCCTGTCATGGCATCTGTTTTGGGTTCTGCTTTCCTATTCTACTATCTGTAGCTCTCTTTATTCGATTTGGTATTACTCCAGGCCAATTTTGCCCCAGACATCACTCAACATCTCCAACTCCCCCTCTCACTCCCAACCCTTCACTCGATGAACTCTGTCAGCTTGCGAAGAGCTATTATTTAAGCGGTCGTCTCCTCGAAGGCCAGGTTAAGCTCCTACTTCTCTCCCCTCTGCTCTGGCTAGCGGGTTTCTACACGCTCACTGTTCATATTGCCCTTGAAGAAAAGATTACCGAAATTACGCTAGAGGACTCGGAAACGGTTATTCGGGGTCGCATGGATATTCTGGCGCTGGGGCGAAAACCGAGCCACCCTGATTTTTGGATTTTGCTGATTGAAACTAAAAATGCTGGGATTGACACCTCCGCTGGGCTGCCACAACTGTTGACCTATGGCAGCACTGCCCTTGACCAACAAGATTGGGCTTGGGGACTGATTACAAACGGCATCGATTATCAATTTGTGCAGTTACAAGCGGGTCAACCACCGCAATATTATTTATTTCCTAAGTTGAGTTTGCTGTATATGGCGCAAGCGGGGAAAATTTTACAGGTGTTACAGGGGATTTTGGCGATCGCCCCTTCTGCTCCACAGGTTTAGTCATATACATAAACGCTCGACCCGACCTACAAAAAAAGAGAGCAACTTGTTTAAAGCTGCTCTCAATGTTTGCAAGAGGAAACTGATTGATTTATGCGGCTAACTCACGCTCAACCTTGAGCAAATTGGCCACCCGGTCTTGGGTTGAAGGATGGGTGGAAAACAGATTCCCTAGCCAGCTTTTTGCACCTGCGCCACTAATAAGCAACGGTTGAAACGCAGGGTTGCCATCCATCGGCATCCGACGAGCAGACTGCTCTAAGCGTTGCAGCGCTGAAACTAGAGCGCGGGGGTTGCCTGTCAGACGAGCCGCACCTGCATCAGCTGCAAACTCACGGGTGCGGGAAATCCCGAGTTGAATGACTGTTGCGGCGATCGGCGCAACGATAACAGAAACCAGTAGGCCGAGGGGATTACCACCATTTTCATCCCGAGAGCCACCCCCAAAAATCATGGCAAACTGCGCCATCTGGGCGAGGAAGGCGATCGCGCCCGCAATCGTTGCTGCCACTGCTTGGGTTAGGGTGTCCCGATTCATCACGTGGCTCAGCTCATGGGCAATCACCCCTTCTAATTCATCCGTAGAGAGCAAGTTCATCAAGCCTTGGGTCACAGCAACTGCGGCATGGTGGGGATCACGGCCAGTCGCAAAAGCATTAGCGGCAGGGGTAGGGACGATATATACCGAAGGCTTGGGAATTCTCGCCCGTTGGGCCAAGCGCTCCACCATTGCGTGGAGTTGAGGCGCTTCACTGGCGCTGACAGGCTGGGCACGATAGGCTGCTAGGGCAATTTTGTCGGAGAAGTACCAAGACCCGAGATTGGTCATTGCTGCGATCGCAATCCCAATAACGACGCCGCCAGTGCCACCGAGCAATGCATGACTGACAAAGATCATCAGGGCACTGAGCACGGAGAGTAAAGCGAGGGTTTTAGTTTGATTGAGCATTGTTGTCGTTCTCGTTTGTTATGTTTTGATCTTAGCGATCGCACTGTTTCTGAGCAGGGGGAAAGATCCGATCTGGGAAAGTACGGTTGGAAGAGCAGGGTGTTAGATGTTGGGTTGAAAAGATTGTGCTGAGACCTTGCATAAGCATAGATGTTGCTCACCAGATAACCCAAAAAAACGATCGCGCCGCTCAATAAACAGGAGCAAAGGCGCGATCGATGTGCGGTCGCATGACGAGAGGTCGGGTTCGTAAATGTGAATCACATTTCTGACAGCACTTGCGCCAACACTCTCATAGGTTTATTGGGTCAATCCGCTCGTTTTTATGAAGTTGGGCAAAATTTTTTACATTCCGTCATATTTGAATATCGGAGCAATGCCACAATCAAGGGGTATGGGACTTCACCAAAATATTGTCATTACTATAGATCTCCAATCGTGCCCCCACCTGATCGCTGATCTTCTCTAAAGATTGCTCCAAGACCGCAATATGCTCCCGAATATCCACCTGAGCTTTAATATTGCCTTGGGTCTCGGCGGTGAAATGATTCTCACGCACCCGTTGCAGATAAGCCTCGTTCAGGTAAACCGTAATCTTCTCGCGGTTAATCGTAAATGTGCAAATGCGTGGGGTTTCGCTCTTGCAGAGCTTTTCAAGCTCATTACGGGCTGCTTGTAATTGCAATGCCCCGGAGCGTCGGGACTCAGCCCGACTGAGGGCGGCTTGATAATCTTGGAGGAGGGGTTGGGCCTTAGGGTAATTAAAACTACTCTTAGAGATTTGCTTCAGGGCGCTCAAGGCCTTGTTCCAATGCCCCACCGCCTGAGACCATTGATTTTGTTGCTGGGCGATTTTCGCTTGCTGGGCCGAGCGCTGGGCCTGGGCAAACGTATCACTGGCAAAGTTTTCAAAGGTTTGGCGATCGCGGGCCAGTTGAGCTTTGGGCTGGTAATCCTTCAACAGTCGTTGCGCTTCAGCCGCCACCACACTATTGCTCGGAATGGCTTGCAGTGCATTCACTGCGGTTTGCCACGTGCTATGGGCGAGTTGCAAATCCGCCGCCGATTGAGCAATATTCTGCCGCACCGCGGCAATCTTGGCAGCTTCCTGAGCTGCGGCGAGATTTTCCAACGCCTCTCGCTCCCGATCGCGCTGCTGGGCAACTATTTCCAAATTGGCTTTATATTCCCGGACTTTTTTGCGGGCAAAGCCATGAAACCCACTGGTGGGGGGCACGGCTTCAAGATCCGCGATCGCGGTTTCCCACTGCTCGACCGCCGCTTGCCAAGTCTCTAGGGGCAAGGGGGGAGCTTGGGTGAGGTTTGCGGCTTGATTCGCTGCTTGCAAGGCAGTGACCAATTCCACCACCTTCACTGCGGTGGCTTCGTAATTTGTGATCAGGATTTGGGCGTCATCGTAGCGCCGTGACCATTTGGGGATGCGCTCAAGCAGTTCGATCGACTGATTGAGTTGGGCTTGGGCCTGTAACATCTGTTTGCCTGAGCCTGGATTGCGCAACGTCACTACGGAGCGATCGGCCATTTCCTGGGCGATCGTCAAGGTTTGGCAGCCCAGCAGCACACAGGGCCGACTCATCATATAGAGACTGCCAAAGAAAATCCCTGCCCCTAAAACAGATGCCACTGCAATAATCGGCATCCAAAGACGCTCTGCCCATTGCACCCAGCGTTCTTCTTCCTCGGGATTACGGACAAAGGTATCCCCAGTTGGCTCAGTCACCATAAATTCGGGTAAGTCTGGCGCGACAGCCTGATCTTGAACTGGTTCAAGCTGCTCATCAATCTCCACTTCAGACGGATGGATTGAGGGGGGGGGTGGAGGCGGTGAGGGTGGCATTGAAACTACCGCTTCGGGTAGCACCGATGGGGTTGCGGTGCTGCTCTCCCCCCGTTCCTGGAGACCTGCTGGCGTGGTGGCATAAACCTGGGCAGCAACATCATCCACGAGGGCAATAGGGGTAAAGCTATGGAACGCATAGGGCTGTTGCTGGCCTTGGGCTTGCAAATACATCAAGCCCCGAAATTTTTGTTCTAGCTTTTGCTCCCGAAAGATGACCTCTAGCAAACGGAAGATCCGCATGGGATGGGCTAACAGGGGCGCGGGATGCTGCACCACCATCAATAGGGTTTGTTGCTTCAGGGTGCAACTGGCTTGAAGGGGACTAATTTCTGGCAGGTGATCATGAAGGCGCTGTTGAATCAGGTCTTCAAGCACATGTAAATCAAGGGGGGGAATGGCAGTTTCCAGGGGCACAGATCGTCAGAAGAAGCAATACCAATGAGTGAGCGCCGCTAGGCGGCTGGGAATTCACCCTATTCTAATCTAGGTTTTGGCGATCGCTGACTTCACACCTGGGCAAGTTGTTTTCCTTGACAACCGCATCTTTCAAGCGAAGTACCAAAAATGAGTTCTTAAATTATGTTGAGGATTGGAAACGACAACATCTGTCCTGCCGCTACTTACTCAAAACCACCTGTTAAGCCGCGATCGCATCCTGAGCCACTTCTGCCGATTCTTCAACTAACTTCGGAGCTGGCCGATCCGCCCGCTCTAGAAAACTCGCCCGACACCAATCCACATCCTTGTCCACCATAAACGTGACATAGTCAATGCCGTAGGCTTGCCAATAGTTCACAACTTCGCCCGTCAATCCGTCAGGATCACCGATGCGGCGAACTTTAACTCCCAGCGGCAACTGTTGAGCCACGGGATGATCTTTCCACTTTTGCAACGTTTTGAGGCGCTCTTGCTGGGACTCAGACAGCAAATTCCATGCTTCTAGCTTCCATTGGGTATAATCTGTGGTTACCTGTTCAACCAGGCTCCAGGTTTCCACTGTCTGCAAAAAGTCGGCTAGTTCTTGGGGACTATGAAGCTGAACCGTAGGAACCAAAACTGCACTCATGGGGCTAATACCGCTACTAGTGGTGGCTTAGGGTGAAATGCGCAAGGCAATACCCTAAATATAGCGGGTCGGGTTTCATTTGACGATCGGAACAGACGTTCGGAAATAGTCCTTGGGCTTGAATTTTCTGGGCTGAGGATTGTCTGAGCGCCACCTTAAGAAAGGTTTAGACTGGGTTCAAAGGGGGTTCAGTTTTTGGGCTGAACCTGAAAGAGATAGACAAGGAGGCTCCCTTATGAAACGCGCCATTGCAGCGATATTATCGCTAACCTTACTAACCGGACTCTTTGCGCCCCTAGCCTCAGCGCAAATCCGTCCCCGGTATCAGCCGTCGGCTTTTGTACTGGCGCATCATGCCTATGGCGGCACATTTATTGAGCAGGGTATTCCCAGTTATGGGAAACTGTTGACTCTAGTGCGGCAAGGTCAGATTGATGCGGCTGATGTGGTTGCTGCTGCGATCGCGGCGGACCGCCTCTCCACCAATGCCCAAACTGATGCCACGCTACTCCATGCGTTGCAAATTCAGCTTGAGAGTTTGGCACAGCAGGAAGCGGATTAAAGTCGTTTCATCACGAGCGATAGATCCGAGGCAAACGCTGTTTAAAGCTGCAAAGAATCTCCCAGGAAATTGAGCCGATCGCCTCGGCCCAATCATCCGCCCCTATGCTTTGCTCACCATCTTGACCCAGTAACGTGACCACTTCACCGGGTTGCACATTCTCCAGATGACTCACATCAATCATTAGCTGATCCATCGTGATCGCGCCAATTTGAGTGATTTTTTGACCCCGCAACAGCACCTTTAGCTTATGGGTGAGCAAACGGGGGACACCGTCGGCGTAGCCAATGCCCACCACGGCCACCTTAACTGGCCGATCGCTAACAAACTTATGGCCATAGCTTACCCCTGTACCAGGGGCAATTGTCTTCACTTGGGTAATCCGTGCCCGGACTTGCAAAATGGGTCGCAGAGATAAGCGATCGCGCAGGTGAGGCGCTGGGGCTAAGCCATAGAGCGCCAGACCCACTCGTGCTTGGTCATAATGGAGGGTGCGATCGCTGAGGGTGGCCGCAGAGTTGGCGATATGCAAACAGGGAGGACAGAGGTTTGCGGCCCGTAGTTGAGTAACCATTTGTTTAAAGCGATCGTGCTGCACCTTCATAAAGTGGGGATCCGGTTCATCTGCTGTGGCAAAGTGAGAGTAAACTCCGGCGATATGCAGATGGGGTAATTGATCGACAAACTGCACAAAGCTTAGGGCCGATTGCCAATCGGTGCCGAGCCGGGACATGCCTGTGTCGATGTTGAGTTGTACCCCTAGGGTTTGGGAGCGGCAGCTCAGGGTTTCGGAAAAGATTAGGGCTTGTTGGGGGGTGCAGAGCGTTGGCTGCAAGTCAAAGGTAAGCAGTTGCTCAATTTCGGCGGCTTGATTGACCGCCCCCAATACTAAAATCGGTGCGGTGATGCCCAACTGGCGCAGTTCGATCCCTTCTTGGCTGGTGGCGACGGCTAGGCTGCTTGCACCTGCGGCCAAGGCTGTGGGGGCGATCGCGCTCACCCCATGGCCGTAGGCATCCGCCTTAACCACGGCCATCAGTTTGCAGCCAGGGGCGAGCCAGTTCTTGAGCTGCCCGATGTTATGGGTCAAGGCGGCCAGATCAATTTCAATCCAAGCTCGCTGCTCCAAGACGGTGGGATCGGCACATTGTCTAGCAGAACGAGGGCGTGGAGGACGGCTGAGAACCATAAGATTTTGTGTAATTTGGCAATGACAGGGCGATCGCCAGAGGGATCAAGCGGGATCAAAATTATCGGTTAGTGTAACGAGTCCCTCTTAAACTGTCTAGGGCAGAGCATCACTAGCCGCAGAAGTAGGGATAGACCCAACGAATGCCCAGACGAGTAAGGGGCTGTCAACCCTCTGGAGACAGACTTTGCGCTGCTATGAATGCAGACCCTGCATCGGCTCGCGGTAAATGTTGAGGTTTAGGGCATTTAAGGTTAAGGTTTGCTAAGGTGTAGGCAATCAATCTTGTCGTCATCATTTCTTGACTTTATCCACCCCTCGTTTTTTATCGCGCCCGTGCAAGTTCTCATTATTGAAGGGAATCAAAATTTGCGATCGCTCCTGGGCTGGCATCTGCAACAGGTTGGCCACCAGATCCAGCAAGCAGCGACGCTACAACAGGCGTGGAATCATCTGCTACGCGGACAACCGAATTTGGTGGTCATGGACCCTGACCTCAAGGATGGTAATGGGTTGGAACTCTGCCAATGGCTCTACAACCAGCGCCAGTCTTTGATTTTGGTTATCTCTGCTAAGGACACCGCCCAAGATGTGGTCAGCACACTCCGGTTGGGGGCGGATGATTATCTCCGGAAGCCGTTTGGTATGCAGGAGTTTTTGGCTCGAGCGGAAGCGTTATTACGCCGTTGTCGGTCAAGTACGATTCCCCTTTCTTTGCAATATGGCACGTTGGCGATCGATTTGGTGCAGCGCCGAGTCAATTATGAGGGGCGCTACATTGATCTGACACCACAGGAGTTTAGTTTGCTTTATGTGTTGGTGCAGTCGGAAGGGTCGCCGTTGAGTCGATCGGAGTTGTTGCATCGGGCTTGGCCAGACGCGATCGATAATCCTCGGACGATTGATACCCATGTTTTATCGTTGCGTAAGAAAATTGCCCCGGGCCGTGAGCAGCCGAGCTTGATCCAAACCGTGCGCAATGTGGGCTATCGATTTAATCTGGAAATGCTGAATCAGGGGGAGTCGGAGGCGGAAGCGGCTCCAGCTCCAGCTTCAACACCAGCGGTTTCTCTGTCTTAAATGCTGTGGTGGTGCAACCTGTGTTACGATGATTATCCGCTAGGGACGCATAGCTCAGTTGGTTAGAGTACTACGTTGACATCGTAGGGGTCACTGGTTCGAACCCAGTTGCGTCCATTTTGTTGTGACCCTTGCTATAAGGGGGTTTTGAGGTTTCTACTTTGGGAGATTAGCGCAAAGTGGTACTGAAATGGTAGTGAATCGGCTAGATGTAGTCGGAAAAATAGTATCCTTGTCCGTCTCTGGTTAAGGGGTTTCTCGCGGTTTAGTCATGAAAAAAATCGTTAGGGTTTTGCTGTAATACAAAGCTCTAAGTCCACCAAGTTACAGCCCATGCCTTAACGCACTTCAAGGCATCACAATTTGCCCTGTTGCCAAATCCAACGCGATCGGAATATTGTGGCGTTCCAACGCCTCAGCGATCGCCAGAATCTGCGCATCTGTCAGCGGAGCATTTTGAACCATCGCATTCCAAACCAACGCCACATCATCCCCGTAGCTGGGGTCAGCTTGTAACGATTGTAGATGCTGGAACAACAACCCAGAAAGCACTCCATTTTCCGGAGTAGCCGAGGCGATCGCCAAAAACTCAGGCGCAAGTTGCAATTCGCGCCGAAAGCCCACCCAGCTTGGAGATACGGGTATTTCTAAAGGAGGCTCAGTAGGCTCAGGGAGCGGCTCGATCCTCCATTCCCCCTCAACAAATCTCGCCCTTTCCCCCGCTTTTGTAGAGGGGGGCTGCTGTGCTGTTGCTCTGGCGGGAATCAGCCATTGTTCTGGCTGCAATGGTGAGGGATCTGCAATCCCTTCCCCAACAAAATGCCCATCCAAACCATAGTGATAGATCTTCATAGCTCAGTACTTGATGCAGGGCATCAACGCAATATTCCGCGGGCGTGTAGCACCTTGCCCACCAAACCAACCCTCGTCCCGTATACCGTGATTAAAGCCGCTGCCGTTTGTGCCGTTGACATTGTAATCATAGTCATAGCCGCTAGCGGTAGCATCATCAGCGCCCAGACCCTCAAAGCCCACAAGCCAAGGCATATACACATAGTTGTAAGCGCGATCAGATTTCAGCAATAGCGTCCCCTTTTGGGAAGAGCCAAATACCCGCGCAGGATCAACCCCTCGACCATCATCCGCCCCCCGAATAAATTCACCTCGGAGGTCTGGCAGATTAAACGTTGTGGTTCCATCGCCAACGCCATACAATTCCCCAATTGCCGCAAATAACGCTGCATAAACTGAACGACTCAACTCGGCACCATTCGCCTTTAAATATCCGTCTGGGGGACTGGAGCCCGCAAACCAAATAATAGTTCCGGGTGGATTGCGCTCGCCAGTCCCCCCCGACTGCGTTTGCGGTGTAACTGCCTCTTGCCCAAAAAACTGCGTACTCATCGCTTAAACTCCGTCACCGTCACCGTTGCAGTGCCTGTTGCACATTTCGCCCGGATCGCCCCCTTCCAGCTCTCCTCAATCACCCCACTATGCTCATCGAGTGGGAATGCGGGGGTAAACGCCGCCCCCGATTCATCCCCAAACTGAATCAAAACCTTGTGGTCTGGGCTGTCGTTGTGAATCACAACCTTGACGCGATCGTTAATATCAGCAGCCGCCCATAAGAGCTGCTTGTCTTCCGCCGCCGTCACGTCTGTGATCACAACCGCTTTACTTGTACTCGGTATCACACCGCCCCCCTCACTCAGTTGAATTGCATCAATTTTGGTACTCAGGGCATTGATATCTGACAGCTCCGGGTCATCCGCCAAATCGGTTTGCACCACATCAACGGTGGTCTGTAGATTGGCAATCTGATTTGAAAGTGAGGTGATAGCAGTCTCAACGGTGGTCAAATCCGGCGTGGTGATATTGCCAATGCTCGACTGAGGCTCTAAAAGTGTGAACTCTTCAACATAGTTGCCATGAATCACCAGATGATCCCCTTCGCCCAGTAACCCTGTGCCCACATCCCGGAGCTGCACCCCCACCGCTGCCCCCTCACCCATCTCATAGGCAGTATCGTCCGTGATATGGTCCATCAGCCGAATGGTGTAATAGGGATAGCCCCCTGAATTAATCAGGGAGACCGCACCCACGGATTGCCAGTTACTGCCATCCAGCGAAAGCAACACCTCCAACTGTTTGCGATCGCCACCCCATTGCACATCCAGCGTTTTAATTAAGGACTCAATATCAGTGTCCGTCAGCTTAATGTCTGGGAATGCTGTAGCCGGGATGCTCTGAATCGTGACCTTACAGCGAATATTCGACAGTAACCCCGTCATGCCCTTGTAATTGGGGTCGGCCTTCATTACTGCCGCCGTGGTATTGTCTCCCACCTTATAGAGCTAACCTTGTAGGGGTTTTGTAGACCCCCCTCACAGCAAGGATCTTGCGAACGCACTTTTGAGGGCTGAACCGCTGAACCCTAGCAAAATCAAGGGAGCGATTTGAAACCCCTACAGGATTAGCT
>JAAHHN010000236.1 GCA_010672165.1 Spirulina sp. SIO3F2 | reverse complement strand
TGCAGGCGCCCCCGCTGAGTCTGGCGATCGCTCTGATCAGATTCTTCAAGTTTTACAAGGGCTGAACCAGCGTCTAGCGCGGATAGAAGAGCGCGAAGCCCATTTTGAAGCTAATTTGGACGCCCGTCTCGCTGCAACGGCAACAGCAGCACCCGCACAGCCTGACGAACGCATCGAACAGGTATTGCAATGGTTACAGGTCATCGGTCAAAAGCTCCAGCGCCTTGAAGCCAAAGAAGAAGAACCGATGATTACCCAGGCGGAGTTAGTGGCACCGGATGAGCGCATTGATCAAATTTTGCAAATGATGCAAGGTTTGGGACAACAAGTCCAAGAACTTGAAGCCCATACGGAAGACGCGATCGCTTCCTTGCGCCCCAGTCTAGAAGCAAGTGCAGAACCAGCGATCGTTGTGCCACCAGACTCTTCAGTAACATCAAGCTCATCTCAGCCCTCATCTTTTACTATGGCGCCTGCTCCTATCCCTTTATCATCGCCACAAGAGCAACCCATTTCATCAGAATCCCCAGCAGTGCTTAGTTCTCCTGAACCTGACACAGGTGAGATTGATGGTCTAGTTCAGCTTGAGCAAATTTATCACCAAACTCAACTTAACCGTCAGTCAATCCAATTTTTTGCTAGCTATTTAGGCATCTCAGAAATTGAGGCGCTCGAAACCCGCACCCACTGGGAATATGACTATATCGCTGGCGGGTTTCGGCGTCGGTAGCCGAACCTAACCCTGATGAGTCAGTCTTTAAGATCATGAGCAAGATGGAGCGCAGCCAAACTTGGCTGGTGCGGTTGTTGCTGGGAGCTATTTTATGGTTATTGGGTTTAGTTGTCTGGGTTAAGGTTTCTTTAGGTTGGGAAGCTCGCTCCCTAAGCTTACTTACCCAAACAGTTCATACCCTAATCGTGGCCTTCAACACACTCTTTGGGCTAATGATGGTTAGTAGTTCTGATCAGCCCGATGGTCGTGTGATTTATGGTCATGGCCAACGGGAGACCTTGCTGACCTTCATCCTAATTGCCCTGTTAGTGGCAGGCTCATTTGGTTTCTTTGGCATGTTGCTACCACAGGTTCGATCTGTGATCAGTCAAACGTCGCTGCCTTTTGAGTTACGCGTTAATAGCTCATTGCTACAATTTTTAAGTTTAGTCAGTGCTATTCCTCTAGGCTTAGCGGGTCTTAGCGGTTATCAAGCCCGTCAATTGCACCACCCAATCTTGCGATTCACGGCTCAGCAATTGTTTGTAGAAGCCTTACTCTCTGGAGTTTTGCTGTTGGGGTTATGGGGTGTTTGGTGGGGGGTATTGCTCCTTGACCTATTGCTGGCGATTATTTTTTACCTGTTGTGTCTTGATCGCTTTTGGCAGGTCATATCCTGGCAATTCCCGTTGATGGTGGAACAGACTGCAATTGCGCCTGAAGCCCTCGTGGCGATCGCTTTGCAAATCCCTGGCGTTAAGCGTTGCGATCGGGCGCGAGCGCGGGGTATTGTTGGCCAGTTTGTTTATTTACAAATGCACCTGATTGTCGATCGTCGTTATGAAGCCATGACCCAACAGATCATCCAAAACATTGAGGCTGAGCTTCGTCGTCACTATGGGTCTCTGCAAGTTACCTTCTATATTCGGAGTGACTAAACCAAGACCAGATTGAAACCTGTAGTTTCCAGAATGCTGTAGGGGCAATCCTCCCGTGGTTGCCCCAGGCCTTACCGGGGTAGACACGGGGGCTTACCCCTACAAAAAACTCCAGATCTCAACTTAGATGAGGTTTAATACCAAAGTTAGTCTCGATTATTCATTAGGCGGACGAGACGCCTGCGGTAAGGTTTTTCTCCATACAGATTAGGTTTTGATTGGCGTAATGTTACTTTCTCTCGGTCAGTTGGCCACTTTTTGGGAGGTTTTCTATATTTCGCCGATTGAAGCATTTTGCCAGAATTAAATCAACGCAAAGACAGCTCAATACAACTTTGAATCTCAACTGGAGTGAATGGAATGCGCAATCTTCTGGCAACTGCAATGAACGTATCTGGCATCAATCTAATGCTCAGTGGACTGGTGGGAGCAGGCGCGATCGCCCTCAGCAGCATCGCTTTACCCGCCTATGCTGACCCGATCAATATCGATTACACTGGCACCGTAGAAGCCACATTTGATGTGGACGATGATTTTTCCGCCCTTGTCAATGGCTTTACTGGCATTACGTTGCCAGACGGCCCAATTAACGAATCAATCTCGGGAAGTATTACCTTGGATGATGATCCAGCTCAATACAATGATGGGGATATTAGCTTGGGCTATGACTTTCTGAGTAGTGTGCTGGGTTTTAGTGTGAGTCAAGACACACTGAATGCCCTGGATAGTTGGCTAGACCTAGAGGCTGGCGGCAGTGGAACACTCTCCAACGGCATAACCACCATGACCTATAGCCTGAGCTATAACAGTGAACTCAATGAGTTAGTCGCAACCTTCGATAACTTTGATTTAGACACTGAAATTATCAGCTCTTGTGTCACCAATGAATGTACTTGGGAAGGGGATTTTGGCTTCTACACAACGGGTGAAGAAATTGACGGTCAAGGTGTTTACAACTTTGTTACAAATCCTGGTGCAGGCTCTCCTGAAGCAGCGCCTGAACCGACCAGTCTTTTAGGTATGGGTTTGGTGCTGGGCTTCGGTGTGCTCGCCAAGAAAAAGCGTCGCTAAATTGCTGATCAACCCCGTCCAAGTATGAAATCCGGAGTTTTTGCGGAGGTTGTCCCTACGATGACAAAGGGAGTGGGGTTTAGCACAGGAGTGCGCCCCATTCTAGCATCCACAATCGAGACTGCGGCAAGGCTCTTGATAAGTAACGCTCGGGAAGAACGTTATTCCAACGCTTTCTGTGCAGTTTTCGCTACTTCTTCTGCTGCTTTGGCCTTACGTTCACTGTAGCGATCGGTTAGTTCATCAACTTTGTCCCGCAACAATAACGTAAAGCGATAAAGTTCTTCCATCACATCCACCACGCGATCGCGGTACGCCGATTCTTTCATTGTGCCATCTTCATTAAACTCTTGATAGGCCTTGGCTACGGAGGACTGGTTGGGAATCGTAAACATCCGCATCCAACGCCCTAAAATCCGCATGGTGTTCACCGCATTAAATGATTGTGACCCCCCCGAGACCTGCATCACTGCTAAGGTTCGCCCCTGAGTGGGTCGAATCGCTCCCATGCTGAGGGGAATCCAGTCAATCTGGGTTTTCATGAGCCCCGAGATATTGCCATGCATTTCTGGGCTCGACCACACTTGACCCTCTGACCAGAGTGATAGTTCACGTAACTCTTGCACTTTAGGATGGGTATCCGGTTCTGCACCATGCAGCGGCAAGCCTCGGGGATTAAAGAACTTCACCTCGGCACCGAAGCCTTCAATGATGCGGGCGGCTTCTTCGGCCAGTAGATGGCTGTAGGAGCGTTCACGCAGCGAACCGTAAAGAAACAAAATTCTGGGTTTGTGATCAAAACTCATGGCAACAGGAAAAAACTCATTGTTGATTTACCCAAAAACTTGATCCAGCGTCAACAGGGGATCATGTTCCACTAATGTCGGTCTTAATCGTCGCTGAAATTCCGTTGAAGTAAAAGGGGACGCAAAAAATCAGCTAGCTCCTGACCATTAAGTTGATGTTGGGCTAAGCTGGGGTGAAAGTTTGCGCCATAACCGCGCTCAGGGATTTGGGGAGTGAGTTCGAGCACCTGAATCGGTTGGCCACCTTCGGTAACCATCACTGCTTGAACTTGTGCCAAATACTCTCGCATCAAGGCCAGAGAAGGAAAGGGCTGATTCGTTTCCGGATTGGTGGGCCAGTCATCCCCCATAATTGGGCCGATTAAACTCACGATCTGAACATCAGGGTAATGCGATCGCACCTGTTGAATTAACTGCACATATGCAGACACAAAGACCTCGGCCTCAGGCGGTTCGTGGGCAAAGTCATTCGTGCCCAGGTTGATAATGACAGCATCTGGAATCTGGGTTTGAAACCGCCAGCGCAAGGAGTCAGTCCAGAGTACTTGTTCCCAGCGATGGGCCATGGTCGGCTGCGTGGATTGGTCATAGTTGCGCGTCAACCCAAAACCGGAGCGGCAAAGCGTCACCACATCGGCGTTGAGGCGGCGTGCTGCGATCGCAGCATAACTCTGATCCGCATTCTCGGTGGCATCACTAAACTCTTCTTCTCCATTAATAGCCCCATTGCCATAACCACAGGTGATTGAGTCGCCAATAAATTCTAGGCGGTGGGGCGGAATATTTCGTATCGGACGCAATTGCTGGCCAGCATCAAGTTCTAAGCCCCGAAATGTCACCACGGGAAAGAAGGCTTCTGTGCGCTTGATCAGCGTGAGGGTATGTTCGCCCGGTTCAAGATCTTGCGCCAGAATGTAACGGGTTTTGTTGGGGTCAAGTTTAAAAGAAGTGGGGGAGCGATCGTCGAGGCGAACAGCAAAGTAATTCGACAAACTTTCCAAATTAGGTGTTTCTTCTAGGTGCGCGACACAGCTTGTCCCCGTGAAACGCCATTGGATTTGGCTAGTTGACCAGGCAAACCGAACTGCTGTGGGGTCGCGGGTATCAAACCGACCGATGTAGCGTAGGTGGGGATGGTTGGCGGGGTAAAATTGTGTCATAGCGATCAAAAGTTCGATTTTCTCCCTAATGAGTAGGGCGCGGAAACCAATGCCCCTACAAAAAATTTAGAGTTTTCCCTATCTAAAGAATCATCCCTCCATTTCAAAGGGGCGTGACACTGCAAGCGGCTAAGATCCACGTTGTAATTAGATATTTTTTTCCTTAGACATCTCCATGAATTTATAAGCCTTGCGGAGTAAGGATTTCAGGAGATTTTCTCCAACGGCCAATTTGGGCGTTTAGGACGACAGAATCAGCATCAGAGCCAGTTTCTATCAGTTTAGACAAAATTATTAGAGATGTATAAATTGTGCAAAAAATAAATTTTCGAGGGAGCGATAAGTCTTGAAGTCCTTGCTTGTCAGGGATTATGTCAATTTTGTTCGTGATTTTCAATCTCACCTTTTTCAAGATTTATATTTTGGAGATGTCTCTTGGAATACGCTAACCAACAACAAACCGCGCTCACGATTCAAATTAAGCACGGTTTGGGAATGGGATTTTTTGACCTGGCTATTGATCAAACCAAGGGGAGAGAAATAGCCGCAATTTTTCTGAGTTCACCTCAACCACTAAACCCCCGATCCAAAGCAGATCAAACACTGTCAACCAAAAGCGTGATCCCCAAAAAGGGACTTCGGCTAAATTCGTGCGCCATTGGTCTAACGTTTCCAAAATCTCATCGGCGTTGTCGGGCCAAAAGAGATGGGCTAGAGGCACAGCCACTGTGGGAATTGCCCAAGTGCGGGATGCAATGGGCGAGGCATTACTCAACCATGCCGAGGAGTCGGTATTGGGTATAGAGTATTCCTTCGATATACTGACGACCCAACGGGGTGATGGTGTAATATCGTCGCTTGCTGCCGGGTTCGTTTTCGCCAGTGAGCAGGCCTTTTTTCTCAAGGGAACGGAGAAGAGGATATAGCGTTCCGATCGTGATTTTAGTCCGTCGGTCGGTGCAATGCTCGATGTGGCTTTGAATTTCCAACCCATACGTGCGGCGATCGCCCACAGCAAAGAGGACAGTCTGTTCTCTGGGGTTGAGTTTTGGGGGTGAATGGTCATAGTTGGGAAGAGGTTGCGGGGCGAATCTTGGGGGATCGCCTCGATTTTGAATTTTGGAAGGGATAGCGACCAACCTAGAAGAGGATGTCATGATACGGCTTTACCAGAGAGTCAAGCTTTACGTTTATGCGTTTAATAGACAGACAGTTGCCAAAGACATTTAAGGTTTGTCTATGTCTTTTGAACTTAATCGTGATGCTCAACATTTCCTTGCAGGTGGCACACAGGGCGTTGAACATCGTATCGGCCCAAGTTTAAGATAACACAAATATAATAAAAAAATAGTCATTGATTTTTAAGACATACATTGATTGCACAAATGATACAGTGGCAAGCAAGATACGGTTCGACTCCGCTCACCGACCAATACTAGAAAATTTGTAGGGGTCGTGTTCCCATACCAACCCTGATCTCAGCCGCCCATCAGCCAACCCTCATCCACGCAAAACACCGGGGCAACCACGGGGGGATTGCCCCTACGGGATTGGCAGCCAATACAATAGAAACGCGATCGCGCCCCATGCAGCCAAGATGGTACAAACCCCTGCTCAACTCCACATGCAAATCTCCCAGCCACCAACCTTTGAGATTTTGGATGAGCTGCGCGATCGCCTGAGTTGCCTCTATCAAGAGCGCTTGCAACATCTCATCCTCTTTGGTTCCCAAGCCCGAGGCGATGCAACTCCCGACTCTGATATCGATATTCTCGTCGTGCTCAAAGATGAGGTGGACTCTTGGATGGAAATCAAAAGAACCGGCCAAATTGTTGCGCAACTCTGTTTAGAACACAGTATTTTGATCAACAGTTTATTTATGTCTCTCGATCAATACTCAAGTCAGGATACTGTCCTACTTCGCAATATCGGTAAAGATGGGATTTTCCTATGCTAGACGAGCAAAAACATCTAATTGCCAAAGCCAAAAACAACATCAGAGCGGCTGAACTTTTGTTTGAACAAGAACTGTACGATGTCTCAATCTCCCGCGCTTACTACGTGATGTTTTACATCGCAGAAGCCTTCCTCATCGGTGAAGGCCTATCTTTTTCCAAGCATTCAGCCGTTATCAGCAAATTTGGTGAGCTTTTTGCTAAAACAGGTCGCCTCCCCGCAGGATATCATCGTTATCTCATCGAAGCAGAACAAGCCCGCACCAGAGCCGACTATGACGCTCTGTTTACGCCAACTCTCCTTGAAGCCCGCGAAAATCTTGATCGCGCCATCTTGTTCCTGCAATTAGCCGAGCAATCAGACAATCAGCAATGATGAGAACACCGTTTGGCTAAACGCACATGGTTTAAGCTTCCCCTCAACGCCAGAATCTTTACCCCGACTCCGACGGTAAACTAGCTGGTATTAATCGATAACGCGCCCTAAATCGCCTGCGCCACAATCGCGCGATGCCGAACCGTCGTTGGCGTAATCGTCGGTTTCTTGAAACCTGCCGCTACTAACTCCTGCTCAATATCCAAAGCAAAATACTGATCCATATAAGGTTCTGTACTCTTGAGCAATGTCAATACATAGGGAGGCATTTTTTGGTAGACCTCCGATCGCGGGTTCATATCCATAATCGTAAAATGCCCACCTGGACGCAGCAGACGGCGGGCCTCACGGCAAATATCGCGGGCGGCGGTAGTAGGTAGCTCATGGAACAACAAACAAGCCGAAACCAGATCAAATGAAGCATCCGGTAGCCCTGTCGCCTCAGCCGCCGCATGTTTCCAAGTCACAGAACGGTGCTGTTGCTCACTGTTGTAATGTGCCACCGCCAGGAAATACGGTGAAAGCTCCACCCCGGTCATCATCGCTTCGGGATAAATATCTTGCAGGGCAAACGTGCTCATGCCCACACTGCAAGCCAAATCCACAATGTTCTGGGGGGATTCAGGGAGCTGCTCTTTCAAGACTGCGTGATAGCGCGATCGCAACGTCGCATCCCCTGCTTTGGGATTCTCTGGACAAAGAGTTGAATGGACAGTATGTGCTGCCGATTCAAACTCTAGGGCGGGTTCCCAGCCTAAATTACCGTCATCGTAGGCATGGAAGGCGCGGCGATAATAGTCGGGATATGCCACAGCAAGATCTTCAACTTGGGCTCGACGGCTTTCCCAGTCCAGTTGTTGTAGTTCGGCAACACGATCGCGCCAAGGCACCCCAATCCGCTCAGCCCGCTTGATCATCATGGCCCGGGCTCGGTTTTTAGCAACGGCATAGAGGGGCTTAATCCCCAATAAAAAACTCACGGCGCGGGAGGCAAAGCTAGGAGAGGGGTTAGCAGTGGTGGCGGTCATGCGGAGGACGGTCTAACAATAGCTATCATGCCTAGTATTGAGGAGTTTGGACGCAGGTGAACAATTTATTAACGTTTGTTTATCTTCATTGCAGGATGTAAGCCACATCCACATTGACAACCGATGTATTTTTTTTGGGTTATGCCTCTGTGCCAACCTCGGATATGGGTTGCCAACCAAACCCCTGCCACGTAATACGCCAGGACAAACACTGGAGGATTGCCCTATTCAAAATCCATACATCAAGACCGATTGTTTCAGTTTTTGATACTGACGCCACCATGACAAAACGATCGCGCTAGCGTGGAAAGCATCAGGGTGGCCTTGGAATTTGATCCGAAAACTCGTGGAGACGCCAGCTATGACGCGATCGCACACCATTTGGGCTCTTACCGTTATTAGTCTGGGTTTCGTTTACCCCCCGCTCCCCGCGGTTGTTCTGGCAGAATCGGCTCCTCTCGCTGTCGAAGCTGTTACTTCTGTCACCACTGCCGAGAAACTCGTCGAGCAAGCTAATGACTGGATCGCAGGCAATGACCCCGAGCACTGGCAACAGGCCCTGAGCCATTACCAGCAAGCACAGCAAATTTATGAACAACAGGCTGATACCCTCAAAATTGCTGAGATGGAACACGCGATCGGCTCGGTCTATGAAGTAAACTTTGGCGAAATCGATCGCGCTCTTGAGCATTATCAACAGTCCTTGGCACTCTATCGGGCAGCCGAGAACTCTCAACTTGAAGCCTTTTTGCTGGCGAAAATTGGCAATGTTTACGGCAACCGATGGCAGCACGAGACGGCGCTGGATTATTTGCACCAGGCCCTGGAAATCCGCACAGAATTGGAGCTGACTTTGGCTCAAGCGTCCACGTATAACAGTCTGGCGTTGGTGCATTCCAATCAAGGGGAGGTGCAAACCGCCTTGGACTATTATCAGCAAGCCCTGGATATTTATAATCAAATCTTTGCGCCCGGTGACTCTGCCACCGTCTTGACCCATATGGGCCATGAATATTGGCTGCTGGGCGATCGCAATCAAGGTCTGGAGCATTATCTAGAAGCCTGGCAACTGATTCAATTGACCAATGACCCCCTAAGTCAGGGCTTGGGGGCATTGAATTTGGGTACGTCTTATCTAGAGCTGAGTGAACCGGATTGGGCACAGGACTTTTTGATCCAGGCGCAGACGCACTTTGCAAACTCGAATCAGCCTCATCTCACCGGGCTAACTCTCACCTACCTGGGTCGGCTGGAAGCACAAGCAGGGCGCTCACTCCAAGCCGTACGCCGTTATGAACAAGCGTTAGCCCAATACACCAAGCCCACCGATCGCCTTAGCAAGGCTTTTACGCTCAATGCATTGGGGCAAACCTATCAACAACAGAATCGTCTACGAGCAGCACAGCGCAGCCACGAGCAGGCGCTCCACATCTATCAGACTGTAGAGAGCCGCTACGACCAGGCATTTACTGAATATGAGTTGGCCAAAGTCTTCCAGGCTCAAGGTGATCGACCCCAAGCCATTGCCCATATTGAGCAGGCGATCGCTCACGTTGAGGCAATCCGTCACCAAATTACCAACCGGGAGTTACAAACCCACTTTTTTGCTTCCCAGCAGGATCTCTATGAACTTTATATTGATCTGTTAATGGAGGAGGGAAAAGCAGAACGGGCGTTGGAGGTGAGCGAACGGGCCAGAGCGCGATCACTTATTGAGTTGCTGGCAGAATCACGGCTGGATCTACGCCAAGGGGTTGACCCCGAGCTTCTTACCAAGGAGCGTCAACTCCAAGATCAACTCCAAGGTTTAGAGCAGCAGCACCGTATCCAGTTAGAACGCCAATCGCACCGAGATCAGGGACAATTCTCGCCACAAACTTACGCTCAGGTGCTCCAGAATTTAGAAGGAGTACAGGCCCAAATTCGCAACACTAGT
>JAAHHN010000235.1 GCA_010672165.1 Spirulina sp. SIO3F2 | reverse complement strand
CGCGCCCAAGATCTGCCCTTAGGAACCCAGGTGATTGATTGTTTTGAGGATCTGGGAGTGGGGCGATCGCTCCTGATTCTAGGTGCGCCAGGTTCAGGCAAAACTACAACACTTCTAGCGTTGGCCAAGGAATTGATTGAGCAGGCCCACATGGATGCCAGCCGCTTGATTCCGGTAGTGTTTAACCTGTCATCTTGGGCGGATGAACAACAAACCATTGCTGACTGGCTGGTGCAAGAGTTGCAGCTTAAGTACCAAGTGGGCAAGGAGATTGGGCGCAAATTGGTGACAGAACAGCAGTTAGTACTGTTGCTCGATGGTTTAGATGAAGTAGATATTCAGCGCCGCGATTGCTGTGTGCAGGCCCTCAATGATTTTATGCAAACCTATGGTCAAACGGAGTTGGTCGTCTGTAGCCGCCAACAGGACTATGATGCCCTCTCCCAACGCCTGCAACTCCAGGGCGCAATTAGCATTCAACCCCTGACAGGGGAGCAGATTGACGCCTATTTGGCAGGTGCGGGGGCAGAACTCCAGGCGTTGAGGGGGGCGATCGCTCAAGATACTAAATTGCAAATGATGGCCCATTCGCCGCTGATGTTGAGCATTATGGCTCTGGCCTATCAAGGCGTGAGCACGGAAGCCATTAGCCAAACTGGGGATGTCGAAAGTTTTCGACAGCGGCTGTTTGAAACCTATATTCAACGCGCATTTGAGCGACGGGTCGGCAAAGCCCCAAAATATACGCCTGCCCAGACTCAGAAATGGTTGCGATGGCTAGCTCAGCAGCAAGTTAAACAGTCACAAACAGTGTTCTTAATTGAGAACTTGCAGCCCGATCATCTGCTCAAGAAACAACAGAAGTGGCGCTATTTAATTGCTGTGGGGTTAATTGTCAGCTTAACAATTAGCCTTTTTGGTGGATGGGCAGGCTGGTTGTTGGTTGGTTTAAATGTCCAAGCCTTCAACCTATTAACCGCGTCAGTCGCCTTGGGATTGGGGTGTGGGCTATTGGCAGGTGCTGTCTCTCAGCATATTGAACCAGTAGAAACTCTTAAATGGTCTTGGCAGAAAGCGAAAGAGAATTTGTGGATTAGTCTCGGTTTTGGTGTGGTTTCGGCCTTGACTGTTGCATTTAGCATCCAGCTCTATATGTGGGGTTTGGGTTTTGAATTTATGCCCCTCTCCATGTTTTGGTATGGTGTGCGGGGATTGAATTTAGGTGTTGTTTTTCTTTTATTACGAGGATTATCGGGTTCATCAATTGAGACACGAACCGAGCCCAATCAAGCGATTTGGCGATCGCTTAGAACTGCCATTCTATTTGGCTTTTTAGGAACAGTCTGCCTGGGTATGGCAGCACATTGGTTTAAGCTTGCGGGAATTGGAGCATTACTTGGTTTTTTGCTTGGGCCCTTCTCTCCAGCCGGTCTTGCTTGTATTCAGCACTTTATCCTACGACTAATTCTCTATGCCAATGGGAATATTCCTTGGAACTACACGCGATTTTTAGATTGGGCAACGGATCTGATTTTGCTGCAAAAGGTAGGGGGCGGGTATATTTTTATGCACCGTTTATTGTTGGAATATTTTGCCGAAACGCCAACCCCGAGAATGAAACCGCATTCTCAGGGAGGCTAGTATTGCAAGGCGGAGTTCGGAGTTCAGGGTTCAAGGTTCAAAGTTCAGAGTACTTGTTTAGTCAGCATTCTCTAAATGATTTTCTTGTTTCTGCCCTTCTACACCAGCGCAGTATTCCCATCATTTCAACCCGTAACGCAGATTTAAAGATTATCGCTGTTGACGTTGACGCACACCAACCAACTCAACCTCGAAGATCAAGGTTGCATTCGGGGGGATTGGCCCAATGCCCCTTTCTCCATAGGCGAGATCTGACGGAATAATCAGCTTGCGCTTACCTCCCACTCGCATCCCCTGAACCCCTTCATCCCAACCGGGGATGACCTGGCCCGCTCCCAACACAAAATCAAAAGGCCAACTGCGCTCCCAGGAGCTATCGAACTGTTCACCATCTTCTAATGTGCCAACGTAATGGACTAAGGCAATTTGACCGCTACGGGCGATCGCGCCTTGGCCCACTTCGAGGTCAATATATTGCAGTCCAGATTCCGAAGTCACAACAGTCTCTTCAGCGTCTGCCGTTTGTGCCAATAGGAGTTCTATGTCGTTTAATGATTGGGCAAGGGCAATATTTGATGAATTGCCTGCCCATGTCAACATGCTTAGCAGCAAGCTGGCTCCCGCGATCGTCCATCTAATTCTTTGCATTGCTTTTGGTTTTGCTCGTTACTTTGTTTTGTTTGTCATCATCGTAGCCACAACTGGGGTGGCGTCTGCAATGATGACGAGCCGCTGGCATAAAAGTGGCATGGGTGCGAAAGCCTTCGATTGATAACTTTCGAATGGTCAACCAATCTGCGCAATCCGGCTACGGTGATGAGCGGCATACTCGGAAACCGAGATGCCCATATTTTGAATGAGGCGCCATGCGATGGCGGCAGGCCGAACGGCAAAACCATGGCTCATTAAACCAAGACCCTCCACGACTCACGCGGATAGATTTATCTTTGAGGAGACTATGGATATTGTCAGCAAGATTGTAGTAGCGATCGCTATTCCCGTTAGCCCAAACCCGACCATCATGGGGTGCGTAGTTGAAAATGTAGACACGATACATTTCGTGCCACGGATCAGCGCACCATTCCCACACGTTGCCGTGAACATCATAGAGTCCAAACGTGTTGGCAGCATTGAAATAACCAATGGGGGTTGTCCCTCCAAAGCGTGGCGCATTGGAGTCTAGTCCACAACTGGAGTAGTTGGCCAACCTCGGACTAATCGTTAAACCGAAATGATAGGGCTTTGTTGTCTCGCCCCGAGCGCTGTATTCCCATTCTGCTTCGCTGGGTAGACGGTATTGCTGGCCAGTTTTCTGGGAGAGCCGCGCACAAAATTCAATGGCTTCATACCACGAGACTTGCTCCACAGGTCGCTGCGCTCCCGAGTGAAATGCTGGTTCAAAAGGGAGTTCAAGGGCAACTTTGGGTAAACTAGCAACCTGTGCCCATTGGGCTTGGGTGACTGGAAACTTCCCTATATAGAACGGTTGGAGAGTAACTTTATGTTGAGGGCGTTCTTCTGGCCCTGCTGCTACATCCTGCTTTGGCGACCCCATCAGAAAGGAGCCACCAGCGATTCCGACCATCTCAAGCCGAATTCCATTACCAAGAGCTTCTGCATACATTCTTTGTTCCTCCGTTGAAATCAATCCATAACGAGGTTTGACTGAACTGCTGGATATCCAAGCTGTCCGTCAGCTAGAGGCGGATGATGACGTCGTGAAAGCGGCATTCAGCCTAATATTGGGAGCGATTCCAAAAATTTATTAATAGCTTTTGATTGAGATTGTGCCACAAATAATTCTATGTGACAATTGTTTTTCGACTTTGTACTCTGATCTTGCAAAAAACCTGTGATATTATAAAAAAACACAGATATAGAGCTTTGATTTTTTGACCCAGGGTAAGCGTGCTTTGTAAGATGGAAGCTCAGAGCTAGTAGATGTGGGGGCAAACTACATTTACAAAAGAGAACGCATAATGATTGAGCACAACGACTAATGGAGGAAGACAATGCCTAGAAAACCAGCACAAAGCAACGCAATACCGAAAATTGCAGCTTTGCGAGAGGAGATTGGACTCACCCAGCAAGAGCTAGCGGTGTATATTGGCGTTAGTACAAATACAATACAGAATTGGGAAAATGGTAAGGCGGGAATTGATCAGTTTGAGAAGATTATTAAGCTTTGTACCGTTTTGGGCTGTGAGTTAGAAGACTTGATTGAGTACTCTGATGATCAGAAAGGGAAGTCAACAGCATTCTCTTTAGATGAGTTACGACAACTCCGTAAGAAATGGCTGGATTAGGTGTTGATTGGTTTACTAAATGAATTTCTGGCTAATTGGGAGAGAGACATAGCCAAATACACTCTTTAAGGTGGTATTTATGACTTATAAAATCTTGTGCAGCTATGGCGTACTACATTCGTTCTTTTTTGGTCATAGGAATGATCGAGAACGTGAAGGCTTTGAATTGGCCCTCGATAAGCTAAAGGAGTCTAACACAACTTATTCTTTATTCACTACTGAGCTGGACTTTGGACATTTGCGTTTAGCTCTGAAAACTAGAGCAAGAAATCGTTGGTCTGATGACGCGGAATCTCGGCTTCGTTCGGTGGTCAAGCCCATTGAAATCAATGAAAACATAATAAGGAGAGCAGCTTCTATTCGTAGAAATCAAACGTTTGATTTCGAGATGTCTCTTCTTATTTCTTGCGCACAGCATGCAAAAATGAATGTGGTTATTCAAGTGCAGAGCCTGCTGCCACAACAGCTAATTCAATATGAAGGTGTAGAGCTATGCACTTCAGAATACCTATTGCTCAAATTACGCCTGGATCTTGTAAACAGTTCAAATACAGCGGAAGAGAAGCAAGCCTACTTGACAGCCAATTACAACATCCTTTGTGGCTTCAGTATTTTTGAACTATTTTTCTTTAATGGTGAAAATCAAGAATGTCAAGATTTCGAGCTATTCCTTGCGAGAGCAGAATCAGCATTTTTTACCTCCCCACGTATCTTTGTTACAGAACCTGACTTTGATTTTCTAGTCTTTTGTCTACACCAGAAATCAGGTGAAGATATTCTTGATATTGAAGCTCAACTTCGAGCTATCATTAATCCTCTAGAGATTAGTTTCAACGATTTAAGCACTGCCTTTGAACTGCATGCCTTACGAGGCTTTGATCTGGAAACGGCTATTTTGATTACTTGTGCCTGTCGTGAGAACTTGACCTGGATAATCCAATCGGAAAAGCTAATTTTGCCTGAACTCACTGGTTTTGATGATGTCAAGATTCAAACACCTAGACAGCTTTTGGCTAGAGTGTTTGCTCAGCTTGCTCTATACAATGTTGAGCCTGGAGAGGAACAAAGCTTTTCAAAGCAAGAAGATTTAGAAAAGCAAAAAACTCGTAAGAAAAAGGAGCCAATAGACTTATGTATGGACAGGATAAGAGTATGGATAGAGAATCAAGAGAATCGAGCTGTTTGCTTTGCAGATTTGCGCTTATTTGCTGAATTTGCAAAGAACAAGAACGAAAAATTCAAGCAGGCTTTTCGTGAGTCTATTGACCTTGTTCCCCCCTCAGGCACACCTATTTCATTAATGTTGAAGTTGAGAGAGCATGTAGATCTGTCCGTGAAAGAGGCAAAGTTTCTTAAAAAAATCATCAATTATTGTTCGGAACATGACAAGAAGATTACATTATTAGCTGATAAAGAGAATGAGCTTCAAAAATTTGCTGATAAGTTATCTGTAGACAGTGACGATCCCATTACTACGCACAAAGTGGATTTGTGCCATATTCCAAACTCCGAAAGCCTCCCAAATGAGAAGCTCAAAGAAATCCAGCTAACCCAACCAGATGTCATCTTGGTATCTTTACCAAATCCTATCCAGAGTCACTGGCTCGTTAACAATTATCATAGGTTCAACGTGCCGGTTGTTGGCATTGCTGATGGGCTATTTCTCTACAATGATTCCATCTGTTTATCAAATAAACCATTCTTATTTTCCTTACTGCAATACTCGTGTTTGGAGTGGACGTTACACTATCATCATGATAACGCATCTGGAGGGAATTATTTCCGAGCTTTCTGCTCCTTAATTAAAGAGATTTCCAACGGCTTTGAAAACTCACACTGTTTCTTGAAACATATCCACGAAACTGTCGCTGCCTGAACCCATAGAATAGAGTTTGCCTAACTCTATTCTATGGGTTGTATTCGGAACAGTATTCTTCATTCTTCGTCTCTATTTTTTAGGGAAATCGTAAGCAAAATATCTTTAATAGATATTGGCTTTTATAGCTATTTAAATATTAACAGACCTCCCTTTTTTGGAATCCAAAAAATAGCTTTTTTCTCGTTACTGTCTGTCAGTGACAAAGATCACACATCATTAGGCATTGTATCTACATGCTCTAATTAGCATATTTATTAAGATAGAAAATAAGACGATGAGTTGAACTTTTTTACTTTGTCAATTTCTGTGGAAATCTTTATTTTGGACTTGCGATCATGAAATCCTCAAAAGACAATCAAAACCATCAATTCTTGAACTTTCAAAACTCCGGAGAGTCTTTGATTTTTGGGAAGAATATGCAATCCAAAAAACACTTTCATGACAGTCGATATTATAAATCAAGATCTTCAGTACCTATCTGGAGGCCATTTGTTGAGAGAATTTTCCAGAATATTGTGAATTTTGATAAGCTTTTTCAGCAGTTAAAAAATAGAGATCTTCCATTACTTCTAAAAAAGGATAATCAATCTCTTTTAAATAAAAAACAGCCAGGTATTTCTTCACTGGAAGCGCTTAGGGGAATACGAGAAGATCTTCTGGGGACGAAGTGTAATCTTTCAGGTAGTAGAGAAATAGATCGTATAGATCAGGCTTGTTCAGATTATCTGACTGATGGACTGGCCGCGAAAATCCCAAGGGCAAAGTCAAGACGTATTTTTATTATCGGCTCACTAGAGCAAGCTGATTTACTTGAGCAATTTCAAGTCGCAATGCAAAAAAACGCTTCTAGTGCAAACATCATTGGATACAAAGTCATCTCTGCCAACTATGACTTGAATGATCAAGATATTCAAGAAATTAATGCACTGGAGCCTGATTTGACTTTTGTGGCTTTACCCAAAGCACAGCAAGAGCTATGGCTGCAAAAAAATAAAACTAAACTCAATGTTGCACCCATAGGTTTACAGTACAGTCTCAAGAGCTACATTGAGAGTCTGAGCGGTGAGCATACCCCCTAAAATTTTTGCTCAGTTGATCAGGGCTGAGCGACGCATGAATTAAGCTGTATTAACACAGCGATCGCCCCTAAAACCGCACTTCATACTCCAACACCGCGCGATCGTCTCCTTCTAAGTCCGTAGACCCCCGCAGCGTAAAATTCTCATCGATGCGATAGCGAATATTAAACCGGGGCGGTTGATTGGCAGGGGTCAGGAATTGAAAGACAGAAATCGAAGCGCGATCAGCGACTGTCTTGCTTAACTCCACCGCGATCCCGAGCGTGCCATCGCTTGAATCCGCGTCTTCATCCGTGTTAATCACCTGTGCTGGAAAAATTCTAAACTCACTGAGCCCAAAGGTGTCGCTCACCGTGCGCTGAATATCGCCAAACAGCGCACTGCCCGCAATATTTGCCAAACCGCCCACCAAGGCAGTGTTATCCCCCCCCGCCACGGAATTCACAAACGTTCCTCCCATCAGCGCCAAAATTTCCGTCTCACTCCGGCGGGGGCTGCTGCTAAGCGCAATCAGGCGATTGTTGGGACTTAAGCCTTGCCTCTGGGAGGTGCGCAGGGTCTCGATCAGTTGGAAGGCCGAGGCCTGGACTTCAGCAATCACTTGCAAGGACTGGAGTGACCCCACATTGGTGGGCTGATCCGCCACTTCTGCATTAGCTGATTCCACAGCAAAAGCGCGACGCTCAGTTTCAAGCACCGAGCCAATCAACCGCATATCCAAAAAGGGATCAAGACCCGTAATCGGACTCAACAGCGCTTGATTGAGATAGTCGCCATCCAAGCGGAATTGAGTTGTAAACAGGTTTAGATAACCCCGAGTGAGGTCAATTTCTCCTTGGGGTTCCAGGTTGGGCAACACACCATTCACGGTTAAACTGCCCCGTGCTGCAAACTCCAAAATCGGGAATTGCCGCAGAATAAAGTCATTGGTAAGCGTGATTTTAAGATCACGCAACTCTACCAAACTGGTTAAGCCGCCGCCAAGACCATCTCCATCGCCACCGGCTACCTTACTGGTCAAACCCGCCACACCTAGCAATTGCACTTCACCATTACTCACCCCCACATCTCCCGTGACCTCTGGAGCCAGGGCTGTGCCTAAAACCTGCACCTGACCGTCAATTATGCCCTCAATCACCCCCCGTAATTCCACATTGAGCTGCTGCATTTGCACTGTAAGCGGGTTGGCTTGGGGCGTTCGTTGGAAGGTGGGAAGGTTGCCTGCGATCGCGATCGCGCCACCACCAAACTGACCGGTCAATTCCTGCACCTCAATCTGGTCAAAGTCCAGGTGAATATAACCATTGATATTTGTCAGCGGTTCCTCAGGCAACAGCGCCGACCCCACCACACCATCGGCAATCCGCACCTCCCCGTCCGCGATCAGGGCAGCTAGGCGCTGGGTCTCTGGGTCAAGCTGGCCCACCAGCTTCACATCCACTGCGGCATCTCCTCCCTGCCAAATCAGTTGCTGGTGGGTGATGATATTCAGAATCGCCAGGCCATCATTTTTGAGGTTAGCGCTGACCTCGACGCCATAGTCTGGTGGTGGAGATGTGCCTGGAATGGGGAGTTGGTAGGGTATGCGCCCGGTGAGGGTTAAGGGGGTTCCCGATTCTATCAAGGTGCTCCGAGCCCCAAAGCGTAACACCGACTTGTTGTAGTTAAAGTTAGCGGTCGCTGTGTCGATTGGGGTGTCGTTGATATTGGCGTCAGTAATATTCACTCGCCCCAACATTTGGGGATTGGCGCGATCGCCCGCTAGCGTTGCTGTGGCATTGATCTGACCACCAAAACCAATCGCGGGAGGCAAAGGAATCAGATCTTGCAAGGTGATAATCGGAAAATCGGTAATTTGCACCTGACCGTTGATATTGTCTGCGCCAAACACACCCGAGAGCAAAATCGTGCCCTCACCTGTTTGGAGTTCAAAGGGCTGAATTGCCACAATCCCCTCTTGCAGATTGCCCTTAATCGTGACGCGATCGGCTACATAGTTGCCCCATTGCCAGTTTTCGCCCTGAAGGTTCACTTCGCCTTGCAGCCCATCAAAGCCATTTTTGAGTGAGCCGCCAATAGAGAGTTTGCCCGTGATGCCCCCCCGCACAAACTTTAATGGAGGCAAGGGCAAGGCATTGATACTGTCTTGTTGGCTTTGATCCAACAGGGCGAGAATTTCCGAGAGGCGCTCAAGATCGAGTTCTTGGCTGTCCGCCTCAGCTGCATCAGACTCGGGCTGGGGGGGCAGGGGGATCTGGGACTGACCCACCCCCACTGTTACCAGATCAGCAGCGCTCCCCGTTGCGGGACTGCTGACAGTGCGGGTCAATTGCAGCACATCCGAGAGTTGGGCAATCTCTAAGGCTGCCAGCATATCTTTGAGATCACCGTTGACGATCTCAGCTTCCGCTTGCACTTGAGGATCGGGGCCAAAGGGAATTGCACGCCCACTAAACAAATAAAGGGTCTCGCCCGTTCTGAGTTCAGCCCCTTCGAGGGCGATCGCGCCGTCAATATATTGCACACCCCCCGTAAATTGCTCCGCTTGCAACGGCCCCACTTTTAACCCAGCAATTTCCACCGTTCCGGCCAAACCCCAATTGCTCAGGTTTACATCCACCTGTCCTGAGAAGTCACCCGCTAGGGGTTGGGCGGCAATCAATGGCGGCAACAGTCCGGGGGGAATCAGACTTCTGAACTCCTGGATTGGTACATGAGCTACCGTCGTTTTGAGCAGATTACCCTCACGGCTACCTGTGGCCTTAAGCTCTTGAAGCTGAACATCAAAACCGGTGGGTAGGTAACGGTTATCTAATGCCAGTTGTATGCGATCGCTAGCACTGCCTTGCAAATCCACTGTCGTCCCGGAAGCGTCTAACCTCACTGGCCCGGTAATCAACGGATCAAGCGCCCAACGGTTAAGGGCAATATTGGCTAAACTGGCAGTACCCGAGACTTGGGGCGATCGCAGCGTGCCCTGAATATTACCCACAAATCCCACAGACCCAGCCAACGCCACCTGCTCTGTTGCCTCGGGTAGCGGTGCAATAAACTGTTGCAGCTCCTGCACTCCTTGCTGGAGGGGCAA
>JAAHHN010000234.1 GCA_010672165.1 Spirulina sp. SIO3F2 | reverse complement strand
TGGTACTCTTTAGCTATCATTTTGTTTGGATAGGTCACTTGCACTAATATTGACCTATCTTTTTTTGCCTCCTTAGTCTATATTCCTTGCTACACAAAGCTTTTGACCCTCTTTGTCACCCTCTCAGATCATTCATATCCAATTCTGGATGGTACTGCACCCTCTCCACAGCAACTCTATCAATGGGTGAGAGAAGTTGATAACCTATCCGGTGATCTTTATATTCACTGTGCTGAAGGTCATGGTCGAACTGGTCTTTTTGCTGCGTTACTATTGCTCCAAAAAGGGTATGTAAAAACTGCGGAGAATGCGATCGCTTTTATCCAAACCAAACGTCCTTTGGTCAAGTTGCGACAATCACAACTGGTAATACTTCAGCAATCACATCGCCATTTCATTCTAGAGAAGTCAGAAGTAAGGTAGGAGAAGTAAAAGAAACGACCCAGAGAAATGACAGAGCTAGCAATAGTAGAAGCGTTCAGTGCGTTGTTTTTTGATTGATTGAAGACTTTGGGGGATTGTATGGAAGGAAATTTTGAGATCATCTAGATAACATTCAATTAGCTCTTTCATCAAATTCATATCTTTCTCTGATAGAGCTTCCTTTATCTCTTTAACTAGCTCCATGATCTGACTATTTCCGATGGACATCGAGGCTTTAAACTGATGCCAGCTATAGGACTATTTCATTCTAAGGAAGGGACAAGTATGCCAGAGTAATTCAAGTGAACTATCCATCACTGCGATGGTTCGGCTGGTTTAAGCACAAACTTGATTTTGAGTTTAGAACTCGCCGTTGATTTGGCAATATACAGCAGTTTTCACAAGCATGAGGTACGTTAATCCCCCTCAATCCCCCTTTGGAAGGGGGAGGTTCGATCCTCATATTTTTGCAAAAGGCTATATACATCACCGCCAATCTCAAAATTCAACCCCAACTCCACTTCTGCCGTTTCAATACTCATCTTTTGGCCCAACTCCTGTCGCACACGCCGTCAAGCCGTCGCCACTGATGTGCAGGCACGAATGATGATTGGTTCGATCGCGCTGAGATTATTCTTGACCTGACGCACAAACTTACCCCCACCGGAAATTTGCTGCACCTGCTGGGACGAGACTTCCACTTCCACCAACGTCCCATCATTAAGTTTGATCAGTTTGAGGGTCATATTTCAGGTCGCAATTCGCCGTTTACTGTTTGCAGATATCACTCAGATACAGTGTATCTGTACAATGCCCTACACATTTAAACCATTCACGGGCATATCGGCTGGATATTCCACCGTAAATTGATAGCCCACCATCTGTTGCGATTGCCCCTCTAACTGCAACGCCCACACCAAGTTCCCTGCTTCATCCGGCTCTACCTTAGGCTGTGTGCGCAGCAGTTGTACCTTGAGCTTCTCGCTGCGGCTGACGGGAAACTGCTCAATGAGTTGGACTGTTTGTTGATGGGGGGCAAGATTATCAATTTGAAGCGCATAAGTGCAACTGAGGCGATGGCGATGGCCGCGAAGATTGGTATCCAGCTTGCGATCGCTTAATTGCCGCTGAATGCGGAGACTCCGATCCGGGCCAAATCGCAAGGGCACTTGGGTTTCGGGTAACAAGAGCGGTAGCGTCACTTGGCCTAAATACGCACCGTCGCGGAATAGATTGGCAACCCCTGGCAGCCAACATAACCCCATCGCTGGATTTTGTAAGGTCACCTCCAACTCAGGTTGTTCTTGTAAGCGGGGCATGGCGATCGCCCGCCAAACCACAGGCAACTCTAAATTACGCAGCGTTACCATTTGCGGCGATTGCGGTTCTGAGGCATCTGACGTCACCTCACTCACAATGGTATGTTCTCCGAGCGCTTCATAGGTGAGGGGCTCTGGTTCGGTCGCTGGGAAGTTTTCTAACTCCGAGACCTCAACAGGCAACGCAGCTAAGCCCTCCATCTCTGCACTGGCTGCTTGATAGCGTTCCCGACTGTAGCGAATATGCACAAAGGGATTGGGCGGTAGGTCAACATACCAGGGGTCTGGGGTCGTGGGAACGGGCTCCAATTGGGGCGGCGCAGTACAGAAGGTGAGCTTGGCATTGAGCCAATCTTCACCAGTGGCCTGCTGAACCTGAGCCAAAGCACTGAGGTTCAGTTTGGGGCTGCCACTGTCCCAGCGCAAATCGTAGACGGGTTGCCAAGTGACAGCTGGCACCCGATAGGTGAGTTCTAGACCCCAGTCTCCTGAACCAAGGGGGTTGATATCTAAACGTAACTGGCGGTGGGGCTGAGGCTGCTGGTCATAGACGGTCTGGAGTTGACGCCGCAGTTCCTGAATCTGGCGATCGAGCTGTTGGGTTTGGCTATCCAGTTCAGCGATCGCAGCATTGATGCTCAGATATTGGCTCTCTAGAAACGTCATAAATTGCTGGGTCTTGCCCAGACTCACCTGCTGCTGGGCTAAAGTTTGGGCAAAGGGTGCAACCGCCTGCTCACTGAGGCTTTGTAAAAAACGACGTTGGAGTTGGAGCGCCTCACGACGAGCCTGGAGGTGTTGCTTTTGGGCTTCTTGCTGTTGAATCTCAGTGACTAGGGGCGGATCAGCCTGGGGTTTGGGGTGGGTTTGCCGCCAGCATTGTACGCCCAACACCACCACTTCTGTGGGGCCATGGCCGGCGACGCGGATGGAATCCGGTTGTAGATGTTCGGAGAGCTGGGGGATTAGGAGCGATCGCTCCTGGCCTGTGAGCTTAATGATGCCCCGTCGCCGCACGAGCGCACAGTCGGGATAAACCGTAACGTGCCGGATGGGAGGCGTGACCTGACGCTGCATAGGGGGGCGTTTAAACTTTTTGTAGATTAGAACCGATCGAAGCTTTCAGTCTGAGCCGCTTGAATGCGGTCTTCAAAATAGGCTTCACGATGACCCAATTGTACCGCGATCGCCCGCCCAGCCTCAAAGGCAGCGATCGCCTCACGATAGTCTTGCAATTCTAAATAGAGCTGACCCAAGCGGTCAAATGTAGTCATTTTGCGATATTGATCATAGGCATAGTCAGTTGCCTTGAGTTGCTCTTGATAGATCGTGAGGGCAGTGTCCGGCTGGCCATTACGCACATAGAGTTCAGCCAACTCCGTTAAGGCATCACTGGCAAGCGCATACTGCTGATTGAGCCAAGCCAGATCAAACGCTTGTTGAAAGAATGCACTGGCGGCTTCCCCTTCTCCGATACGGTCATGGTTGCGCCCGATCGCCAAACGCAGGGGAGCCAATTTTAAGCGCTCACCTTCCTTTTGCAGATAGCTCTCAAATAAAGCCTCTTGCTGGGCGATCGCTTCAGTCCATTGTGCGGTTTCTTCGTAGAGATAGACCAACGTTGTCCGATGGGTTTGCATATTGGCAACATCAAACTGGTTTTGGGCCAGCGCTAACAAACGCAGGTTAGCAGCGATCGCCTCCTCAAATCGGAACCAGTTACGGTGCAGTTCAGCCAAAATCAATAGGATGCGTTCTTGGGTAACAAGATCGCCAGTGGCATCAGCCGCTACCAGCCATTCCTCATAAAGTCGTACTGCATTGGGGTAGAGGCGCACTTGGGCATCGGATTTGGCTAAAGCGGCAGTGAGTTCTAGAGGGCGTTCAGGATTCTCCGTCTCAATAGTTTCCAAACGGCGGGTGATCACTTGTACATCCTGAGGGCGATCGGCTTCCCAAGCCAGCTCACCAATCCGCCCCAGAGCTTGTACTTCGGAAACCCGATCTAAGGCCTGATGCAGGCGCAGGGTGCGATACCAAATATCAAATGCCTCATCTCCCGCTTCAGCCAGCCATTGCTGAGCTGCGATCGCCTCCAGCTTGGCAATCTCGATTTCTAGCTCACGTTTTTGCTCAGCCGTCAGGGGAGTTTCGGGCCAACTATCGGGGAGCAAGGGTTCGAGATCTCGAAATTCTAGGGGCCGCTCAAACTCAGCATCGGGGTCAAACTCTTCCACCTCGTCAGCGGTGCGGGGGCGCTCGACTTGGGCAAGTGTGGGTGGGGTGAGCAATCCAACCGTTAACGCGCCTAGGAGCAAGGCGATCGTCAAAAATCCCCTTCTGGGAGGTAGGGCTGTTATATGTTTACCAGAAAAAATTCTAGAGCTGCTGTAGGGGCTCGGTTTCCGTGCCCCCACGTAACCTTTAACACCATCCTGCCAATGCATTAGGTGGGTGGCAGGGTAGCGAAACGCAGCCCCTACCTGAGAACCTCTGGGTTTTCTTTTTCCTTTCAGGAACATAAAACAGCCATGCCTCCTGGGAGGGGCGGTCGAGCGTAGCGACGACTGGCGTAGGGTCGGGCTGTTGGCCGCTGATGCCATAACTTGATGTTGAGCAATTATTTTTTGCTGCACAATTGATCTATTCATGTTCACCCCTACCCCTTAATGCGCTTTTGGATTAACCCCGACCATATTATTCCCCAGCCCAACCCCAAGATCAGTCCCACTGTATGGGCCAAACCACTGATTTCTGGAATCAAAAAATCAAACAAGAATTGAAAACCAATGATCAAGCCAAAGGTGCGCAACCGTTCAGCGGCAATGCGGCTACGGGCCTGTCGCCACCTGTGCCACAGGATAACAATAATCACCCCGAGTAAGCCCATAATCGCGGCCGATGCTCCCACCAGTTGCTTCGGGGTGGGACTATTTTCCCACAATGTCCAGAGGGTAAAAATCCCCATTGTGCCAATGCCTGTGCTGAGATAGGTGAGCAGGTAGCGCCAACGCCCCAAATTCGCTTCTACAAAGGGCCCCAAGAGATACAAGCCCAAACTATTGGTGAGGAGATGAGTCCAGCCATAGTGCAAAAAATTGGCATTGAGTAATCGCCACCATTGCCCCTGACGTACAGCTTCAGGAATCAGTGCCCCCAAATGGGCAAGAGCCGCTTGGCTTTGACTGCCCCCATAATAAATTTCTAGGGCAAAGAAGATCCCATTGGCCAAGAGTAAGGCGTAGGTGACGTAAGCCTTGGTGGGCTTGAAAACTAGGGGGCGGCCGTAACGAATATCTTGCTTAACGGTGCTCTGGAGACGCTGTAGACTCTCGTAAGTTTTCGGCGACAGTACGACCCGCGGATCGTTTGGGGGATGAGCCAAACGCCAATCAATCGCCTGGGTCAAAATGCGATCGCCCTGTTGTTTTTGCAGATTCCGTAAGGCTTCATCTGCCTGACGCTGAGGCATGGCAACCCGTTGAGCCGTCAAGCGCCAAAATTGCTGAATTGCAGACGGGTAGTTAGTGAGGGCATGTTTAATTAACTGCTGTACACCCTCCACATCACCACAAAAGGCAAGGGCAAAAAGCTGGACTAAATGTAGGGGAGTTTGGCTACTCCCTTTTTTGAGGTCACGCTCATATCGCTCCAAACCCCGCACCAGGCCATTCAGGTCACCCGTTTCACCCAAGGCTCGCAGATAATACATCAACAAATGGGGATCGCGGCGTAGGACTGTTTCAGGCACATGGGTGCTAAACCAACGCAACAAGTCATGCCATCGGGCATCCATCAGCAACAGTAAAGCAGTGGCATGGCGGCCCATGGGATGGTCAATACCTTCATGGGGACGCAGGCTTTGCAAAGCCATCGCCATTTGACCCTGCTGTCCCTGTTCTAGTGCTTGTAGTATGGTGGGTTGCTCAAACCACCCATCAGTGGGATGGAGCCAGCGCAAATAACTCACGAGTTGTCGTGCAGCGCGATAGCGTTGCTGTACGATTAATCGATTCACTTGAGCAAAACCGAGCAAAGGCAAGACCAAAAACAAAGTCCAGAGTCCCCCACCGACCCAACTTGCCCATTGGGGAGCAAAGTAGAGCAACGTGCCGATGATCGTCAAAATTGTGCTGGCCACGATCGCCCAACCGCGATTCCCTTGAGAAAAGGCCGTACGCAACACAAAGGTGACACAAGAAAACACCACGGTCAGGAGCAAAATTAGATTGAAGTCCATGAAGTGAGTCAGCTCCGGACGGGATTTAGCAAGGGCGATCGCTCGTAATGAGATCAGCTAAAAGGCTCGATCACCAATCCTAGCAGCGATCGCCCGGTTCATCACCAAAGGGCGCTCGCCAAGGCTGAGGCAGCTATTCTACTGCACAATTAGCATGACAACCGTCCATTTTCGTTTATCATAAGCAACACATGCACTGGTTCCACATTATCGTTATCCAGCTATTGTGGTTTCAGGTATAACGCCGTTCATGGCTGCTTGCCCATACCATCACTTTGCATCATCCAGAAAGACATTCAGCTTTAATGCCAAGTTCTTTTTGTTTAAATCCGAAGTCATGTCAGACCAACAGAATGTCCAACCCCGCCTCCAACTGATTAACGAAGTTGAGCGTGAAGGCCAAAATGGCTGGGGTGTGGTTTTAGAATCCTTGCAACCACTCCTCACGGTCAATCCCGTTTTGCAAAATGATTCAGTGTTGCTAGATTCCTTTATTGAAGCCAGCTTTGGTCCCAGAATTCTGGGGCAAAAGCTGCTTACATCTCCACCCTATAACCGGCCGTGGATCGGATTTGCTCATAATCCACCGGCAATTCCCCAGTGGCATGAATACCAATCAGCACCACAGCAAATCATCACACTGGATGCTTGGCAAGCAAGCCTCAACTATTGTCGGGGTATTGTCACCTTTTCTCAGTATTTAAGAGATTGGTATCTTGAACATGTTCCAGGAATTGCGATCACAGCTCTGAAACATCCTACAGCTACACCCTGTAAATTCTTTGATCTAGATGCCTACCGAAAAAAAGATTCGCCTAAAGTTGTTCAAGTGGGGTGGTGGCTGCGGCGATTAAACTCGATTTATGAACTCCCGATCAATCCTCTCAAGAAAGCTATTTTGCAACCGACTAGTGTTATCAATATTCAACACTTTCAGCAAGCATTAACTCGAGAGTTAGAAACGATCGGCTACGCGATAGATACAGCCTCGGTACAGGCTTTGCAATTTCTCAACAAGGATGACTATGAAGATTTACTCAGTAAAGTCGTGGTGTTCATTCATCTCTATGATGCTTCAGCAAACAATACTATTGTCGAATGTATAGCCAGAAATACACCTCTTTTAGTCAATCCTCTACCTGCTGTGATTGAATATCTGGGCTCTGAATATCCTTTGTATTTTTCTGACTTAGAGGAAGCCGCACAAAAAGTGAGTGATATTGATTTGATCGAGCAGACTTGGCACTATCTGAAAAATTTACCGAAAGGTGATTTGACATGTGAGTTCTTTTATCGTTCATTTACTGAGTCAGCTCCGTACAAAGGGTTAGATAAACCTCATCTATAACCATAAAACTTCGAGCCCAAATGCTGAAACGGGAAGTGAGATAAACACAGGCATTGTTCATGGCACTAGTACCGCAGGGCGGAAGTTCAAAGTGCAGAGTTCAAAGTTCAAAGTGTCTGTATGACAGATATCGGGTGGATTTTGAATAGGTGGCTTACTTCCACCGTCGAGTACTAGTGCAGCGTCAAGCTTAAAACTGTGAGTTGTTCGTTTCCACATCACTTACTCGGCAATAGTACTGTCGATAGACAACACACAAAATTAGAGCTGACAGAACACTCGTGCAGAACAGTAGAAATAAGTCATCCATTCAAAATTCACAGAATGCCTGTTATAAAAGCCCTTTAAACTCTGAACTCCGCCTCGCGGTACTAGGCTGGGTGGACGCTGTTAGCCATGTAGCGATTGAGGCCTTAGCCTTTAGTGTGCCTGTGATGGCCTAGTACCGCAGGGCGGAAGTTCAAAGTGCAGAGTTCAAAGTTCAAAGTGCCTGTATGACAAACATTTGGTGGATTTTGAACGGGTGGCTTACTTCTGTCGTCGAGTACTAGTGTCAAGTTAGCCCAGCGGAAATGCTTCAGAATGGTGAAATTGGTATAACCACAGTACAATAGGGCGGAAAAATGCTTATGGCTTTATTACATAGATTATCTGCTATGACTCTGTGGCCTGTGCCGCCAAGATCCTGAAACACAAGAGGTGTGCTCAGTAAAGTGACACAACAAAACCGATGCATGGTGGATAGGACTGGAGGCCATGTCCAGTAATGTTGTCGGACTAACTCGTCAGAAGGTCTGTCAGCCAATGGGAAAGAGGGTGAGTGTTCATCTTTTGGGAGAATTGGTTTGTGTTGATCCTGAGGGTAGCATCCTAAAGGTTATTGGCATCATGTGTAGATTTAGAACAATAAGCAGCAGCGCCATAATCAAGACATGTCCAACCCCTTCCTAAATTCAATGGTGCGCCACCTGCCCATTCGAACGGTGCTGATTGTACCGTTTGTGATGCAGTTGGTCGGAACCGTCGGTTTAGTGGGCTATTTGTCCTATCGCAGTGGTCAACAAGCGGTACAGGAGTTGTCTGAACGGTTGATGACGGAGGTGGCGGCCCGTGTGAATTTGTATGTGCAGCAGCAGGTGCAAACTGCAATGCAAATTAACCAAATGAATGTAGCGGCGGTGCGTAGTGAAGCGCTAGATCTGACTGATTTAGCCGCAGTAGAGCAATTTCTCTGGATACGCTTGAAGCAGTTTGACAATAATGTAACAGGAATTCTTTTGGGTTTGCCAGATGGCACGTTTCGGGTAACCCACCGTAGTCTAGTTGAACCGGGGCAAATTGAGCTTGCTCATTCCGATCGCAACCGTCCGGAGCGGTTAATGGTTGATTTTTTGGATGAACGGGGCCAAATTGGGGAGCGCATTCGTGTTTATAATCGCTTTCCGGTACAGGAACGGCCGTGGTACCAACAGGCTCAGCGCGATCGCACGTCTGGTTGGACAAAACCTTTCCAAGTGGGCGGTGCACCGTTACTCGCAGTGAGTAGCTATGCACCTTTTTTTAGCGCTCAAGATCAGCTCCAAGGCGTCTTTGCGGTTAACCTGGGTTTGACACTCATTCAAGATTTCTTAAATGCCTTAGAACTGTGTCCCCATTGTCGGGTTGTGCTGATGGATGAGGATGGTTTCATTGTCGCTAGCTCCACAGCAGAGACACCATTTCTGACGCCTGAACTGACAGAAACAGACCTCGAAGTCCTCGAAGCCCAGGGGTATCGAGGATCTTTTGAACGGTTGCACCTCAGCAAAAGTCGTGACCCCGCGATCGCGGCGGCGGCACCCCGTTGGCAAACGCTTCGGCGCCATCCTGAGCAAGTGCAGCGATCGCAATTTCACCTGAACCAAGATCCCTATTGGCTCCAATTAACCCCGTTGACGTTAGATCAGCCCCATCCCGATTGGACGATTGCTATTATCGTGCCGCAGTCCGAATTTATGGATGAGATCACGACCAATACCCAGCGAACACTCTGGCTCTGTATCGGGGCAGCGATCACATCCATTGGTCTTGGCGTACTCACTGCCTATTGGATTAGTCGGCCGCTGGTGCGCTTAAAACAATCGGTTGAAGCAATTGCAGGCGGGCAAATCGATATCACCATCCAGCCAGAAGGTTTAGGGAGTGTCTATGATCTTGGTGCAGCCTTTGGGCAAATGCAACAACAGATGCAAGACTCGTTTGCGGCCCTTAGTGCCGGGCAACAACAACTCGAGGCGATCGTTGAAAGTATTCCTATGGGAGTGGCGGTATTTGATCCCCAAGGGCAGGTCTTGCTGATGAATCGGTGGGGTCGAGAACTTCTCCAAAACCACACGCCGGACGCGCCGCTGGATCAATTAAATGCGGCCTATCATGTTTATCAGGCAGGAACTCAGACCCTTTATCCCGCCGCTCAGCTACCAATTGTGCGAGCATTGCGCGGCGAAACGATACAGGCTGATGATTTAGAAATTGAGGTGGACGGCGATCGCATTCCCCTTGAGGTTTATGCTGCACCAATTTGCAATCCTCAAGGCCAGCTCATCTCTGCCGTCAGCGTCTTTCAAGATATCCGAGAGCGCAAGTGCATGGAAAACCTGCTCAGGGACTATAACCAAGAACTCGAAACAGCCGTTGCCCAAAAAACTGCTGAATTACAAATGGCCAAAGAAGCCGCCGATGCGGCTAACCATGCCAAAAGTGTCTTTTTAGCCAATATGAGCCATGAACTACGCACTCCCCTCAATACCATCCTGGGCTATCCTCCTTTGCTGCTCAAAAGCCCCATAGATAGGAAGAAAGAAAATAAGAAGAGGCAGAG
>JAAHHN010000233.1 GCA_010672165.1 Spirulina sp. SIO3F2 | reverse complement strand
GGGGCTGCCAAGCCCAAGCCAACCGAAACGCCATGCCTAATTACACCCCTACTGGCGTCAGACTCCTCGGCTCCACCCCCCGCCAAGACGGTTTTTATTTCCCTGCCGAAGATGCTGTGCATGAATACACCATTATGGCTTTTGTACCAGCACAAAACTGGGCAGACAATGGCTTGTGGGATGCACAGGAAGAATGGGCGGCGACAGCCAACGCGGTGAGTGAATTTGAACCGGTGTTGATGGTGGTTGATCCGAGCGATCGCGCTGCTGCCCGCCAACTGCTCAGTTCTGACATTGAGCAGATTGAATTCCCCCTTAATGATGGTTGGTCGCGGGATACTGGGCCGATCGTGCTAGTGAATCCCGCGACCCGAGAACGGCGAATTGCGGGGTTTACATTTAATGGTTGGGGTGCAAAATTCCCGCCTTACAATGATGATGCGCTGCTGAAGGCTTATCTCGGTGCAGAGCTGGGTTGGGGGATGTATGCGATCGATTTGATCATGGAAGGGGGCGGCATTATCCACGATGGTGAAGGGACGATCATCACCACGGAGCAATGTCTACTGCACCGTAACCGTAATCCAGGCTGGACAAAAGCGGATGTGGAAGCTGTGTTCCGGGACTATTTGGGGGCAGAGAAAACCATTTGGCTAGGCAAGGGATTGGTGCCTGACCCGGTGACGGATGGCCATGTGGATGGCATTGCGGCTTATGTGGAGCCGGGGGTGGTGTTGCTCTACACAACGGACGATCGCAGCGATCCGAATTACGCGATCTGTCAGGACGCGAAGGCCCGCCTGAGCCGAGCGACTGATGCCCAAGGTCGCCGTTTTGAGATTGTGGAGATGCCGCTGGGTTCAGTGGTGCATATGGGGTTTTATCTGGTTAATGGGGGCGTGATTGTGCCGATCGCGGAAGACCCAGATGAAGATGATGAACCATTGGCGATTTTGCAGGAGGTGTTTCCGGAGCGCGAGGTGGTCGGTGTGCCAGGGGTGGTTTTAGCGGAAGGTGGTGGTAGTGTGCATTGCATTACCCAGCAAGTGCCTCGGGTTTAAGGTGTATCGAGGATTAATGGGATGAGCGATAGATCATACTTTGCGTGACTTGTTTGACCCATCGTCTTCAAGGTAATCAATCGTTATAGCTCAGAGCACTAATGAGCAAGATGCACAACAAAGCTACCGTTATATGGCCCACCATCGATATCAATGAGTACTTTTTCAATCCCATCTAACCTAACAGGCTTTCGAAGTCCCAACTCTATGAAGCCATCAGGTACGACACCATACTCAATGTCCTTTATTAGGTTACTATTTTCTGCATTCTTTCGTCGCTGGATTCCCCAAAGAATTTTTTGCGATTGCCCCATTGCATAGCGATCTGTTGATAGAATTCCAGAAACATCCTTGAATAGCACGATAGAAAGATTTATGGCTCGTCGAGAGCTACAACTCTTAGTTACCCTGATTTTAAAATTATCTGGATTGCTATTGATGGGTTTTACACAGCCTGATGCTTGGCAAGCAGTAAGAATTAGAGTGCAAGCAATGGGAAAAATAATTCGAGTCAATTTAAAACATATTCTAAGGTTGTGTAGAGTAGTCATCGCTCACCGAAACAGGGTTTTAAGGATTATAGAATTCATAGTAATTGGCATCACATTCTCCATCTAAACTTAACGCAAACTAGCTTACCAAGTAGACTCGTTTTGATCTGTTTGAGCTGGCTGGAGAACCATTAAAATCAGAAGATTTTATTAAGATCCGAGATGCTGTTTCTAGCGGTGAACTCGATCCCTATATTGTGTGTGATGAGATTCCGTTGCTGGAGATGGTTGCTGATTGGGGGGATTTAGAAATTATCCAAGTGTAATGTGTTGGTTTAGGAACACCCTAAACCAACACATTACATCCGCTCCAACACCGGAATTCCTAACAACCCCAATCCCAAACGTAAAGTCCGTGCCGTCAACTCACACAACGCCAACCGCGAACTCCGCACTGGCTCCTCCGACTTCAACACCGGGCATTCTTCGAAGAACTTATTGAACTTCTGGCTCAACTCAAATAGATATTGACAGAGGCGATTCGGCATCAGGTCTTGCTCTACCTCTTGGAGTACCTCATCTAATTGCAAAATGTGTTTCGCTAACGCCAACTCTTCCGGTTCTGTAAGCTGAAGTTCAGGAGCTGAGACAGCGGGCAACGCCGCCGCAGGTTTGCTCGGTGCAAGTTGAGGCGTCGCATCTGGATCGCCCAAAACTGTAAGTTTGGCTTGTTCAAAGTTTGCTGTCAACTGCTGCCGACCTGAAGCAAACAGCAAAAACTGCCAGGCAAACCGACTACTAGCAAACACACCCACCAAACACATCAACGAGGGCATAAAGGGGAGCGTGTGAAGCACGGCATGAACCCGGAGCACTGCATCACTAAATAGAAGACTAATCACCAGAATTGCAGTAGTTTTACCGATCGCGCCCCACTCCAACTGACGCAAGGCATTGATCTGCTGCACCACAGGTTCAAGCTGTTCAACCGAACGACTCGCATCCAGCACATAGCGACCAAAGTCGCCCAGCTTTTGCAACAATACCCCTCCTAAGAGAATCGGCTGGCTAGCGAGCGGCTTAATTTCAGTTGCAGACGTTTCAGGGACGGCTAGCGTTGGGGTGACTGTGCCTTGGCTCTGGCCTTTGCGAGCGATCGAACGAATCCGGGCATAGGCATAGAGCAAATAGGGGGAGGTGTTGCCTTGGGGAGCCAGCATCTTGTCGTAGCTGAAGATATAGTTGCTCGTACGATTCTGGCTGAGATCGGCGTATTTAACCGCACTCAAACCCACCTTTGTCGCTACTTCCTGTTTAAATTCTTCAGTTTCAGTCCGACTCTCTTCTTCTAAGCGTTTTTCGAGATTTTGGTAGAAGCGATCGACCGCCTCATCCAGCAAATCCTTCAGCTTGATCGTCTCACCGGAGCGGGTTTTCAGCTTCTTGCCATCTTCCCCCTGCACCAAACCAAAGGGCACATGTACCACCTGCACCTCATCTGGCAAAATCCCCGCCTTGCGAGCCACCTGAAACACCTGAGTAAAGTGGTTCGACTGCCCCGAATCCGTGACATAGACAATGCGATCGCCCTCATCCTTGCCAATGCGATATTGTAGTGCAGCTAGGTCGGTGGTGGCGTAGTTGTAGCCACCGTCGGACTTCTGGACGATCAAGGGCAGGGGGTTCCCTTCTTTGTTGGTGAAGCCGTCGAGAAAGACACATTTGGCCCCACCGTCTTCCGCCACAATCCTGGCTGCTTCCAAGGTTTCTAGCACCCCCGGCAGTAGCGGATTGTAGAATGATTCACCCCGCTCGGTGAGTTGAATATCGAGGCGATCGTAGATGGTTTGAAACTCGCGCCGGGATTGGTCACAGAGCAATTGCCAAGCGCGGCGACTATCGTCCGCACCCGCTTGCAGCCGCACCACTTCTTCCCGCGCGGTTTCCTTAAATTTAGCATCCTCGTCAAAGCGTTGCTTGGCTTTTTTGTAGAGGGCGACCAAGTCCCCGAGATCCAGCGCATCGGCCGTGGTCAGCGCTTCGGGATAGGCTTCGCGTAGGTAGGCGATCAACATGCCAAACTGGGTGCCCCAGTCCCCCACATGGTTAAGGCGTAGTACTTCATGGCCTTGGAATTCTAAGATGCGGGCGATCGAATCCCCGATGATCGTCGATCGCAGATGACCCACATGCATTTCTTTGGCAATATTCGGACTCGAAAAATCTACAATCACCTTTTGGGGTTGTTTCACACGTTCCACACCCAGCCGCTCATCTTGGAGGCGATCGGTGAGCTGACGCGCTAACACCTCGGTCTTGAGCCGCAGGTTAATAAACCCTGGCCCAGCAATTTCTGGTTCTTCACACCATTGCTCAATTTGGAGGTTATCGAGCAGGGTTTGGGCGATATCTCGGGGTTTGCGTTTGAGGGGTTTGGCGAGGGGCAGGGCGGCGTTACATTGGTAGTCGCCAAATTTGGGGTTACTGGCGGGTACAACCAGGGGGTCATCCGGCAACGGCAGATCTGACCCAAACGCGGCGGTGAAGGCGTGGGTGAATTGCTGGTTGAGCTGGGCTTGGATCGAGGGCATAAAACCGGAAGGGGAACGTCCGTTGACTGTGGTCTCTATTATCGACTGCGATGACTGTGCTAGTCTAGGGGATCGCAAGTCTTGATTTTCTAAGACAGGACTGCCAAATTTATCCCTAGACCTTTTAATCCCCCCTTCCCCCCTTAGAAAAGGGGGGTGATGCCGCAAGCGGCTGGGACAGGGAAAGCAGTGAAAACCCCCTTACCAAGGGGGTCGGCGTAGCCGGGGGGATCTCGCCAGCCTTGCTAATTTGTTTAAGTGCGTAAGTTCTTTTATTGTTTCTTTCTTCTGCTATGGACGTTACACAAATTTTGCAAACCGTTTGGGGCCTGTCGGCGCTGTTGTTGATTGTTTTGGTGATGCTCCACAGTCCTAAGGGCGATGGCATTGGGGGCATTGGTGGTCAGGCGCAGCTCTTTACGAGCACGAAGAGTGCGGAGACGACGTTGAATCGGGTGACTTGGATTTTGAGTATTGTGTTTATGAGTTTGACGATCGTGTTGAGTGCGGGTTGGTTGGTGACTTAAGCCAGGAATGCGCTGATTGTTTCTAGCGCTGCCGCACAATAAGTTCAATACCCTGGCGGCCGAGGACTTCGACGGTTGCGCCGCTGGGGATGGTTTGGTTGTTTTGGGCGATCGCTTTCCAGTAGCTGTCTTGGAAGTAGATGCGGCCGGGGTGGTTGGGGTGGATGGTTTGGTAGACGGTAGCGATGCCTTGCCAGGGGTTGAGGAATTGGCGGGGAGAGGGTTGGCGGTTGCGGTTAAACATGGGTTTTAGAGTGGGGTGTTTTGCTCACCAGAGAGGCAATAGACAAGAATCAACAGGGCGGCGACAATGCCTAAAATGGGCGAATAACTCGCCAGCGACACCCAGATAGCCACCAATTCGAGAATGGTTTTGATGTCAGGGAGAGGGTTCTGCACAGGGCTGAGAAGAATACGTTAATTCCATTAAACGCTTGCCTTGTCTGGGTTTCTGCTGTCTTACCTGGCGAAGTTTCCTGACTTAGCGGTGCTCAATGTCTGACTTGTTGCCTGACTTACGGGATGGCCTGAGAAGTAGCGCTAGCATGAGAGCAAGTGCAGATTTTGTTCATTGATGGAAATTAAGTTCAGGAAAAGCGCCAGCAAATTTCTCAAGCAACTCTCACCCAAAGATGCTGTAAGGATTCGAGATAAAATTTTGAGCTTGCTCGAAAGCGTTGAAGTCTCTGGTTCACCCCAGCCACAAGAGCTAGATGCCAAAGCTCTCGAAGGTGAATGGCAAGGCTTTTGGCGCTTACGGGTGGGCAAAATACGAAATTATATTCACGATCGATAGAGATAAAGATCAACTGGTGATTTATACCATCGGCTTCCGAGGCGATATATACAAGAGAAACTAGACGCTGAATCAACACAGCTCAAACCCTGCCATGGCCAACATTATCCCCGAACTGCTCCAACAACTCTCCCGCCTCACCCCCACCCAACAAAACATCCTCGCCGCTTATTTCCAAACCCACCTTGACCAAATCCTCGCCGCCGCCGAAAAAGAGCGTCGCATTGCCACCGGAACCTATACCCTCGATGACTTCAACGAAGAAACCCAAGAAACTATCCGCAACATTGAAAACGGCGAAAACTCAACTGTTTGCGAAGATGTGGAAAATCTCTATCGGCAACTTGAAATCTAATCAAGGACTCCCTATGAAAACCCGTCAATTCACCATCATCATCCACCAAGAAGACGACCAATACATCGCCCAATGCCCTGAAGTCGGTACAGTTGATCAAGGTGAAACGATCGAAGCTGCCATTACTGGTCTTAAAGAAGCCACACGCCTCTATCTTGAGGAATTTTCGCCCAGCTCAAATTTCGGCTGAAGAATTTATAGATAATCTTTAAAGAGGAGAAACGATAATGATTCAACCTGCCATCCTAGAAAAACTAGAAACACTCCCAAACTCACTCCAAACCGAGGTTCTCCATTACATTGAATTTCTATCTGAGCGCTACACAAGCCAATCAGACTCATCTGAGACTCAACCTAAGAAAAAACGCTCCGGAATTTTAGAAGGAATGTTTAGCTTACCTCTACCAGATGACTTTGATGAACCCCTCGATGACTTTGCGGAGTACATGTCATAATGGCTTACCTTCTAGATACCCATGTCTTCATTTGGCTGACAGCCAACGACACCACATTACCCACCACGATCAGAGAACAAATTGATACCGCAGAAACGGTTTATCTCAGTATCGCCAGCCTCTGGGAAATTGCGATCAAGCTGAAACTGGGTAAACTTTCGCTCAAACAAGACTATGAACGGATTGGTGTTGAACTCGAAGACTCTGATATTGAATTGCTACCCATTCAATTTGCAGATACTGTCCAAGTCCGACATTTAGAAATGCATCACCGCGATCCATTCGATCGCATGATTATTGCTCAAGCGATCACAAATTCCCTGACCATCGTGAGCGCTGATGCTGCATTTGATGCCTATCCAATTCAGCGACTGTGGGAATGAGATAGTCCTTGACTCTTCTTTGCTCGGCGCAGGTCTTAAAGAAGCCACACGCCTCTATTTTGAAGAATTTCCGCTCACTTAAACGAATCACTCATGATTGGAGGCCAAACCGTGCTCTCACCGCATCAACCGACTGAACACGACCGGCTCGACTATCCGCCAAACCTGCTTCTACCGCCAATGCAACATAAACTTGGTGCATCACATCATCCCAAGTACAGTTTTCAGGGAGTCTTTCAACGAGGCTACGCGCTTGCTACTTAATGTTGGCTGTAGACATGAGCTAGAGTGATTGAAAAGAAGCGAAACAAGGTTATTATAACGCTGCTACCGAGACGGAAGCTTTACGAACTATACAATGAGCCGGGTCGAGATTCTTATTGCCGCAATGAGCTTGTTTAAACTGCACCCATCCCAAAAACGCTGGCTATGGCGGCTATTGTTCGGCGCGATCGCCCTCCTCATTGCCTTAACCCCCTTCACCCCCGCTCCCGCTCAACCCAGCTTTCCCACACCCCAAGCCCATCCCCTGCCCGACTTTATCCAGCGGCTCCCCCAGCTCGAAGCTGACTACTTTGCTGAAATCCAAACCACACCCTTGGGCTACTTAATGTGGTCGCATTTTCCCGTGACTATATATGTGCAACAGCCCACCGCCGCCGAAGTTGAAGACAAAAAGTTTGAGAAATGGCTTAAGTCCGTCGATGTAGCGATCGCCGACTGGCAAGAATATTTCCCCCTCGTTGAGATAAGTGAGCCAGACAACGCAGATATCACCGTGCTGCGCCAACGTCCCCAGCGCGATATTCAAGTTGACCGCGATAACCAACGCCTGATTATTCCCGATGCCCGTCATGGCACCGCTCGCTATGAGTTTTATCTCACCCCAACGGAGCCACCCTTAATTCAACATCGTTTTACGATTAGCCTCAGCCCAGCCCAAAACGCCAAACACATGCGCGGCACAGCACGGCATGAGTTGGGTCATGCATTGGGGCTGTGGGGCCATAGTTTAGATGAAGACGATGTGATGTATGGGTTGCAAGTGCGCCGCCCACCGCCGATCAGCGGTCGGGATTTGAGTGTATTACGTCGGGTTTATGAGCAGCCGACCCAGGTCGGTTGGGCAGTGGTGGAAAATTCTGCTTCATAGCGAAACTCTACGGGTTCAGCTCCGATGTTGATGTAGGTTAAGGATGACGCTTTGGTTATTCCCCTTCATCCCATCATGGAACAACAGCCCACAATCTTGGTTACAGGTGGCGCAGGCTACATTGGCTCCCATGCCGTCCTGGCCCTGCAAAACGCGGGTTATCGCGTTCTGGTCTTAGATAATTTGGTTTATGGGCATCGAGAACTTGTGGATGAAGTGCTCAAAGTGGAATTAATTGTGGGCGATACGGGCGATCGCGCTCTCCTAGATCAACTCTTTGCCACCCACAAAATCGATGCAGTGATGCATTTTGCTGCCTACGCCTATGTGGGGGAATCCGTTAACCATCCCGACAAATACTATCGCAACAATGTGGTCGGCACCTTGACGCTACTCGAAGCCATGTTATCCGCTGGGGTCGATCGCTTTGTGTTCTCGTCCACCTGTGCCACCTATGGCGTACCGGAACGGTTGCCCCTAACCGAAGATCATCCCCAAAATCCCATCAATCCCTACGGCCAGACCAAGCTCATGGTGGAGAAAATGCTGGATGATTTGGATACGGCCTATGGATTGCGATCGGTGCGATTCCGATATTTCAATGCCGCAGGGGCTGATCCCGATGGTCGTCTTGGCGAAGACCATAACCCGGAAACCCATTTAATCCCGCTCACAATTCAGGCAGCCTTGGGCAAGCGGGAGGCAATCTCGATTTTCGGCACAGACTACCCAACCCCTGATGGAACCTGCATCCGAGACTATATCCACGTCACAGATTTAGCGACCGCCCATGTGTTGGGGTTGGACTATTTGCTCAAAGGCGGTAAGACTGATGTGTTTAATTTGGGTAATGGTAATGGCTTCTCAGTACGGGAAGTGATTGAGACGGTTAAAAATGTGACGGGGCGAGATTTCAAAGTATTGGAGCAGGAACGGCGGCCAGGTGATCCGCCATCATTGGTGGGCAGTTCAGCGCGAGCCCAGAAAATCCTGAAATGGCAGCCCGAATATGCAGATTTAGAGGCGATCGTGCGTCATGCTTGGGGTTGGCATCAGCGGCGACATGGGTGAGCCTGACTGAAATCTCAGTGCGCTCAATCGTTATTCTCGATCGCTGCTACCCAGCAATAAAGGGACTAAAGCGCCCACACCCAAGCCCACCCCCACCGCAAACGTGAGTAATACACCAAAGGGAATTTCCACCGAGCGAAACGTGAAAAACTTGAGGCTGATGGGGGTGATGTTTTGGATCGAGAGCGTCGCCACAAACACCAGCCAAGCGGTGATCAAGGCTGCGAGCAGGAGATTGGCGATCGTGCGCATAAGTCGTCTTTGGTATCAGAGAGAGCTGTGCAATTCAGGGTGTAACCACTACAATGAGCGTTAACATTCGGATTACCATTGTACGTTCTGTCCCCTGACTGACCTTCTATCCCCGAACCAATGACTGAGAGCACCTCTAACAATAGTGAAATCAAGCGCCTCCAAGACGAACTACAACTGCGCGATCAATTGGTGCAGCAACTCTCTCAGGAGTTGTTTCGCTTGGTAAAGGGCAATAATCAGTTTATGCCCCAGCCCGAAATTGCCGATCGCCAGAAAGCCGAAAGCCGAATGCTCCGAGAGCAACTGCAAGAAGTGGAAGAACAAGTCACCTTCTACCAAGAGCAAATCAACAGCCGCGATCAAGAAATTTATCAGCTGCGTCAGGCGAATCAGGAGATGACCGATCGCGTCCAAACCATCGAGCATGCCTTGCAAGAAATGCCGGAAATTTATCGTCGTAAGTTTGAGGACCGGATGGTTCCGATCAAAGAGAAGATCGATCGCCTACAACGGGAAAATAAGCAGTTACACGTTGAACTCCAGAGCGTCAGCTATCGTCTCGCGGTTAAAACCCGCCGCAGCAGCAATCAGGTAGATTTACCGGCCTTCGGTCGCCGAGTTTCCGGCCCAATTCCTAATTTCGGCAGTCTTTAATGCAAGACTTGAGTAGTCTGCGCTCCAACCAAATTTTCCTACTTTCCTTAACTAGGTTGAGGCTAATCCATTACACAGAGACAATCGTCGATCTCTTGTAGGGGCGTCTGTTTCCGCGCCCAACCCATTGTGGGACAAACCGATCAATGGACAATGAGATGCAAGGCCTATTGGTCTGACGTGGGGCAGGGAGACCCACTGGTGTGAACTTAAGCGTGAAATCCTCCAGCGATCAGGGTTTCAATTGCAGCCCACACCCGACCCACCCCGGTCTGGCGATGCCAGACCTGCCCCTCCAAGGAGCTATCCATTAGGCAGAAGTCAGTGAAAGGCTTGCCCCATCTAGCGATTGGGAGCCAGTTGAGCCCCTTCGAGCAAGTGATGAAGTTTAGTATAGCA
>JAAHHN010000232.1 GCA_010672165.1 Spirulina sp. SIO3F2 | reverse complement strand
TATATCCGCAAACGGGTCTATGAGTTGCCGCCTTTGGGTAATAAAGCGATCCTGGTGGCGATCCCCAGCACGTCCGGCACGGGTTCGGAAGTGACGCCCTTTGCGGTGGTGACGGATCAACGCACAGGTATTAAATATCCCTTGGCAGACTATGCCCTAACCCCCACGATGGCGATCGTTGATCCGGAATTGGTATTGCATATGCCCAAGAAGCTAACGGCGTTCGGTGGCGTCGATGCCCTCACCCATGCTTTGGAAGCTTACGTTTCAGTTATGGCCACGGAATATACGAACGGTCTGGCACTGGAAGCGATTCGGCTGCTGGTGCAATACCTGCCTCACGCCTATCGCGCTGGTGCCGACGACCCAGAAGCCCGCGAGAAAGTCCATTACGCTGCCACGATCGCGGGGATGGCGTTCGCTAATGCGTTCCTCGGCATCTGTCATTCCATGGCCCACAAGCTGGGGTCAACGTTCCATGTGGCTCACGGTCTGGCCAACGCTCTGATGATCTCCCATGTGGTGCGCTATAACGCTACCGATGTGCCTTTTAAGCAAGCGATCTTCCCACAATATAAATATCCCAACGCCAAGCATCGCTATGCCGAGGTGGCGGATGCTCTGAACTTGGGGGGCAACACTGATAGCGAGAAGGTGGAGCGACTGATTGGGGCGATCGAAGATCTCAAGGCTCAGGTGGAGATTCCGGCGACGATCCGGGAGGTGATTAGTGACAGTGAGGATATATTCATGGCGAAGGTAGATGAGATGGCCGAGCAGGCGTTTGATGACCAATGCACCGGGTCAAATCCCCGCTATCCGCTGATTGCGGATCTTAAGGCAATGTATTTGGCGGCGTATCGCGGTGAGGCTTGGACGGGGGAAACGGTAGAGAACAGCATTGCAGCGGCAGTGTGAGACGTCTCTTCATTGACGATTTGTCATGCGCAAAGCCCCCGTTAACTAAATGGGGGCTATCAGCGGAAAGCTGAATCAGCTCAACCGTGATATTGGAGTATCATATCGGTTTCAACTCTGTAAAAATTCTCATTCGAGGAAAAGTATGCTTGAACAAACTCTAGGTAGTACCCCTGGAAACTTCTCAATCAGTACACCTGAGGACTTTTGGCTATATACCAATGCAGCTCGCCTTGAAGCAAATTATAGTGCAACAGATTATGTAAGCTATTTACAGTTTGCTTCTATCCAGACGCTCATTAATATTTTTCATGAATATCGTTTTTTTATTCAGTATTTTATTAATGATTTAGGTCTTTTAATGTACAAAGCGCCTTTCGGGAAGTTCAAATGCATTATCGCTGAGATTGCTGCTGATGAACTCGGCTCGACACCGGAGAAAACACATTTAACACTATGGGATAACTTTCTCACTAGCTTAGGCGATAGTCCAGATACCCTATCTACATCTCGTTACCCAGAAAATATTGTGCTATTGCAACAATTAAGTCAATGGGTTTGGGAACGTCCCTTTATGTATGGTGTTGGTTTACGGGGTATGGGTGCAGAATGTTTATGTCAGATTTATTTATCTGCTGCATATAAGAAGTTACGCTCTAATCCAGCAATTATTGCCATCGAACAAGATATTGATTGGTTGTTTTGGGATATCCATGTCGGGGAAGAAGATATTACCCATAGTAAGCTCTTAAAAGCTGCGATTGATGAATTATTAACCGAAGAGCCAGAAGGACTAAACGACCTCGTTCTTGGTTATAATCAAGCTAAGGATATTTGGGATGTGTTTTGGTCAAATTTGCATATTCGTTATTCCGAGGCAGTCTAAGTTTTATGTTTATTAGTAAGTTTGAAACTTTTCAAGAACATGTTTTGATCAGCCAAAAGCAATATCGCTAGGAGTTGAGTCTTTGATGAATTTACCATTGTCACCAAAACTACAAGAATTTACTGAGCACCAACTGGCAAGCGGTAAATATTCTTCGTTGGATGAATTGTTAATTGCGGGTTTACAAGTGCTGGCGGAGCGTGAATTGATCTATCAAGGCCGTTTCGAGGAGTTGCGCCAAGAGATTCTACTTGGGGCGGTGGAGGCAGAGCAGGGTGAGCTTTTAGAGGCTTCGACTGAGATTAGTTCGATTCGTCAGCGGTTACGGCAGCGTCATTCATAGCTTATGAGTCGTGTTTGTCGAATTACGCCCCGTGCAAGTCGAGATATTGAAGCGATCGCCGACTATATTGCTGCTCAAAGCACTTTAGAAATTGCGGAACAGTTCTTAAATGACATTGACATCATCTTTCAACGTCTCTCACAGTTTCCCCAAATGGGTCGCAAGCGGGATGAGCTTTATCCGAATCTTCGGAGCTTTCCTTATAAAAAATATTTAGTTTTCTATCGTCTTCTAAATGATGAAATTGAAGTATTCAGAATCGTGAGTGGTTATCAAGACTTAAACAGTTTATTTGACAAATGAGGATATTTTTTAAGCTTAGTGAATTGCAGTTTTCGTAGGGTATGTTAGGCAGTCATGATCTACATTATCTATTTCAGCATTTCAAATCTGCCGTAACGCACCAAACCCATTGGTGCATTACGCAGGCAAGTGAAATTTTTAATCTCAATCCAAAGCATTCTCGCCTGCTAACACACCCTACATCTTAAAACTCAGATCAACCAAGAAGAATATCAAGTCAATAGCTAATTTAAATGGGAACAGTACGAAAGATGATAGAAAAAGAGTAATGCCATTATCGAGCCTTTCTTTATGGATTCCATATTTACCGATAATGATCATCAAAAATCCTATCAAAGGAAAGATAACAAGGAGCAAATCAGAATAGACAATTGAATACACTTGAGGCTCATCATTCCCTTCATAGAAAACATATCTGATATCTCCGTTCAACATATAGTAATCATTCCTGAACCCCTCTTGGTGTTTAATCAAATACTTTGTTCTTGTCGCAAATAAATACAGAAAAGGAGCCTCGTGAGTTTGAAGAAATTCACACTGTCTATAGAAACATACTTGTTGCATTTTTTGATTGAGCGCACTGACATAGTGAAAGGAGAGTAACGGAATGAGCAAAATGATTGCAACCAGAATCTCTAAGGCAATAACCTTTGGCATATCACCTAAATTCAAATGTCCAGAGAAAACTTTTTTCCAGGTGTTCAGGATCATAGATACATATTTATTCGGCGTGGAGTGATGTATTTGATCTGACATAATCTCTCATGATTTTAGCTCGTTGGTGCGTTACACAAGCAAAATTTTCAATCTCAATTTAAAAAAATCTCGCCTGCTAACACACCTTACGTTTACATCTGATTTCCATATTTTCTCTCTATCTTACGAGCCAACTTTTCAATCCATCGACCAAACCTCATCTTCATCGGAGCAATACATTTATCTTCTGACTCAAAACGAAGAACCTCATACTCGCAGCTAAAAGGACAATAAATTGAATCTAAATCGATATTAATATCCATGTTTAGAGCCATTAGATTTTCACCATGAACTTCACGAGCAAACACTAGCCATCGATAGTCCCAAAGTTGATCATTGTCATCACAAACATAATCAGTAATATGAGTGAATTCTGCTGTCAATGATGTTTCAGAGAGAGCTTCCTCTAATGGAAGTAAAACCCATTTACCAATGCGCCAATGTTGCGCTTGACTAAATCGCTGATGAAACTCTTTAAAGTCCTCGGGCAATACAAACTTAGTTTCCGGATCAGCCATGTTTTTTCGATGCTCTATCTGCAAAATTTCCTGTTCTGTAAGACCTCGATCTGCAACCCCACTCATTTTGTCTCCGTAGGGTCTAATCCACGACTCAACTTTTTGCCAATCCACCATCGTCTCAAAACTGCCTAGAGATCACTCCAATTGTAGATGTTTTTTTCATCATCAATCTCAAACCCTTTAGATTGAACACCTCGGAGATCCACCATGACCACTACCCTCCCCACCCTCAAACTCTCCGCCCTCACCCCCGACCCCACCTACGACATCCTCCGCACCGAACACCAACCCCTCCACGCCATCTTCCACCCCCAAACCGTCGCCGTCATCGGAGCCAGCGAAAAACCCAGCTCCGTCGGGCGCACCCTGCTCTGGAACCTGATCCAAAACCCCTTCGGCGGCACAGTTTACCCCGTTAACCCCAAACGAGCCAGCATCCGGGGCATCAAAGCCTACCCCGATATCGCCACCGTCCCCGACCCAGTCGATCTCGCCATCATCGCCACCCCCGCCAAAACCGTCCCCCAGGTCGTGCGCGACTGTGCCGCCGCTGGCGTTAAAGGCGCGATCGTTATCTCCGCAGGCTTCAAAGAAATCGGCGCGGCCGGTGTAGCCCTCGAAGCCGAAGTGCTAGAAGCCGCAAGGGCGGGCGGTATTCGACTGATTGGCCCCAACTGCCTGGGCGTAATGAACCCCCATCATGGACTCAACGCCACCTTTGCCAGCACCATGGCCCAACCCGGCAATGTAGGCTTTATCAGCCAGAGTGGGGCACTTTGTACCTCCATTTTGGACTGGAGCTTTCGGGAGAACGTGGGGTTTAGCGCCTTTATCTCCATCGGCTCCATGCTCGATGTGGGCTGGGGCGACCTGATTGACTACCTCGGCGATGACCCCCATACCGAGAGCATCGTGATCTATATGGAATCGATCGGTAACGCACGATCGTTTCTCTCAGCAGCGCGGGAGGTCGCCCTCTCGAAGCCGATTATTGTGATTAAGGCGGGACGGACAGCAGCAGCAGCCCAGGCGGCGACCTCCCACACGGGCGCACTCACCGGGAGTGATGAGGTGCTCGATGCCGCGTTTCGGCGCTGTGGCGTGTTGCGGGTCGAGACGATCGATGACCTGTTTAATATGGCGGAAATCCTGGCTAAAGAGCCTCGGCCCAAGGGGCGCAAGCTGACGATCGTCACCAACGCAGGCGGGCCGGGTGTGCTGGCTACTGATGCTCTAATTCGGGGTGGTGGGGAACTTGCGCCCCTCTCGACAGACATTAAAACCCAACTGGATGGCTGTCTGCCAGCAGCTTGGAGCGGAGCCAATCCGATCGATATTCTCGGTGATGCTGACCCCCAGCGTTATGCGGATGCGGTTAAGGTTGCCGCCCAAAACCCAGACAGTGATGGGTTGCTGGTGATCCTGACGCCCCAGGCCATGACCAACCCAGATGCGATCGCCGCCCAACTTGCCCCTTACCGTGCCCTCCACAAACCCCTTCTAGCCAGTTGGATGGGCGGCTCAGCCGTTAACGATGGTGAAGTGGCGCTCAATAAAGCTGGAATTTTCACGTTCCCCTTCCCCGATACCGCTGCCCAAGTATTTAACCTGATGGGGCAATATACCTACAACCTGGCCAGTTTGTATGAAACGCCCGACCCCTTAATTCCTGAACAAGTCAACCAAGACCAGGCCACGGATTTGCTGAAGGCGGTACAAAACATGGGGCGCACCTTACTCACAGAATGGGAAGCCAAGCAAGTGCTAGCCGCCTATGGTATCCCCACTGTGCCCACGCACATTGCCCAAACCGTAGCTGAAGCGATCGCCCAAGCCCATGACCTGGGCTACCCCGTGGCCCTCAAACTCCATTCTTACACGATCACCCACAAAACCGATGCGGGCGGCGTCAAGCTTAACCTCAGTGATGCCGATGCGGTAGCTGATGCCTTTCAAGCCATTCAGTCCGCTGTCTCAGCCGTAGACTTTGCTGGGGTAACGGTGCAACCAATGGTGAACTTGAGCCAGGGCTATGAACTGATCATCGGCAGTAGCCTTGATCCCCAATTTGGCCCGGTATTGGTGTTTGGTTTGGGGGGGCAAATGGTGGAGGTGTTCCGCGATCGCGCCATTGCCCTACCCCCGCTCAACACCACTCTGGCCCGCCGCATGATGGAACAAACCAAAATCTATACTGCCCTCCAAGGGGTGCGGGGTCGGGCAGCCGTGAATCTGCCCCAGCTTGAAAAGCTACTGGTGCGCTTTAGCCATCTGGTGGTGGAGCACCCAGAAATTAAGGAGATCGACATCAATCCGCTTTTGGCCAATCCTGGCGTTGAGAACTCTCTCCAGGCCTTGGATGCTCGCATTGTGCTTCATCCATCAGGCAACCCCCTACCCCAGCCTGCGATCCGTCCCTATCCCAGCCAATACAGCACGCCCTGGCGCTTGGTGACGGGATTGCCTGCGACAATCCGCCCAATCTGCCCCGAAGACGAGCCGCTAGTCGCCCAGTTTCACCAAACCCTCTCGGCAGAGAGCGTTTACCTGCGCTACTTCCATATGATGAAGCTCAGTAGCCGCATTCGCCATGAACGGCTGACGCGCATTTGCTTTATTGACTATGACCGGGAAATGGCGATCGTGGCGGATTATGAGCACCCCCAAACCGGAGAGCATGAGATTCTCGGCATCGCTCGCCTGAGCAAGTTGCATGGTTGTAACCGAGGTGAATTTGCCATGCTGGTCAGCGATAATGCTCAAGGCCGGGGTTTGGGTACAGAGCTACTCCGTCAATTGATTCGGATTGCTCAAGCAGAAAATTTAGAAAGCATTGAAGCTGAGATGCTTTTTGAGAACCGAGCGATGCAGCATGTCAGCCACAAGTTGGGGTTTGAGATTAGTCAATCAATGGATGGAGTTGTTAAAGCAATATTGCCGTTGGCGTAATAGCTCATCTTCTGCACAAGACAAACAAGGGGTTCAAGAAAAATGTCATTTTTTGTTCTGTACTTAGCGTCGCAAGTTAAACCGATGTCTTAACGGGCCAAGATCGTAAACCATAAATCTCAGCACTTTAACGATTATTTTTTCAAGCTTATGACGTAACCACCAGAAACCAAATTGATAATTCAAATGAATGCCATTCGAGTCGATCGTAAAAGATTTAATTTGTACGCAACCACGGATCGCAAAGGGTTGAAACAATCGCCGCTTGCCATCCAGGAAATGGTAAAAAGCGTATTCCTGCTGAAATTCATCGGTTAAGCGAGGCAATTCTCTTCTTTGCCAGAAGCCAGTGCCAAACTTGAATGGTTGTGCGTCGGTCGGATATTCCTGTAGATCAGCACTTGCGATCGCCTTTCTCGTTTCTTTAATCCACCAAGACGAATCACAATCCTGAAGATAGAGCTGTTGCCCTCGATAGACCGTCAGCTTTCCTTGACGCTCTAATTGCCGGACTGTCCATTCAAATCCTCGATACTTAATATCTTTAATACCAATTTCATCAAAATCCTTATTCTCTTTTGACTTAAATACATCAATATAGTTAGGATTATCCCTAAATAAGTTATTAATGTATTTACTGTTTCTGTAGAGACAAAACGGGCCACCAACATGGTAAGGGTAGCCACAAATCATGTCATAGTCTTGCTTGAGGATCGGATTCAAAAAAGCCTCTAAATTGCCCCAAAACGTATCCAGGTCAATATGACCCCAATAATCATAACCGCTTAATTCCTCAGCAAAAATCAAGCCAAATGCAGGTCTCAAGTCACAAACCTTGTAGCCTTTGGCGAGTTTCACTTCAGTACCCAAAACCTGTGAACATCGCCTTTGGAAAGACCCCAATTTTTGATGATCATAGTTGAGATTAGGAGATCGGGGAAGAGTCTGCGTATCTTGATCAGTAATGACAATGAGATCAAAACCACAGTTCCAGGCAAAGGTCTGCAATGTTAGGGAAATCCACGGTGGGAGTTTGCCAAAATGAGGGGCAATCAAACAGATAGTCGGCGATTGATTCTCGGAATTTGAAGTGATTCTGTGGGGAGATTGATTGGATTCATTGGGAGTGAAAGTCATGAGTCTTTATTTGCACGCTAAGGACATCAAATGAAATTTTGAAACAACCCCGACGAATCAATAATTCATTCATCCAACCGCATGGATGACTTTGAAAATCTGTTCAGAAGGCTTGCCCTGAATAACAGTCTCCCAATTCACATTCGCTAAAAACTGCTCTGGAGAGACCGTCTCAACCACATCCACACCCCATTCACCCGGTTGCAGTGACGTTGGGGAAGTCCCTCGTGCTGGTGTTGTTTTGATTCCCCCTAAAAGCATAATTTTATAGGAATCAAGTCCCTTGCCTGGCTCAGTGGAACGATGAGCACCAAGGCATTGGGCGCATAGTTCAGCAACTTCAGTGGGTGTTTTTTGCTCTCCATCAAAGATAACTTCCACAATCCAGTGCGGGTTTTCAATTAAACTGCATTGGATATCTGGGTGAGGCTTTAGACCTTCAATAAAGACAGTTGCAAAGTCAGTGCGTGTTAACACTTGCACCTGTGTTGGCGATAATGTGCAGTTATGTGAGAGCAGCATTCGGATCATCATTTTTATTAACTCCTGATTAGGACATAAAAAACAGAGACAACCATAGAAAGGTTGTCTATGCGCAAACTCAGGCGATACAGGACTGACTGCAACTGTTCTGAATTGAGTCTGATACTTAAAAATCTCGATCGATGCTGCCCGCAAACACAGGTTCAACCCGAACCCCTGCCACACAACTGGGGCGAATCACCATATATTCCCCCTGGACATTCCGCATCGGCACACTCAAAAAATTTGTATCATTAGCCTTGGGCATCAGCTCCGCGCTATACCACTGTTGAAACTCTTGCAGCGTCGAAAACCGAACTTCTTCACGGTGACCAGACGTCAACAAGATATAGACAACGTATTCATCGGGGGTTCTGGGCATAGCACTCTACTCCTGATCGGTGAGCAACGTGGGGTGAATCCGTTGCCAAGATAGCATTCTATAGCAACTCAAAGGAAGACACTCAGCCGTTTGAGTTGGGCCTTGAGAAGCTCGGGTAAAGTTTCTTGCAGGGCAGCTTGATCAGCAAATGTGAGGTATTGATACCCTGGCAAGTCGTAGGGCGCTGGGCCAAAGTCCCGTTCCATGTTCAATAGTAGAATTTGACCCGATCGCTTGGCATGGATGGCATAACCCAACTCCACACTGACTACCGGACTCAAGAGGCTGGTCTGTTCTAGCTCGCCGATCGCAGTGATATCCGCGATGTAGAGCAATGACTTCTCAATTTGACGTAGTTTATGACGCCCCAGACGCAAAGGTTCTTTAGGAGAGCGTTGGGCGGTTTCAAGTTGGAGTGGGGTGCGCGATCGCTTATTGATTTTGGGTAGAGTTTTTTCTAGCACTGTGGCGATCGCTTCGCTGGCGGGGGCATAGTCTTGCTGGGAGCTAAAAAAGATGATGGGATCAAGTAGCGCTGGAACATCTTGCTTGGTGAAGTAGATCTCCTGGGAGAGCAGATCGATGTTAGCGATCGCATAGCCGCCACTACCCTCGATATAAAACTCAATCACCTCACCTGCGAGATAACGCTCAAACCAAGCAGTTGCTTGAATTTCATCAATATCATTGAGAAAATCGGCCCGCAGCCCTGTTTTGAGCAAACTATTCCGACTCAAGCGCAGATCATGGGGCCGCTTGATGATTTCTCGAATCGGTTCGTACTGTTCCAGATACCAAGCCTTGAGTGCAATGATTGCCATGACCCGCCAACCCCTTATGTTGAATCTCTATGCTAAGAGCCAGTATCATAGCATCTCTGACCAGCGATCAGCCCCAGACTTTACAGTAAGTTTCGGTTCGCTTAAACAATAGATATAGTGTGGTTTAGATCGATTGCATGGAGCGAAAAACACTATGTGTTTAGCTTAGATGCTGCATGGTCTGGGTTCGGTTTTTACGATCGCCCAGCGGCCCCCACCAGCTTCTATGCTGAAACTAACAGTGATTACTACAGGAATAACCCGTTATGACCGCTACCCAAGTCTCTGCACGAGAACTGTTCCAGTCTGCCTACGAAAACCGCTACACCTGGGACGCCAACTTCCCGGGCTACACCGCTGATATCACCTACAAAAAGGGAGAAACCGAGTTTACAGGTAAAGTTAAAGTCGGCGCAGATATGAAAGCCGAAGTCACCGAAGTTGCAGATGAGACTGCCAATAAGGCGATCGGTCAGCAACTCTGGGAAACCGCGATCCATCGGGTGCGTCGCCCTTTTTCGCAAACCCACGGTGAGAATACCTTTGCCTATGGCGCAACCGATGAAACAGGCGCGATCGAAATTCTGATGGGAGGCAAGTCAGAGGGCGATCGCTACAAGCTCCGTAACAATGAAGTGTGTCATGTGCATCGTCATATCCACGGCGTTGTGGTGACGATCGATACCTTCTCCACCAACCA
>JAAHHN010000231.1 GCA_010672165.1 Spirulina sp. SIO3F2 | reverse complement strand
AGCAAATATAACCACTGGATTCTTTCTTTTTCTGCTCCGGTTTTCTGTCTCCTCAGTAATCCTTTCAGTTCCTCTACACTCTCTTTTATCTCTAGTCGATAGACTCCTGTCATGGCATCTGTTTTGGATTCTGCTTTCCTATTCTACTATCTGTAGCTCTCTTTATTCGATTTGGTATGAGGGATTGAAACGGACAACATCCTTGGGCGTAACTGATTGTGGCGCACGCGGGGTTCCAACCAATATTTATCCCTATGAGGGATTGAAACAATTGCGGGGTCGATGCGAGTAAGCTTTTTGAGACGTTCCAACCAATATTTATCCCTATGAGGGATTGAAACGGTGTTGCTCCCCAACACACCCGCCAAAATATCAGGTTCCAACCAATATTTATCCCTATGAGGGATTGAAACACTTCCGTAAATGCCCTTTGGTAACTTACGTAAGTTCCAACCAATATTTATCCCTATGAGGGATTGAAACGATAATTGCCTCGATTGAACCTTTGTTGGCGAAGTTCCAACCAATATTTATCCCTATGAGGGATTGAAACTGGGAACTAAGATTGGCACGACAATCAACGGCAGTTCCAACCAATATTTATCCCTATGAGGGATTGAAACGCAAATCGCTTTCCGCTCGATATGAATGGGCCTCAGTTCCAAACAACATTTATCCCTATGAGGGATTGAAACTCTCAATTTGCCTGCGCTTCACCAACCCAGGCGAGTTCCAAACAACATTTATCCCTATGAGGGATTGAAACATTTCACCCCTCCTCCCAGTCGATCTCGCAACTTGTTCCAAACAACATTTATCCCTATGAGGGATTGAAACAATTCGGATGGTTCAATAAAGCCGGATTCATCGTTGTTCCAAACAACATTTATCCCTATGAGGGATTGAAACGAGAAGCACATGTACGTTCGCTTCTACGGCTTCAAGTTCCAAACAACATTTATCCCTATGAGGGATTGAAACATCGCCACGGCGATTGGCTTCTTTGCCCTACAAGTTCCAAACAACATTTATCCCTATGAGGGATTGAAACCAATGCGCCAACCGCCAAGCCATAGGGCTGCTCTGTTCCAAACAACATTTATCCCTATGAGGGATTGAAACATTGAATTGAGGATGAGCCGCGATCGCTCCCAGGTTCCAAACAACATTTATCCCTATGAGGGATTGAAACCAACATTCCCCAGTACTAGTGACAAGCGAAAAATTCGTTCCAAACAACATTTATCCCTATGAGGGATTGAAACCCTTCTGGGGATAGCAAGCGCCATTGCATATCCGTTCCAAACAACATTTATCCCTATGAGGGATTGAAACGCCCAGATATGATTCGTTGAAGCATTGGAGTTGTAAGTTCCAAACAACATTTATCCCTATGAGGGATTGAAACGCCAGTAAAGAACCCCGCCGACGTGCTTTCCTGGTTCCAAACAACATTTATCCCTATGAGGGATTGAAATAAGGCAGCCTCACGGTTGGCACTCCCGATCCGGAGGGCTCTCTGTTTCAAACAACATTGATGATCCCTATGAGGGATAGGTGCTGGTCTTTAAAACCGAACGTGAATGTTTTTTCGCCTCAACTCTCTTACCGCAACGCCTCAATCTCCGTGATCGTCAGCCCCGTTTTTTGACTAATCACCTCCACATCCAACACATCTAACAGTTGCCGAGCAATTTCGAGTGCCTTCTCTTTTTTGCCCTGCTCAAGACCTTGCTCAAGACCTTGCTCAAGACCTTGCTCAAGACCCATTTTCTCTGCCTTAATCAACGCATTGCGATGATCCCACACAAATATTTCTCGCTTCTCTTGGTCTTCGAGTTCCTCAAGTGAGAAATTACTGCGATTCACCACATCAAATGCCTGGTTCAATGCCTCAACCTCGCTCAGGGCTTCCGGTACTGCCTCTAGTTCACGGGCGTATTTCATGAAATAGAGCCATTTGTCTGTTAATGTTGCTAATTCTTCTAGAGCGGTTTTAAACTTCGGCAGCTCGGCAAATACCAACTCAAACTCATCAGCGCAGAAGTGAGTTAATGCCTCCCGCTCTTGCAGCACAAAGTGCGAAACCACCTTCTCAAAGTCTGGAAACATCACAAAATCAGTGATGGTCAGAGCGACCACAGGGAAGAGTTGCTTATAGTCTTCTCCCTTACCCAATTGCAACGAATAAGCTCTTGCTGTGTTGTAAAGAATGCGTTTTTCAAAGCTTTCAATATTCAAAACCTGCATTTCAATAATGACCACTGTGCCATCATTGAGCTGAGCTTTGACATCTAAGTAGGTATCTTTAAAACCTTTGAGACGGGGTGCTTGGTAGGGGTCAATAATATCTAGATCTTCAATGGTTTGAGTCTCATTGTAGACCAATGCTTCAAGGAAGCTTTTGAGGATGGGTTTACTGTGGGGAGAGCCAAAGACCTTTTTGAAGGCGAAGTCGATTTTTGGATTAAGAAATTGCATCGGTTGACCTCCAAACCAAGATTACGCTGTAGCGCAGTGCTAGAAGCAATCGCCTCTATTCTATCGAGGTCAAACCTAAGAACGCATCACTCACTCCCCAGCCGCTGACTCAAATAATCCCGATACAACGGACAACGGATCTGCACCTGATTTTTCACTAGCGTCACCAAACCCGTACTCTGGAGCTTAAAACTCAACACTTGGGGCAACGTCACAGGTGCATCTGTTGCCAGCACCTGCTGGATTGCTTGGCCCAACTCCGGCCGCTGCTGCAACACCCAGAGATGATATTGTAGATGGTGCTTAAAGAGCCCCGTATCTGTGGCCGCCGTAGCCAGCAACTCCCCAAACGTTAGCTCCTGCTTTGCTAAGAAATAGAGCGATCGCCGCACCAGATAGGGATGTCCCCCTACCAGCTTCATTAATTGCGCGATCTCAGCTTTCGCTAAATCTAATCGATGCTGCTGCACTAAATCTTCCACTTGCTCCAGAGCAAACGGTTTCAACGCCACTTCAACCCCCACATTAAATGGCGACTGGTTCACATTTAGCGGCACATAGGCATCCGTAGACTGCACCAAAATCAACCGCAATGGCTGCCAAGCGGGCCGAGATTTGGTGTATTCATGCCAAGTACGCAACATTGAGAAGAACGCCTGACTGGTGGTGGGATACTCAAACAGCTCACTGGCATCATCCAACGCCAAGACTAACCCCGACTCCACCTGTGCCAAAATATATTCCTTCATATAGAGCGAACAACTCATCTTGCTGCCGAGATCTGCATCCCAAAACTCATCCAGACTGGGCTTGAGACTGAGCGATCGCGCCACTGTCACACAAAACCACCGCAGCAAGCGATCCACATCTTGCAAAATCTCCGCATCCGCCTGTCGAAAGTTCAACCCCACCGTTGCCTGACCCAGCGCTTTGGCATGATCCAAAATCCGATACATTAGTGAACTCTTGCCCATTTGGTGGGGGCCTTTAATCCGGATTAGGGTTCCCGCTTGGGCAATGCGTTGGTTACAGCTCTCCTCTTCAGGGGCGCGAGCGATGTAAAACGGCGACCCCAGAGGAACGGTGCAGTCCGGAAATTCTAGCTCGGGGCTGGACGCTGTGGGAGGAGAAAGGTTGGCCTGGACTTGAGGGCTGGGAGTATAATCGCTGACAACTTGGGTAAGCACGCTTAAGCAGTTGGCTTTGGTGACCTTTTGACCCGTCGCTTCACTCAAAAGCTGCCAAAGATCCACCGCCACATGACCTTGGATGTAGCTCACTGAATAATTGGACGTTGCGGCAATCTGACTATAGGTTCGTTTAGTGGATTGCAGACAGTTCTCCAACACCAGGCGTTGTACATCACTCAAGCGCTGGCCGATTTTTTCGTAGATCCAGTTGTTAACTAAGTTCAGAAGGTTTTTATCGCTGCTCATTAGAGTTATTTAGGTAAGACTGACGCAGTTTAAATCCTGCACACTATATTGAGCGTTCAAGATCTCCTCTGCTCCCCTTCATCAGGGTAGAGTTGATTCTCTGAGGAGAGAAAAAATCTAGGGGCTGTCGTCAGTTAGATTTTAAACTCTTGCGATGAATGGCTTACAGTCCCTTTCCCTGTTTTTTAGGTCAGGCGCTCTATCCCTTCGTCAGACTTCTGGTGTCACCGGATGGGTCACGTTCAGAATTCACCACGGGCTCCCCACCAACGTAAACGCACTCCAATAATAGGGATGGCTCAAATCTGTCTGTTCATATCGTGCCAACTCTGGTGGTAACGTTACTCCCCGTAACGCCTCTCCTTGAACAAGTTGCCCACCCTGCAACAGCGCCAACTGCGCTTGCCGCAACGCCTCCGCCTTAATCGTCACATCCGGATTCCCCAATGCATCATAAAAGCCATTCATTAGTGCCAACGTGCCCACATCCGAGACCTGCCACAAACTCGCCAACGCCGACTTCACCCCCGACTGCACTGCCAACCCCGCAAAGCCCAACTCCGCATAGGGGTCATCAAACGCCGTCTCACAGGCGCTCAAAACCAATAGCTCCACCGTTGGGCTCTCAAACCAGCGCAACTCCCGTAGCCGATTCATATCCACTTGCTCCTCACCCCAGAGCTGGATGTAGGCACTCTCGATCGCGCCCGGCTGGAAACTCGCATGGGTGGCTAGATGAACAACGTCAAAGTTGCGATCGCGGCTTTGGGTCTTGAGGTTCTCCCAGGTAAAGGCCTGATTCAAATATTGCTCCCCCGTCTGTTTCTGGGTAATCAACGCCAGCTCACTGGGCACCGCAGGTAGCGGGTTGAGTTGGTTGAATTCGGAAGCCCCCATCGCCAAAATATTGGCATCTTGCAACGGTACATAGCTGCTATCGATCAGGCTCATGCTGGGGATTTGGCCCAAGCTATAGGTCTCAACGAGGAACTGCTCACCGTCGTGCAAGGCGGCCAGGGGCAGGGTGCGCAGGCCTTCCCCCATGGCAAAAACCAAAGTATCGACATTTTCCAGATCCGCGATCGCCCCCTCCAGCGGCCGAATCACCCAGTTATACAGTTGTTGGGCTGGTTCCAGATAGCCTGTACCGTTGACGCGGGTGATCCGGCGGCGGAACGTGCGAATGGTGCGCTGGAGTGGCTCAGGCTGGGCTTCGGGGACGATCGTCCGGAAGAGCTGGCTATCCGCAGTTACTAAAATCAGTTCCAATGCTTCCGGTTGGCTGAGGGCATAGACTAGGACAGGGTTTGTTCCCGTTTGCTCGGTGATGCGGCTGAAGGTTTCCCGGATATTGGTCACATTATCTTGGGTTTCACCCTGCTCGTTTTCGGCGGTTTTGCTGGCGGGGTCAACCTCCGTAATTTCAGTCGTTTCCTGCGAGTTGAAATTCAAACGGTCAAAGTCAGTATTGAAGCTCTCATCCAACGCAGTTAAGGCATTACTGAGTTCATCATTGTCCTCTAGGGTTGTCCAGGTGGATTGGGTGGCTTCCCCCGCGATCGTCCAAACGGCCCGAGTCCCTGCGTCGGTTTCCACCAGCACCAGCTCGGCATCCGCTTGGCTGGCCAGACGTTGAATAATATCGTTGGCATCTAGGGGCGGGTTAATGACCTGGGAGCCTGCCACTGCTGTTAACACACTGGTATCGGTAGTTCCGGTCACGATTTCAATGCCCGGTTGGGTTTGACTGAGCAAAAAGGCTTGGGTGGGCAAAATCGTGAAGCCATTTCCTGCGGTAATTGCGGCGGCTGTGCCGTTAAGGCTGGCGTCCCCTACTGTAAAGGCCACCAACCCATTGCCCCCGTGCCGAATTTGGATTGGCCCCCCGGCCGTAAGTCCGGCACTGGCAATGCTGGCATCAAAGGCATTGAATTGACTGATCGTGGGGGAAATGGAGCCCGTGAGCCGGATCAACCCCTCACTTTCTAAGGTGACTGCTCCCCCAGCCCCCAACGACGATTCGGTATTAATAAACCCAGCAGTAATGCCCTGTTTGGCTTTAAGCGTGACTTGCCCCGCATTGCCTGTGCTTTGGGTATTAATCGCCCCTGAGCTGCCGTTAAGGGTGTTAATCTGACCGTTTTGACTCGTCAGCGTGATATCACCGCCACTATTCAAGCCAGCGGCAAACAAGCCACGGGTCTGAATATTGCCACCAGCGGTGAGGGTGATATCACCACCATTACTGCCCGTGATCGCGTTGAAGGTGAGGGTACTGAGGTCGATGGCATCAGCGGCGGCGATCGCGGTGTCTCTGCCATTGGTCGTGATTGCGCCTGCGATCGTGACGGAGCCGCCACTGTTGATTGAGAGGGCAGAATCAGAGAGGGTTGCCCCGGCCAAACTCACAGACCCGACGCTGCTCACTGAAAGGGGAGCCGCATTCATCACTAGACCATCCAGATTTACATCCCCCGGTGCATCGGTGATCGTCACGCTAGCACCCCCACCCACACCGATATTGCCTCGGCTCGTGCCCGCAACATTGTTAGCCACCGTCGAGTTGCTGATTGCGAGATTTCCCACACTAGAAATCCCCCCATCAAATTGACCTGCTGAGTTGTTGGTGATGGTGGAGTTGGTGATCGTGGTGTTGCCGACAATGCCGAGTCCTCCACCATTGGCACTGGCCATATTATTCGTAATTGTGGAATGGTTGATGCTGACGTCTGCGAAGCTAAAAACACCTCCCCCTAAGGATGCGGTGTTGTTCTGGAGGGTCACGCCATCAAGAGTCAACGCTCCAGCCCCCACATCCATTAAAATGCCGCCGCCAGGGGCTGCGATCACGGCATTCTGAATCGTGACATTTTTAATGGTGGTATTCGTCGCACCGCCAAGGACATGGAAGACACGACCTGCACCTCCCCCATCAAGCACCACGGTCTGACCCACCCCATCAATGGTGAGGTTAGCGGTTGACCATTGAATTTCACTGGCGAGGTTGATGCTTCCTGAAACATTAAAATTAATCTCATCACCTGCCATCGGCCCAGCACCAAACCCGCCCCCTGATCCGGTTAGTGCATCTCTGAGGGTGAAAGCGCCGGTATCTGCGAGGGAGGTGACTGTACGCATAGCCAGCTTACCTTCCCAGTCTGCCAATGTTGCCAGCGTAAATGGATTCCCCGCCGTAATCTCGCCACTGCTCCATTCCAGTGCCCAATCGCCGCCATAACTTGCGCTGCCTGTGGCATCCACCGAAGCCGCCACATCCGCCCCGGTCAGGGTTGCAATACCCTGCATCAACGCCTCGCCTGTCTCGCCGAGGGCAGTGAAGCAACTGTAGAGCAGGATATCCGCATTCTGCGCCAGGGAATCACCCCAGCTTTGCAACTGTTCACTGTAGTCGCCGATGATTGCAGAGGTGATCCATTGACTCCCCAACCAGAAATTTCCCTCATTCCCCTCTGCCACGATCGCCACCGATTCCAGTTTTCCCACAGACTCACTGATCACGGCTAACTGCTCATTGATAACTGAAACCCCGTGCTCGTCTGGTTCAATGATCTGGCTGACGGTTCCCGATGCAGCACCATAAAGCAATTGCTCGGGGTTGTCCGCACGGCGATCGATAAAAACGGCTTGGTTGGGATTTGTACCCTGGTCGCTAAACCGAATGACTCTAGTATCCCCTTGAATTAGACCTGGATCACGTGGCGTGACTTGATCTGCGGCGTAGAGATCGATGTGCTGGCCAGAAATTTCGCCATTGATAATTACATTCCCCTCTTCCCCAACCCTTCTCCCACGGGGAGAAGGGAGTAGCCCTCTCCCGTTGGGAGAGGGTTGGGTGAGGGCATCTGCTCCGGTCAACAATGTGGGTAAATCGACAGGGCTAATCTCAGCAGTTAAGACGTCTGTGGGCAATTCCAAACTCAACAACATCCCCGGTTGAGAGAGCTTGACTAAGCGCTCACCGGGCACAGCCGCGATCGCCACAGTCCCCGCTTTTGAAACAACCCGACCCTGATTGAGCACAGTCCCCCCCACCAAGCTCACATTGTTCTCAGTAGTCAAATCGCCAAAATTCAAAATTGCCCCTGGCTGTGCACTGGCAAAGGCAAACTGGTTCGGCGCACCCACCAAACTGGCGTAGTCGTTCGCGCCTGTGGCCTGAAACCAGCCCTCCGCAAAGCCGATCCGGTCAGCCGTCGTCGCCGTAAAGTCGCCTCCCACATTCAGGCTTGCACCTTGACCAAACACAATCCCCGCCGGGTTCATCAGATACAGATTCGAGTTTGCTCCCGTCACCTGAATCAACCCATCGATCACTGAAGGCTCACCGCCTGTGACCCGACCCAAAATATTGCTAATGCCAGGATTACTTAAAAAATCAGCAATCTCCCCCGGGCTCAAACCCAAAGCCTGAAAGGAATGAAAGAGGTTCGCACCCGCCTGTGTACCGCCTTGGATATGGTACGTGTTGCCGTGGTGCTGGATGAGCGTGCCCGTGCCATCGGGGGCAGCGGTGATGGATTGGGCAAGGCTGGGGGTGGCCAGCGAGAGGGATAGGAGCAAAGGGCTACCCAGCCAAAGAGCGGTTTGGGGCATGGAGGGGCGATCGCAAGTTTAGGGTTATTGGGTAGATACGCCCGGTTGACTACATGATCCGCAGATTCTGCAATTGCGCATTGCTATGGCGATCGCTGACGTTGGGACAATTCAAAAAGTTGCCCAAGGCTTTGAACTCAGAATTTGGTGTTCGGAATTCAGAATTTATCAGGGCCAAGACTTTACTCAAATATCAATTTGAGTGGATTGGGATTCTGGCCGGAGGTAGGGCTGTTGTAACAGTTCTGTTGCTTGGGCAGCGGGCAAGGGCTTAGACCAGAAATAACCCTGACCATATTCACAATCGAGCGATCGCAAGGCGTCAACATCCTCTTTAATCTCAACACCTTCAGCAATCAAATCCATCCCCAAAATATGACCCAATGAAATAATCATCCGCACAATTTCATGATCTTCATCGCTTTTCCCCATTTTTTGCACAAATGATTGGTCAACTTTGATCGTATCAACAGGGAAGCGGCGGAGTTGACTTAGGGAAGAATAGCCCGTACCAAAATCATCTAGCCCGAGTTTGCAGCCCAAAGATTTGAGTTTGAGCATCGAGTCGATCGCATTGTCCACATCCCCCATCAACATACTTTCGGTAATTTCAAATTTGAGTCGTTGACCATCGATTCCTTCTGCGCGAATGATTTGAGCTAGCCGCCGTGACAGATCCGATTGTTCAAATTGCCGACCGGAAAGATTAATACTCAGCATCAGGGGAAGTTCAGGAAATTGGTGTTGCCATTGATTCAGCTGACAACAAGCTTCTTGGCAAATCCATTCTCCTAGGGGAATGATCAAACCCGTTTCTTCTGCTAAGGGGATAAACCGATAGGGAGCAATAAACCCGTGTTGGGGATGTTGCCAACGGATTAAGGCTTCAAAGCCCACAATTTTTTCACTGTCAAGGGCCACGATCGGTTGGTAATAGAGCACAAATTCCTGAGCAGCAATGCCTTGACGCAGTTCATTCTCTAGGGTGAAGCGATCGATCGCCTCGGTGAGCATCCCGGTGGAAAAGACTTGATAATGCCCATTACCGGAGACCTTGGCACGATACATTGCGGTTTGGGCATCCCGAAATAAATTATCTGAGCTGTGCTGATGACCCATCTGGGTCATCGCAATGCCAATACTTGAGCTGACGGTTACGGACTGTCCATCGAGCGAAAACGATTCTGATAAAGCCTGTTGTAGTGCTTCTGCCAGCGTTGTTAATGTTTCAGGTTCTGAACATTGTAGTGCGATCGCAAATTCATCACCGCTGACGCGGGCAAACCGTGCCGATCGCGGCAGCTCAGCCCGCAAGCGCTCTGCCACCCTGAGCAAGAGCTGATCCCCCGCTAGTCGGCCTAAACTTTCATTGATCACCTTAAAGTGATCTAAGTCCAGAAATATGACGCCGATTGTCTCTCGGCGTCTAAAACGAGACCGATGTGTCAGTAATTGCTGAAGCGCATGGCGCAGCGCATTGCGGTTGAGCAATCCAGTGAGCGTATCGTAGTGTGTTGTATATAGAAGTCGATAGGACAAAGCTAAACCGATGGCACTCATAAATGCCAAAGCCGGCTCTGCAACAGGAATCCAGAGCATCCGAAAGGTAAACAGACTCCAACCCATAGTGCTAATGGTGACCAACCCGAGCACTATGGTTCCCCCTAAAATCAGGGGAAAATCAATGCGTCATTTACCTCTAGAGTGTAGGTCACTGACTGCTA
>JAAHHN010000230.1 GCA_010672165.1 Spirulina sp. SIO3F2 | reverse complement strand
TCGTCTTTGACCCCCTGCTCCTAGTTCTTTGACCACTTTCGCCATGTATTGGCGTCTTTGGCTTCCTCTCAGTTGCTTGGCTGTCTCTTGCAATAGTTTTTTCAGGGAATCCGTTAGTGGATTGGGTAGTGATGTCATTCAATAACCTTATACTTGCTCCTTTTCCTCATCTACCTTAATGGATGATTTTTTTCTTGGATTACTCTTAATGAACTCTGGACAGTTGCCAGCAACGGTCATTTTGGCTTCTCGGTGCAGAAGAAGATTTGGTTGGAGGTTGGCGGTAGACTAGATTACGGAGAGGATGGCGATGCAGCTCAGAAAGCATGGAGCAAATTATATAACCGAGTCAACTGGAATGCTATCCAGTATGAATTGTCGGCCCCAGAGGGACACCTTCCGGCGAGGTTTCATGGTGGTTCCATCCGCACCCCTTTTAAATGTTTCCTTCACTCTTCTTCTTTCGCATCTTCTAACTCTTCTTCTCTCGCCTCCAAGCTTGTAGCTTGTAATCTGTAAAGAGTGCGGAGAATTTTCAAGAATCATAAATACGTTCATGTCAACGCCCCCTTGCGGTTTCTGGTCTTTCGTTGTCTGGCACAGAATTAGAGTTTCGGGTGTGGTGTTTGGAAGTGGTTTAGAATTTTGGGCAATACCATATATAGACCAGCTTCATTCCCAAAGCCGTAGTGTAGCCATCTCGGCTGCCCGCAATTGGCAGCCCTGTTGTTCCAAATGTAGGGGTAGTGCCCTTCTCTCCCGATCTCGGCCGCCGACCGCTCAACCCCTTGCCACGCAATACACCGGGGCAACCACAGGGGGATTGCCCCTACAGAAAACTCATGGATAATGACGGGATAACCGCCCTACGGATCGCAGATGCAAAAAATACCTCAAAACCGTAGCGCAGCCGTCTCGGTGGCATACAAACCTAACGATAAAATAGACAGAAATCTTTCCATATCACGGCGGGCAAGATGCATCACTGACCATCTACGCTACGGACTGTAATTAAGAAAAACCGTAGCGCAGTTGAGACGCCTGCCTGATGACTCATTCAGGCTAACAACCATGATCGCCAATCCCCAATACCTCAACCCCGAAGACTATCTCGAACTCGAAGCCGAAAGCTCGATCAAACACGAATATATCAACGGTCGTGTTTTTGCAATGGCAGGCTCGACGGATACCCATAATGTGATTATTGGCAACCTGTTTGTAGAAATACGCAGTCATCTCCGTGGCTCAGGCTGCCAAACCTACTTCACTGATATCAAAGCTCGCCTAGAAGAACGTAATCGCTATTATTACCCGGATTTGCTCGTCACTTGCGACCCCCGTGACCAAGAAACTTCAACCTACAAACGCTTTTCTAAACTCATTATCGAAGTCCTTTCTGACTCCACCGAAGCCTTCGATCGCGGCGACAAATTCCTCGATTATCAAACCCTACCCAGCCTCGAAGAATACGTATTGGTCAACACCAAACAACAGCGTGTAGAAATCTTTCGGCGTGCGGAAAGGGGATTGTGGCTGTTGCAAAGCTATTATCCCCCCGAACCTATTGAATTGCAGAGTTTAGATTTACGGGTGGAATTTGCTGAATTATATGCCGATGTGGTGCTAGAAGATGTCACATCTGAAACAGAGCTGGAAAATTAGGGCTTGTTTGTTATTCGACGAAACCTTTGACGAGAGGAAAAGAATGAATCGTTTGATGCAACGGTAGGGGCTGGGTTTCCCTGCCCCGCGTCAGCTCAATACACTCTGCACCTGTCCGCTTAGTTTGTCCCCGAATGGGTGAGGCGCGGAGACCAACAACGTCCATACAAGAGATTTAAAGTTTCCTCTGTCTAAAGAATCATCCCTACAGTCCCTAAAAGGGACAGGTGAATCTCATCCGAGGAGGAGTCCCTGACAAGGGGAAACAGGTCGGATTTATGCGCCTCATACGACTAAGGCGACAAACTAAACGGCAACGTCGTATCTGAACTTTGACGCCACAACTGCTCTAAACCCATTGCAGGCATCGTTAAATAGAGCACATCATTGGGTCTAAGCACCGTCTCCAGGAGAAACCAACCGTGATATTTCTTACCCGATCGCTCCAAATAGAGGGGGACAAAATCAGCGGTCTCTGCAATATCCCGCACCAAGCGATCGCAAAACGGATGTCGAGGCGTAATCAACGTCGCTAGTGCCACCCAGAGCAACTCATCCGTAATCCCATTGCCCAAAATCCTGCCCCCCAAGGCAGCAGCCGCAAATGCAGGGGTCGCTAACTCCGTCGGGCAAAGCACCGTCTCAAACTCAAACACCTGCTGCACCGAAAGAGCAAACTGAGCATCGTGGTTGCGCACCACCACCGGGATCTTTGCAGAGATACCTTTGGCACAGAGGGCAATTTCCACATTCACCATATCGTTGCTGGTGACAGTAATCAGTGCTGCTGCACCGGCTAAATGGGCCGATCGCAAGGTTGTGGCCATCGCCGCATCCTCAATAATGACCGGAACCCCCAGCGATCGCGCCGCATGGATAAAACGATTCTTGGCGTTTGACTCAATCACCACCACCCGCTCACCTTGGCGGCAGAGTTGCTGCACAATCCGGAAGCCTACGCCCCCCAAACCACAGACGATGTAATGGTTGTGGCGGGGCACTTGCGCCGCTGCCCAAAACTGCCGCAGACGGCTACCTAGAATAAAATCATTGATCAAGGCATAGCAAATACCAATCACGCCTGCGCCCACAATCATCATAATTGCGGTAAAGACCTTAATCGCATCCGGTGCCATCTCCGCCACTTCTTCTTGACCCCCTGCCCCCGTGATCATCCCCACAGAAAAGTAGAGGGCATCCACGGGGGAGGTATCAAAGTTGGTGCTGATATAGGTCGCCGTAGCAACAAAAATAGTCACCAGCAGCGCCAACATCACCAACGCTACCGAGCGTCCATAATGGTGAAACTTACGCAGATTGGCGAATGTGGTCAGCAGTTTCTTAACACGGACATAGCGTCGGGCTTGGATTGTCGGCTCGTCTCCCACGATCAGGCGATCGCCCACTTCCAGACATTTATCATGGTGCAAGGCCTCCATCAGGTTGCCCTCTTCCCGTGCCGAGAGATAGTAGATCAACATCCGTCGACGATTTTCCCAGAGGCTACTGAGTTTATGCCCCAACCAAGGATGGTCTGGATCGATGATTTCTTCATGGATGGGCCAGGTTTGACCAAACAACTCCAACTGCCCGGTTGCCTTATTGCCCTGAGCCGCAAACGTAAAAATCGGCGCGGCCAGACGTGAAGCGCTCATGCTGACATGATTGACCAAGGTGTGATCGAGGCGCTCACCCAGCGTGTAGTTAAAGATCCGGTTAATAATCCGAACCCGAGGATTAATCATCCGGGCGCGGGTCAAAATTTCTAGATTCAAGGCATCATCGTTACTCGCCAATACCAACGCCTGAGCATGGTGAAGTCCTGCGTTCATCAGGGTTGCATTACTGTGGAGATCACCGATGATAATGTCTGAGCCTTTTTCACCAGGGACAGGGCGATCGCTAATGCCGATCGCGTCTGCCCCCTGCTGGCGAAGCAGATGGAAAATTTGATACCCGGTTCGCCCGAGGCCACAGACAATAATTTTGGGGTTCATAACTGGAGGTCGAGGGGCGATTAGTTCGTCGAGAAGAGTGATCAGCAGCCTGTCCAGGACTGGGATGCTACTGCTTAGATGAGGATTGTGGTCTTGAAGGGCGTTTTTAAATGGAATATTGAGCGATCGCTCAATATTTAAGTCTTATAAATTGGGGTTTGATAGTCCCCTGAGGGAGCTTTTCAAAAGCCTACTCAATAACTTCACGGGAAATTTATTAAATCAGCCTATATTGTGACGCAGGATGACACCGCTTTTGTGTATCGCACCTTACGAGATGGCGATTTCTTGACATTGATTTAGGATTACCCAGAAGTTGAAAAACTAGCAATTTGTTGTCAAACCCGGTTGTCAGGGGGCCAGCCCCCCGACACCTCTCGCTGAGGCGGAGATTGCCGCCTCAGACTCCCGCAATAAGGGCCAGTATTTGCTTTATTCATAACAATTTCGGAAAATCGCTGAAAGCTTCTTCTGTAGAGCACTTTAGCGATTTGCTCGAAAAACAGTGTGTTTTTTGGGCTGTCCAGCCAGAACGGATTACAGCGGCTGGCGAATAATTCAGGCTAGGGCGTGTCGTCAGTTAACACCAGAAGTCTGACGAGACAAGGGACAGAGCGCCCGACTCAAAAACAGGAAATAGGGCGGTAAGTCGGTCACAGCAAGCATTTAAAATCTAGCTGACGACAGCCCCTAGTACAGAACGGCAGAAATAAGCCATCCATTCAAAATTCACAGAATGCCTATTGTACAAGCACTTTGAACTCTGAACTCTGAACTCTGAACTCCGCCTCGCGGTACTAGTTTGATGTCTGGCCATACCAGAGGGTCTCAATTTGAGCTGCGATCGCCTCGGTCTCAGCCTGATTCTTGGAAGTGAGCAACGTCGTTGCATGACCCAGCTTCCGACCCGGACGAGCCGCAGTTTTGTTATACCAATGCACAAAGGTTTGGGGGCGGGCAGCGATCGCGGCTCGCACTTCAGCATAATCAGATGTGGAATCTTCATAACCCAGCAAATTCACCATTACCGCTCCCGAGCATTGCAGTTTGGGCTGTGGCAACGGCTGTCCCATCACTGCCCGCAGGTGCATTTCAAACTGAGATACATTGCACGCATCCAAGGTGTAGTGACCCGAGTTATGGGTACGAGGGGCAATTTCATTGACCAAAATCTGGCCATCCTGCGTCAGAAAAAGCTCGATACCAAAAATACCGACAACATCCAAGGCATTGAGTAGAGTCTCGGCTGCGGTTTGAGTTTGCTGGACAACGATCGCTGAAACATTAGCAGGCGCGATCACTCGCCGACAGACTTGTTCTTGTTGTTGGGTTTCTACAACTGGATAAACCACCATTTCGCCCTTAACGCTCCGGGCAGCCATCACTGCCAATTCTCGCTCAAAGGGAATAAATTTTTCGACGAGAAGCTCCGGCTGACCCAGGTTTTGCCAAAGCTGCTGCATCTCGGTTTCGCTTTCAACAATAAATGTGCCTCGGCCATCGTAGCCATGCCGTCGGGCTTTCAATACAACAGGGAAACCAAATTGAGTTGCGATCGCCCCTACTGTTTCCGGATTCAACAACCCAAATGACGGTACGGGCAGACCGATTTTTTGGAGATAACAGCGTTGGTCGTATTTATCCAGCAGAGGGGCTAGGGCAGCCAGACTGGGACGGAAACAAACCCCGCGATCAGCCAACTGTTGTAATCCCGCTAAATCAATAAATTCATTCTCGAACGTGATGACCTGGACGCGATCGCTCAGTTTATCGGTCGCAGCGAGATCCGCGATCGCCCCCAGCACCACATCTGTTCCCAGCGGTGCGGCAGGATCGTCGAAATTGGGGGTTTGCACCACAAACTCAACACCGAACTGCTTAGCAAAAGGAGCGGTCATGGCCGCCAGTTGGCCGCCGCCGATGATGCCGACAGCATGAATATCAGTTTGCAGTTCGTGATTCGCAGTTCCCAATTTCCCTAAGTCCTACTCAACCAGTCGTTAATTTTTCCATTCTTCACTCTACCCCTGAAGCTTCTTGTCGTTAAGCGGTTATCTCACTGGGTCGGATTTGCTCACTTTAATGAGTGGGCGTTGTTATTGAAGTTAATCGCATCTACACTAATGAGAGCAATTACTTATAAGGACTTATTTATTGAGATCTCCTATCTCAGCTATCAAAATAGAGTTGCATTAGTGATGTCGCATTGATGAGCACACGTAACGTCCATTCATGGGGAGCGAGTTCAAGGTCTTTTCTCATGAGAGCTCTAACCTAGATTGTGCATCAGGCAGATGAAACGCCTACGCCACGGTTCTTCCGTGATAGAGGGCATCTTGCCTACCAATTCCCCGGCTTGGATTCCAGAGTTTTGCCAAGGCTCATCAATCATCTAGATGCATTCCTTTTGAAAGGAACACATTATCCTGACCTCTACTCTGACAGAAGAGAGGGACAGCCTACCAGCGGCAAGCCCTTTGTCTCGTTGTATTCGATTCCCCAAAGCTCTTCATAAAGCTTAACATTCATTTTATTGAGAATTAGTCTAAACTAGCTGGAGTTGATTAATTGAATATAATTCTCACTTAATCGCCATTGATTTATTTTTTAAACAACCAATGCAGACATACGAGAATCCAACTGTGAAGTATGACTGGTGGGCTGGCAATGCTCGTTTTGCCAATCAATCCGGTCTCTTCATTTCTGCCCATGTGGGTCAAGCCGCCTTGACCACGTTTTGGGCAGGCGCGTTTACCTTGTTTGAGCTTTCGGCATTTGATCCCACCTTGCCAATGGGTGAGCAAAATCTGATTCTGCTGCCCCACTTAGCAACACTGGGCTGGGGTATTGGCGATGGCGGTGCGATCGCTAACACCTATCCCTACTTTGTGATTGGAGTGCTTCACCTTATCTCCTCTGCGGTACTAGGCGCAGGCGCGTTATTTCATGTGATTAAAGGCCCCGCAGACCTGAGTACAGCAACCGGCCGCGCGAAAAAGTTTGACTTTAGCTGGGAAGACCCTAAGAAGTTGGCTTTTATTTTGGGGCACCACCTTATCTTTTTAGGTGCGGGGGCATTATTGCTGGCGGGCAAAGCGATGTATTGGGGTGGGTTATATGATGCAACCACTCAGACGGTGAGAACCGTGACCAGTCCGACGCTTGATCCCCTCGTCATTTATGGCTATCAAACCCACTTTGCTACGGTTAATAGCCTTGAAGATCTGGTTGGTGGTCATATCTTCGTGGGTTTTCTACTGATTGCTGGTGGTGTTTGGCATATTGTTGTGCCGCCCCTACCTTGGGCTAAGAAAGTACTTTCTTTCTCTGGTGAGGCAGTCTTGTCTTACTCTCTGGGCGGCATTGCGTTGGCTGGCTTTGTGGCTGCTTACTTTTGTGCTGTCAATACTTTGGCGTACCCAGTCGAGTTCTATGGCGAACCTTTAATTGTGAAGTTAGGCATTACCCCTTACTTTGCAGATAGTGTGGCGCTGCCAGGAGATGCCCATAGTTCTCGCTGTTGGTTGGCTAACATGCATTTCTTCTTTGCGTTCTTCTTCTTGCAAGGTCATCTTTGGCATGCGCTTCGGGCCTTAGGGTTTGACTTTCGTCGTGTTGAAACTGCATTAAGTTCAATTGACTAACCTTTAGGCGGGTTTTCCCGCCGGAATAACTTCCAAATTTAACCGTTTCTCCTCCCAGGGGTGTTCCCGTTTGATTGCAGGCTTAAGGTAACACCCCTTTTTTTATGGCTAGATATAGTTTGGTAGGTCATCCAGGCCTAGAATTTAGAGCAGACTTTTCTCCACACTTGTATGGCTGCCTCCCCCACCGCAACGCTATTGCTTTCCTGCCCTGATCAACAAGGTCTTGTTGCCAAAATTGCCAACTTTATCTATGCCAATGGCGGCAACATTATCCATGCTGATCACCATACGGATTTTGGGGCAGGCTTATTTCTCACCCGTTTAGAATGGCAATTGGAGGGGTTTCAACTGCCCCGCGACCTGATTCGGCCGGCGTTTGGTGCGATCGCCCAGCCCCTAGATGCCCAATGGCAAATTCACTTTTCTGATACCGTGCCCCGGATCGCCATTTGGGTAACGAAGCAAGATCACTGCCTATTAGATTTGCTGTGGCGGCATCAGGCCAAGGAATTTATTGCAGAAATTCCGTTAATTATGAGTAACCATGAGCGCTTAGGGGCGATCGCCCAGCAGTTTGGTATTGACTACCATGTCCTACCAATCACAGCAGAGACCAAAGCAGTCCAAGAAGCCCAGCAACTCGCACTCTTGCAGAGATACAACATCGACCTTGTGGTGCTTGCCAAATATATGCAAGTGCTTACCGCCGATTTGCTCGCCCAAGCCCCACCTATCATTAATATTCATCATTCTTTTTTGCCGGCCTTTGCTGGCGCGAAGCCCTATCATCGTGCCTATAATCGCGGCGTCAAAATCATTGGGGCAACGGCCCATTATGCCACCCAGGATCTGGATGAGGGGCCGATTATTGAGCAGGATGTGGTGCGGGTGAGCCATCGGGATGGGGTGCGGGATTTGATTCGGAAGGGCAAGGATCTAGAGCGGGTGGTGTTGGCGAGGGCAGTGCGTTTGCATTTACAGAACCGAATTTTGGTCTATGGGAATCGGACAGTGGTGTTTGGCTAGGGGTTAAGCCTTAAACCATTGCGATGACTGATTTACAGCTCTTGTGTTTGTTGTTTGGGTCGGGTGCTCTATGCCCTGATCTCATAAGACTTCTGAGCAGACGCGGCAATCTCAAATATAGAAACAGATGTATTGGTTGAGGTCTTGAATAAAAGCGATCGCTATCCTGCTTGGGCTATTAAGCTGTGGGCAACGATCGCCCGGCCTGATTGTTGCAATATTTTGGCTCTGGCTCTTTGCGGTTGAGAAGGAATAAACAAGCGATCGCTTATAATTGACCTAAGATTCAATTCATGGACAAGCTACGGTTATGGCTATTCAACGTTGGACAGATGACATGCTCGACCAACTGGCAACTTCTGTAACAGAGATGAAAGAGAACATCTCAGGAATGCAGGTGAATATTTCAGGATTGCAATTGAGCATCACGGAAATGCGGGAGAGCATTACGGAAGTGAAAGACAGCATTGAAGGTTTAAGGGCGACAAGCCAAGCGCTGTTGCAGGTTGCAATGCAAGGCCAGCGGGAGATGGAGGCGATGAAGGAACGGCAGGACAAATTGGAGGAGCGGCAGGCGGAGAGTGATGAGCGGTTTAATGTGTTGTTGGAGGAGTTACGGTTTCTTAATCGGCGGCAGGATGAGGAGTGAGTTGGGGGGCAAATCTGACAGCGTTATGAACTATCTTCAGATGTAGCAATATCTCAAAATCTAATTTTGGAGGACAAGCTGATGACCCAGACTGTTAGTAGAGAAACAGTCATCCTGGAGCGACTTCAGAGTTTAACGCCGCAACAACAGCAGTCGGTTCTAGATTTTATTGAGTTTTTGGCGTTTAAGGGGCGCGATCGCGTAACCACTGAAGTAGAGCCGGAAGACGTTGCAATGCTCTTAGTGACCCAAGCATTTGTGGGGTGTGTAGAAAGTGGTGTGGGCGATCTGTCCTTGCGAAAAATGAAATAGCTTTGAGGTTTATCATAAGACTATGCCTCGTCGTGACCTTTATCACAATAATGTGAGAAATGCATTAGTCAAGGAAGGCTGGAGCATTACCCACGATCCTCTTATGCTCGGTGATTCAGAGCTTCGTGTTTATCCTGACCTGGGTGCAGAGAAAAATATTGCAGAGCGAGGGGTTCGCACTTTAGTCATTGAAATCAAGGTGTTTGGCACAATCGGACAACTTTCTGAACTCCAAAAGGCAATTGGGCAATATGTGCTCTATCGTTCAATTTTGCGCCGCAGCAGTTCAACCCGTTTACCTTATCTAGCGATCCCGTCCATTGCTTATCAAGGTTTATTCCAAAAGAAAATTATCCAAAATTTAATTGAGGATGAAAGCATTCATCTGATTGTGTTTAATCCGTTCACGGAGGTGATTGAACAATGGATCGATTAGAGCAGTACCGTACGACATTGGAAGCCGTTTTGTCTGAACATGCCCAACTTTCTCGGCAGGTTCGGGCAGCGCATCCTGATGATCCTGAGCGTCCAGTGGAGGCGATCGCAGTTTGTGACCCCAAAACGGATAATTATTTGCTGATCACGGCGGGCTGGACACCAAGCCAACGCATCCACAGCATCTTGGCTCATTTCCGGATTATTGATGAGCAGATTCAAGTTGAGTGGAGTGGTGTTGAAGATTTGATTGAGGAGTTGATCGAGCAGGGTATTCCTCAGTCGGCGTTTCTCCCGGCTCAACCGCAGTCATTCACTTCATCGGCGGCGGGTTGAGGAGACACAGTCTTTATATCCTTATTTCGCCGGTGACAGTGGTAATGGTGGGAGCGTTGGTGTTGTTGGAGCTGTTACCATTTTGATTATGGTTGTTATACCAAATCGAATAAAGAGAGCTACAGATAGTAGAATAGGAAAGCAGAATCCAAAACAGATGCCATGACAGGAGTCTATCGACTAGAGATAAAAGAGAGTGTAGAGGAACTGAAAGGATTACTG
>JAAHHN010000023.1 GCA_010672165.1 Spirulina sp. SIO3F2 | reverse complement strand
TCCCAACCCTCTCCCACTGGGAGAGGGTTGGGTGAGGGCAGAGGTTCCCGTCAATAACGTTGGCAAATCAATGGGTGTGATCCCTGCTGCCACTGAATTCTGGGGCAAATCCAGACTCAGCAGCATTCCATCCTGGGCCAAGTTCACCAGCCGCTCTCCTGGTACTGCTGCGATGGTCACATTGCCTGTTGATACCACACTCCCCTGGCTGAGGACGGTTCCTCCCACCAAGCTCAGATCGCCACTATTGCTGAGATCCCCAAAATTGAGAATTGCACCTGGCTGCTCACTCAAAAACGCAAACTGGTTGGGCGCACCCACCAAGGTCGCATAGTCATTTATACCTGTGGCGTTAAACCAACCCCCCTCAAACCCAATTCGGTCAGCGGTTGTTGCGAAGAAATCACCACCCACGTTCAAGCTGGCATTGGCCCCAAACACAATGCCCGCCGGATTCATCAGATACAGGTTAGGATTCGCCTGGATCAAACCATCAATCATTGAGGCATTGCCCCCCGTCACTCGCCCAAAGATATTCGTGATGCTGGGGTTACTGAGGAAATTGGCAATTTCACCACTGCTCAGTCCAAATTCTTGAAACGAATGGAACAGGTTGGCTCCAGCTTGGGTTCCGCCTTGGATGTGATAAGTGTTGTCCTGGTGCTGGATGATTGTGCCTGTGCCATCGGGGGCGGTGGTGATGCTCTGGGCGTAAAGGGATGGAGCAAGGCAAAAATGGAGGGGGAGCGTTACGAGCAGTGCAGTTTTGAGCATGAGCCGATTTCAGAATTGGGCTGATTCAGAGTGACGGCGGAATGGGGTTTCTTTATTCCTCCATCAACTCCTACTGTGCAACTCTTCGTCCGAATGTGAAATATAGAAAAAGTACTAAAAATTACCATCTTGGTCGCAGCACAGTTCACAATCGCAACCCAATAATGGCTCACTCTGTGGCGGCGATTTTGGTAGTGATCGCGTCCAACAAGCCAAATCATGACCATGACAAAACGCCGCGTCTCAAGTGGGAAGGCATCCTAAAACGAAGACCAGCTATTTGCAACCATACTGGTATGGAGTTAAGACCCAATCATCATCTACTCCAAGTAAATAAATAGTCAAAGTTATACTTGCAACACATTCCTCGGAGCCAAAGCGGAATATAAATACCAAGAATGACTCCCAAAGCTAAATGAAAGTAGATATTGGTATAACCAAATATTTTGATTGCCAAGATGCGACCCACAGCAATAATCAAAACATGGGCTAGATAAATTTCCAGAGAATTTTTGCCAAGATTGGCTAAGTGACTTAGACACTCAAGTCTGACTAAAACCATTGCTATACTACTAACTAGTGAAATGCCACAGGCTGCTATGAGAAGACTAAGGAAGCGGTTTTCTGTCAATCCCAAGCTTACACCAATTGTCATTGTTGTGCCGGTGAGTCCGGCGATCGCCAGTAGACATATTAAACTCAAGTCTTGTAGCCTGGATAGTCTTTTTTCTCCAATGTAAACACCCAAAGCAAAGACTGGAATGTAACGTGATAGAAGATAGATTACTCCCCAGTCTCCTAGTGAAATCCGACCAATATAGATCATTGTTAGTAACGATGTTATTCCTAGGAAGAGGATATTGGGCATCGCAAGACGATTGACAACAGTATGGGTAGTCAACAGTAAAAAAAGCACATACAAGAACCAAAATTGATCTAGTGGTGTATGTACAATTCCCAGTAGACTGTCTACAATGACAGTCCCATTTGCGTGTTTAGGGAGACCAAGCTTTAAGACCCCTTGCAGCAATGACCACAGAAAATATGGATACACGATGCGCTGGAGTCGCTTCATCATCAAGCTTTGAGTGGACTTGCGTAACGCCGACTGTGCAAACAAACCTGACAAAAAGAAAAATAGGGGCATATGAAATGCATAGATCCATTGATCAAGAAGCAAAAGCCAATGGTTCTCAGTCAGTAAATTAGATCGTAAGAGTCCACGAATAACATGCCCCAAAACCATCAAGGTTATACCAATTCCTTTTGCGTAATCTACCCAGCCAATATATTGGCTCTTATTCTGGTAATCTCTTGTGGTCTTTGGAGAAAGAGAATACTGCTTTAAAGCACCGATTGATGTAGAAGTCATGATTTCATTCAGGTCATCTATCTGAGTGGTTCTAGTAAAGCGATCGCTGCAACAGGAAGCCTGTTGTTGGCTGTGTTCACAGCGTAAAAAGCCAACAGGGTAAACTCCGGGGAGAAATCGGGTAGATAGGGGGGAATTTCCGGGTAGTTTTCGGGTAGATGTGTTGAAAAAACGTATTTGGGAGGATTGCTCGCTATTTCTTGATTGATCTGGAAGGCATCCTAAAACGAAGACCAGTTTCTTGATCTGCTCAAGAAACTGGTCTGTACACATTCAGGTGATGAGAATCAACTCAGACGTTGTAAGGAGCCTTAAGTACGATTCTGCACAACTGAGCTTTTTTAGGTTGACGGCAGATTAAGACCGTTGAGGGTGGCGTGGGGCTGGGTTGGGGTTGGGATCAGCTTGAGGTTGGGGTTGCGGCGTTTCTTGGGGCGTCTCACAGGCATAGACGATTTGTATTGCTTGCAACCATACTGGTGCTGATGAGTAAAGAACCAGCAATGAGGAAAGTGAAGGCACGTTTGTTCATGTGAGAAAAACCAATCTGAGTTTTGCTATGGTTCTATGGTGATCTAGACTCTCGAAAATCCCTTTGGCTTTAGACGCAAAGTCTTTGGCTTTAAGCGCAAAATTATTTTGAATGGCAGCTTCCCTTTTCGCATCTAGCCTGCTCATCTACACTCGAATGCAGCTTGCTCGCTCCTATGGTGTAGATGTGGAGACGGTTTTAGCCCGAGCAGGAGTGAGTGAACAGAAATTGCAGCAACCCTGGACGCGGGTGAGTTTGGCAGAAAATAATGCGCTTTGGCGTGAGTTGGTTGCGGTCACGAATGACCCAGCGATCGCGCTCAAGTTGGGGCAATATTTCCAGTTGCCGGGTTTGGGTGTGGTGGGTTATGTCCTGATGAATACCAATACGGTGGCGCAAGGAATTCAACTGTTTGTCCGCTATAAGCCCTTACTCACCACTGCTTACACCACCGAAGTTGAACAAACCCCAGCAGGGCTAGTGTTCATTGAACGAGCAGCGGGGGCTTGGCAACCCGAACGCAAATATTCATTTGACTTCATCGCTTCGGCGATCGTCACTTTCCACCGCAATCTGGGTAACCGTCGGGTGATACCCGCCTTGAGAACAATTGCCTTCCCCTTTCCGGAGCCTGATGATCTGACGCCCTACCGCGAAATCCTCGGCGATCGCGAATTCGCCTTTGACCACGATGCTTTGCGAGTCGAGTTTGCGGGGGACTTTAGCCGAGTGACGCTCTTAAATGCCAATCCGACCTTGCTACGGGCATTTGAGGCGCAGGTAGAGACCCTGATGCAGCAGTATGGGGATGCCAACGACAACAATGCGCCCGATTCGGCGCTACCGAATCGGGTTCGCCAAAAGATTCTCCAAGCGTTGCGGCACGAAGTGCCCACTGTGCAAACGATCGCGCAGCAGCTCGCCATGAGTAAGCGCACCTTACAACTCAAACTCAAAGGGGAGAAGACGACTTTTAAAAAGTTACTCGATGAAGTCCGGCGGGATCTCGCCCTTGAGTATGTTGCTGCAGGGCAGCTTAATAAGTCTGAAATTGCTTGCTTACTCGGTTTTGCTGAGGTCAGTGTTTTTTCATGGACGTTTAAGCACTGGACAGGGCGATGTTGCTCCGCAAGGCTGACGCCAGCGCCCTCAGCATTTCAGAAGCAACACTCAGAACATACAGTCCAATAAGCTTTCTCTACTGTTGGGTTGAGTAAGAAGCACACATTGTTTATAAAAACGATAGTTTATGTGTATGTAGTACAGGATAATAGTGATTTTGCTCAGTGTACGATCTATTAATATGAAGCGAGCTAGATTTTTCCAAACTTATGTCTAATACCTACTGCCTCAAGGCCAACGAACTTGATCAACAGTTTATTGAGCAGCTTAAGGCTGAGTTTGGCGATCGCCCCATCCAAATCGTGGTCTCTGAGCTGGATGAAACTGAATACCTTCTGGCATCTGAGGCAAATCGTACTCGGCTGTTGCAAGCGATTGAAAATGTTAAGCAGCCAGAGCACCGTGTTGAAGTGAGTTGGGAACAGCTTGCATGAGTCGGCGTATTGTTTTTGAAGCCGCTGCTTTTGCAGATTTTAACGACTGGCTTGGGCGCGATCGCAAACTGCATCGTAAAATCATTGCCCTCATTAAGGATATTGAGCGATCGCCTTTCTCTGGACTAGTACTCGACGGCGGAAGTAAGCCACCTATTCAAAATCCACCCGATATCTGTCATACAGACACTTTGAACTTTGAACTCTGCACTTTGAACTTCCGCCCTGCGGTACTAGGTAAGCCAGAACCCCTTAAACATGAGTTAAGCGGCTATTGGTCAAGACGCATTGATAGTGAACATCGCTTGGTTTATGCAGTAACAGACGCTGAAATTATCATTGTTGCTTGTCGCTATCATTACAAGCGAGCAAAATGAGCTGTAGTGCCATGTCTAGCTTGATTTTGTAGGTTGGGTCAGCGACAGTGTAACCCAACACAAACATTGTTGCTGTTGAGTTTCGTGTCTCAATCACAACCTCGGATTACCAAAAGCATAGCTAACTCCATATCAAGAACCGATGAACAAAAGAATTATAGTTGGTGTATTGGCATTGTTAGGAACAATCTCTCCAAGTCAGGGGGTTGCGAATCCGTTGGCAGAAACCGTGCTGGGTTGGAGCCCTTGGCAACAGGAGATAGCTGAAGTCACTGCTAATTATCAAGTAGGTCCGTTCTCTAATGGGGATGCCTTAGCGCTCAGTAGTTGGGGACTGTATTGTACTGAACAGGCTCAGGCTACCAATAGCGAAGCGACCTATTGGTTCCGTTTTGATGACTTAATCCAATACCTGGGGACGGGTCATATTGAGCATGGTTGTTTGATTAACGGTGAAATGTACACCTCGGGGCCATTGGTGGCGATTAATACGGCTTTGAACCATCAAGTTTGTCTAGCGGTTAATGCAGATATAGGTAATGGTTTGATTCTGCGCAGGGAAGCTAGCACTAGCAGCGAGGTGCTGCGGATCTTGCCCAACGGTACAACTGTTGGGTTGGAATCACTCCCTCACGCCATATATACAGATCAAACCGGACGGCAATGGCTAAGGGTTGATCAGCCCCAATTTGGCTGGGTTTCAGCGGCTGCTCAGGCAGGAGCACATCTCAACTTGCAGATCTGTTCTCGGTAGCGATCGCAATTTTCCCTGAGTTCAGAGAAACCCCAACGCAGGTGGTTAGTGAGCAGCCACGACAGGGGCATAAAATTTGATCAGTCAGCTCCCTCTGTTCGAGCGTCAGTATATTTTCAAGAACCTTTAAGCGTTGGACGGGGCGATGTTGCTCCGCAAGGCTGACGCCAGCGCCCTCAGCATTTCAGAAGCAAAGCTGAACAGAGTGATCTGGCTTTACCGCACACGATTGTCAGATTAAGGACGAACTGCTGGAATTTGAATGGTGAATGTCGTTCCTTTCCCCGGCTGGGAGCAACAGTCTAGCTGGCCGCCGTGGCGTTGAGTCACAATCTGGTGGCTGATGGACATCCCCATTCCCGTCCCTTTGCCCGCAGCTTTAGTGGTGAAAAAGGGTTCAAAAATTTTCTGACGATTGTCTTCTGAAATGCCGGGGCCATTATCTGCAATTGCAATCCGCACAGACTGGCCATCTACCATACTGGTGGCCAGAGTAATGGTGGGCATCCAATCCTCCACCGGTGAGTTGGGGGGCTGCTGGGGGCATTCTTCCAGGGCATCAATGGCGTTCGCCAAAATATTCATAAACACCTGATTGAGTGGGCCGGGATAGCATTGCACAGGGGGCAACTCAGCGTACTGTTTCACCACTTTGACTTCGGGATGATCCGGCTTTGCTTTAAGACGGTGCTGCAAGATGAGGAGGGTGCTATCAAGTCCCTCGTGGATATCGACATCTTTATAGTCGGCTTCATCCAAGCGAGAAAAGTTACGGAGGGACAGCACGATTTGGCGAATGCGATCGGTGCCCAGCCTCATGGAAGCGAGCACATTAAAAATATCGATTTGCAAATAGTCCAGATCAATTTCTTCGGCTTCGGCTTGAATGTCAGGGGCTGGATCAGGGTAATGCTGCTGGAAGCACTTGATAAAGCCGACGAGATCTTGTGCATAATTTCCCAGGTGCGTCAAATTGCCGTGAATGAAGTTAACCGGATTATTGATTTCATGGGCAACGCCAGCAACAAGATTGCCCAGGGCCGACATTTTTTCGTTTTGAACGAGGTGAATCTGGGACTGCTGGAGCTTTTGTAGAGTCTCTGATAACTCTGTCGTCCGCTCGGCAACCGATTTTTCTAAGGTGTCATTGGCTTTCTTGAGCTGCTTTTGTTCAAAGGCTTGCACCTGCCAGAGCACTAAAATCATCATGCCTGCCAAGCTCAGGGCAATCACAGCGATAGTATCCAAGGCCCGCAGTTGAGATTCGATGTTGGCTTGGGGAATGACCAGACCCACTGACCAATTGGCTTCTTCTAAGGGAAGGTAAGCGACATAACTCGGCTCGTCGTTAATAGCGATCAAGTCAATGCCGCGCCTTTTAGCGATCATCTGTTGGGCGATCGCCCCGAGTTCATTGTCTTGGCTACTGAGTTGTTGATGCGCTGCGCCGTCAGCAAACGCCTCACCCCCAGAGTGAGTGATGATATTTCCTGCGGAGTCCAGGGCAAAGGCATAGCTATTGTCGCCATATTGCACGCTGTCCACGACATAGCCGACCCGATCGAGGCGAATCATACTGTGGATAACGCCACTGGGGGTGCTTCCGTGGTCGAGAAATTTCTGAATCGGAGCCGAGACATCAATCGTGGGAGTCCCGTTGTCTGGGCTGAATCGGGGGTCGGCAATAGCCGTTTCCCCAGCGATCGCTGTTTGGAAATAGTCGCGATCGCGGATGTTGTCGGAGCCGCCCCCAAGCACGTAGCTTTGGCCGTCAGGATAAGCAATTTCTACGGCATAAACATCACTAAACCGCAATACTTCTGATTTGAGATAGGGTTCTGCGGCGGCCCAGTCCATCGACTCAATCACATTGGTGTTGGACAAGGTTTCGAGATGGACTTTGAGGCTCAAAAGCCAGCTATCAATGTCTTCGCCACCCTGCTCTAGCCCTTGTAGAGCATTACTTTTCAGGCTGTCAAGCATGACACCCCGCACGGTACGGTAGCTGTAGTAGGCGCCCAAACTGACGATCAGCGTGGTGATGCCAATCAAGACTCGCGTTAATAAGCTGCGATTGCGAGTCGCTTTTTTCCAGAGGTTCATATCGAGAAACTGCTTTATCGAGAAACTGCTTTTACGTCGCGTGATGGTAAGTCAGGAATAATTATGTTCCCTAGCGTTCGATCGGACGCTCACCTGGGAGTAAAGGCACGGTCGGCAGATCCTCAAAAGTGATTTTTAGCCACTTTTCTTGTAGTTGTTGCAGCTCACCGGTTTCACGCACAGCGGCCAAAAACTGATTGAGAAAATCCAGCAGTTCTTGATTGCCTCGTTGAACCGCCCAAGCGGCATAGGCTTTAGGGCTAACGCGCTCACCCAATGCAAAGATGGCGGGCTTTTCATCAACCAGAACAGAGAGCGACACAATGTTATTGAGCACCACATCAACCTGCTGTTCCACCAAGCCCTGGTAGGCTTCGGTAAAGTTGCCATACTCGATCACCTCTCCCAGTTCTCCTCCAGCCGCCTTGAGAGTAGCTTCCAAATCCGCAACGGCTTCGAGGGAGGCTCCCCCAGCTTGTACACCGAGGGCTTTGCCAGAGAGATCAGCGATCGCCTGAATCGAGCTATCTTCTTTACGTTTGGCATAGGCGATGGTGGATTCGGCAATGGGCATGGTGAAATCCAGAGTTTGGATGCGCTCATCGGTGATGATGGCAGCACTTAGGGCGACATCGTATTTACCTTCTGCAACGCCAGGGAGTAGTCCTTGCCATGGCATAATCTCCTGCTGAATCTCGAAATCGACTTTGGCTCTCAGTAATTCCAGTAGCTCATGGTCAAATCCAGTAGGCTCACCATTGACCAAAAATTCAAAGGGAGGATAGTCATCTTCTGTGGCAACCAACAAAAATCCCTTTTGGTTAATCTTCTTAAGCAATGATGGGCTAATGTCCAGATCGGAGCTGTTATTTTTGGAGGTGCCACAGCTCTGCGCAATCAGGGCTAAGGTCAGGCCCACCCCAGCTTGCATAAAGAAACGTCTATCCATGATGTGAAGTCTGCTAAATTCTGATCTTTCTGAAGTGTTTCTAGGGCATGTAATCAAATAGAGCGGAAAGCTTGATAAGCCTAAAAACTTCTACAGTCTAACTGCTATGAGGGGGTCACACCATAGCAGGGAAGATATTGTCCCCTAAGAAATCCTCGATGCTATTGAAAGTATTGCTGCGTAATCGTTCTAGCGATATTGCACTATGTCATCTTAGCCTCGCCAGCACTATCCCCTCAGAGTCAAGATTCCAAACCTGATTTCCTCTATTCTATTTTGGTTGCCCCGATGCCCGCCACGTCTTCAGTCGTAAGTCGGAAACTGTGGTGATCTTAAGTGCAAATTCCCTGTTGCTAGCGCAGTACGGCCACGAGAGTTGGCGCGATCGCGCCCGTCAAGCAATTATCCACACCCTCCAGAATTGAGTGACTCGCTGCCACCTCATCCTCGATTCTTATCGTCTGCAACTCAAAAATCACATATGGCTAGAGCTGGAGTATGTGGACGTCGGCTCATAGCCAGCCACTAAGCTCTTTGGTTGTGCACTTTGGTAGGCTTGATACGCAGCTTCAATCTTTTTGAGTTCTGCTTCTAACTCCTCAAAAATGTTGCACAGTGCCACCGCATTATAGATATCGCGATCGCAAGTTTCTTTATCTGCTTCAACAATGCGCTGGGTTAAATATTTGCTCTTATCTCCTACCTGGGCGCGGGCTTTTTCGAGACTGTCTTCAATCATTGAATAGTCATAGCCAATCAGCGCTTTACTGCTAAAATTCTCCTCAATATCAAACTCATTCGTACCGACAGCAGGATAGACTTTAGCAATTTCTGGAGCTTGGGCCATTAAGAAATTCCAAATAAACATAGAATCGCCAGTCATTGGCAATGGCGCTGCTAAATTATTTTCACTATGCTTAGTATATAAATCAAGGATTGCCTGATACTCTGGCGTAATCTCTAGCATTTTCTCCTTAACAGGTTTGCTGTCTACTTCTTTCGTATCATTCTCACTGACTAACTCACTGGTCTTGGTGGGTAACGCCACATTACCTAACGGGTAAACATCAGAAGCATATTGCAACTGTCCAAACTCCCATGCCCCCAGTTCCCGAGTATATTCTTTCTTAAATAAGCCCTTCAAGATAGAGGCTTTCGCAAACAGGGAAACAATCCCTTTAATCGCTGCATCTAAATTGAATTGAACTGTACCACTAACAGTACTGCTGGCTTCATCAATCTGAGCGGTCAACACTCCCAAGGGTAGAGCACCCAATTCTGCTTTCAGATCACCCCGAACGCCCCCCTCTAAGGTGGCGATTCCAGGAATGCCTGCTCCCACACCTAATTTCATAAACAAACCCAAATTCGAGCCTTTACCTGAAAGGTTTGCCGTGAGACCCTCCGCCCGAATATCCGCAGTCGTGCTGGGGGTCAGCAACAGTTGACCTTGTAGTCCGATTTCATTGGCCACGTAGAGACCAGGGGCGATCGGGATCGGCAAACCAATACCCGCTTCAAAGGGCTTTTTCGGTAGCTCAAGCGTCGGAAAATCAACAGTAGCTTGTTGATCACTCGGTGAAAATGTAACGGTCGATTCAAAAACATTTAACGTAATCTTGCCATCTGCCAAACTGGCCAAACCGATGGGTGAAGCTTCTGCTGTGTCTTTAACTTTTGCCAGCGGTTCAAGCAGTTTAGATAAACTGCGAGCCATTGCCAGAGCCTTTCTCAAGCCCTTGGCCATTTTCATACCTTCATCTGTCTCTGATTCAGGTTCCGCACCTGGTTTTGGGGTTCCAGCAGGAGCTTTATCCAGCGTGGATGAACGGGTCTGTTGTTGTTTCGCTCCCTCAATCAGGTGGTCAACATAGAGGATTAACAGTTCGAGATAGGTATAGGTTGGGGCTTCGGTGTCTCCACCCAGCCCATCGGAGCCTTCCCCTCCCGCTGGCCCTTCTGGACGTACATCAGGCACATCCACCTGACGAACTTTGAGCAGTTCAGCCACAAAGTCGAGTATAGTTTTGATTTCTGCAATTTGCTCGGCCGTTAAGCTGGGCCCGAGTTCCAAGTCACCATCGATTTCTTCTAAAGTTGCAACCACCATGGCAGTCAAATCTTCCTCCGATTCTCCTAAGTCATAATCGGATTCTTCTAGAGCGGCAACTGTCACTTCATCGATGTCATTCCCATCCCGTTGAACGAGATTTGTTGGGGGAGTGTTGCTCAATTTCGGTTGAATGGCGGAGCCATTTTGCTGCACCACATGGGTCAGCTCGTGGGCTAACAGTTCTTGACCACTTCGGCTCTCAGGTGCATAAGCCCCCTGCCGAAAAAACACATCCTGCCCGGTTGTAAATGCCTTGGCTTGAATCGACTCACTGAGCTGATTCGCCGTACTGTCCGTATGGATGCGAACGCCACTAAAATCCGCCCCCATTGCCGTCTCCATTGGTTGCCGAATGCCCTCGGCTAGATGCTGACCCTTAGAGCGCTCTCGCTGGATCGAGTGCTCCAGTTCAGGCGACGCCATCATTCCACCTTGACTCGAACCTTTGCGCTGCACCAAAGGCTGCACCTCAAATGCTGACGAGTCTACTTCACCATAGCCCTGCCGTTGCATGGCATCCGGGGGGGCATTCAACTGCTGCACCACCTGTGCTGCGACGCGATCCGCCTCCTGCTCATCGCGGTCATTCACTGCGCCAACTGTAAGCTTCGGCATCAACGGCATCTCCGTCGCAGTGGTGTCGGGCCTTTGGGTCGGAAGCGTCAGCGCATTATATTTCACCGCTGGGGCCTGCATCTGGGGGCTCGGTTGTTCGGCATTCTGCTCCTGAAGCGATCGCGCCGTTGGAAAGGGCCGAGAATATAGCGAGCTTTGATGCGGGGCTTTCTTCTTGGTTTCAGTTGGTGCTGAAGCCTGGATGTAGGAGCGGCGAGCCATAACAACGATCTTCTAATCGGGGATATTATCAACGATAGGGACGCTCGTCCTACGTGTCTTTACAGTGGGCGCAAAAAACTGTTCCTAATGCGCAAAGTTCAAAAACAGGCGTTGCTGATTTTGAAGATGAATCTTGCATTACCCTCACCCAACCCTCTCCCAGTGGGAGAGGGCTTCTTGCTCCCTTCTCCCACTGGGAGAAGGGCTGGGGAAGAGGGCGGTTTCCTCCCGCAATTATGCAATGCCCAAAAACAGACCCAAACCAATTTAAGATCGCCACTTCACTCAAATTTCAAACCTGAGCCAGACAATGTTGCTAGTACAGAACGACAGAAATAAGCCATCCATCCAAAACTCACAGAATGCCTTTTGTACAAGCACTTTGAACTCTGAACTTTGAACTCTGAACTCTGAACTCCGCCTCGCGGTATTAGGGGCTGTCGTCAGTTAGATTTCAAATAGGCTAACTCAAGTGTTTAGCAATGACTCCTTCTGTTCCCACTATTCTGGCGGCGATCGCAGTTCTGCGGCTACAAATTGCTCGTAACTGCGGGGTTGATACCGACCTCGTGCTTCAGCGGGTGGGACTGACTGAAGCCCACCTCAAGCGACCTCTCGCCCGGATCACCATTGAACAAGATTGGGCAATTTTGCGTGAATTGGTTGCGGTGAGTGGCGATCCCACATTGGGTTTAAAGCTAGGTCAGCGCCATATGGCGGCAAGCTTTGGCATTTTGGGCTATATCATTATGAATTGCCCAACGATCGCTTCAGCATTGCGGATGATATCCCGGTATGAACGGCTGGTGACTGACGTACAGCGGACTGCAGTCGAAGACACAGATGCAGGGTTAGTCTTTGTACTCAGCTACGAGAATTGGCCCGATTGTCCAGAGGAACGCTATGTGTCGGATTACGTCATGGCCAGCGTGGCCAAGGTAATCCAGACCCGGGCCGGAGAACCGAGTGAGACCGTATTACGGGCTGTGCATTTCCACTATCAACGCCCAACAGACTTAGAGAACTTGGATATTTATTGGAAAACATTTGGCCATGTCGCCTTGCGGTTTGGCTGTCCTGATACCCGCTGTTTGTTGAGCCGCCGGGTATTAACGATGCCGCTGATGGGGTCAAATCCAGATTTGCTCAAGGTGTTTGAAGCCCAAGGGCAGGCGCTGCTGGCGCAATATGACCAGGAGAATTGGCGCGATCGCGTCCGTCAATCAATCATCCATGCCCTCCAAACGGAGCTACCCACACTCGATGAAATTGCCACCGAACTCACCCTCAGTTCACGCAGTTTACAACTCAAACTCCAGGCAGAACAGACTTCGTTTAAAACGGTATTGGATGAAGTACGACGCGATCTGGCGATGGAATTGTTACGCAAACGCCAGCTTAATAAGACTGAGATTGCCTGTCTGTTGGGTTTTTCTAGTGTCAGTACTTTTTCGAGAACCTTTAAGCGCTGGACAGGCAAATCCCCTTCAGCTTTTCAAAAGTCTGTCCTTCTCTAGCTTTTCTTCTTCAAGCTTTTTCTCTCGCACGGCGTACCTCGACAAATCATCCTTGAGGAAGTTCGCTGCATTAGAGCCCCGCTTTGATGCTTTGATTATCTCCTCTGATGCGAATCCTATCTCCTCTGCGTCTGTCTGCGTCTCTATCGTCCTAAAACTACGCTCGATCGTTGGTGCTACAGACTTCAGTGCACTGCCGTGGACTTCCATCGTATATCGTTCTCGTTGTAAGATCTTATCATCTCCAGGCTCCGGATACCTTTGGATCGACTCGCTAAGCTGGATCGCGCTACCATTTTGCTGCACCACATGGGTCAGCTCATGGGCCAGCAACCCCTGACCCTCCTTGCTACCAGGGTCATAGGCCCCCTGCCGAAAAAACACATCCTGCCCCGTCGTAAAGGCCTTAGCCTGAATCGATTCACTGAGCTGATTCGCTGTGCTGTCTGTATGGATGCGAACCCCGCTAAAATCTGCCCCCATTGCGTTTTCCAGCGGTTGCCGGATGCTATCGGCTAAATGCTGACCTTTCGATCGCTCCCGTTGAATCGAGTCCTCCAGTTCGGCCGGTGCGGCTATGCCACCTGGGCTTGACCCTTTGCGTTGCACCAAAGGCTGCACCTCAAACGATGATGATTCTGCTTCACCATAGCCCTGCCGCTGCATGGCATCCGGAGGGGCATTCAACTGCTGCACCACCTGCGCCGCGACGCGATCGGCCTCTTGTTCGTAGGGGTCATTCACCGCCCCGATCGTCAGCTTCGGCATTACAGAAAATTCAGGTTCTGCTGGCGTTCCGCTAGGACGATGAACCGGAAGCGTCAAGGCGTTATAGTTTGTCCCTGCACTGGGCTGTCTAACCCCATCGTCTGTTTTCTTCGCTTGAATAGGCTGGGGCGCGGGGAACGGACGCGAATATTTTGAGGTTTGGGTTGGGGGCTGCTTTTTGGTTTTAGGGCGTTCAGCAGCAGAAGCGTAGGAGCGGCGAGCCATAAGGATAGGTCCTTGAGAAGGGATACCGCCAACTTTAGGGAACAGGCCCCAGGGCTGTTTGGCATCAGGCGCAAAAAAAAGTGCCTCAGGCGCAAAGCTCGCAAATAGAATCAAACTCACCCTCTCTTTTCCACCGTTCCCTAGCCAAAATCGAGATGAGCGTTTTATTAAGTTTGTGACACTTCTCCATAGCAATTGTTCAGAGGCTTTTTATAATTACGATTACCAACAGAGGGATATTGCGAAAATAATAGTTTTGCCTTGTTGTCTAATCCCACTCTCATGGTGTGTAAACATGATCAAAAAAGTAGAAGATTAACTCAAAAAGGGTGAGCCAATGAAGAAAACAGCTTTAAAGGGGATATTAATCATTGTCACGCTCTTCGCATTCTTGGCCACCATATCCTTGGGTCAATATTTGGAAAAACCGCTTCTACATACGCTTTTGGAATTGCCAAAGTCGAAGATAACAGCTCACCTCTCTGAAGATGAACAGCGTTGGTTAGCGGCTCATTCTGTGATTCGAGTTTCGAATGAGCTAGATTGGGCTCCGTTTGATTTTGTGGAAGATGGTGAGCCCGCCGGATATTGCATTGACTATTTCCGTCTTCTCGAATCCAAACTTGGCATTCAGTTTGTTTTTGTGACAGATACCTGGGCGAATCTACTTAAAAGAGTGAAAGCTAAAGAAATCGATGTTATTCATTCAATTGTAGAAACCGAAGAGCGAAAACAGTTTCTTGAGTTTACCGAACCTTTCTTTTCCGTCACGCCGGGAATTGTAGCACGTTTAAATGATGATGAGATCAATAAGCCTGAGGATGCAACTAATCGAAAATTAGCAGTCATAGACGGATATCTCTTTCATGAGGAACTGAGCAGAAAATATCCAGTTAAACAACAAGTTCAGGTTGCTTCACCTATGGAAGCATTAGAAGCGATTTCATCAGGAAGAGCTGACGTTTATTATGATAGTGTGGGCGTTATTAATTACTGGCGAAACAAACAATTTATCACCAACCTCAAGGTGATCGCTGTGGAGAATAGCGATGATGACAACTTTTCGGACTACCATATCGCGGTGCGCAAGGATTGGCAGATCCTCAGAGATATTTTGCAAAAAACAATGGATACCATCGGGGAGCATGAATTGATGCCCCTCCGCAAGAAATGGATTGGCCAACCGTCTGCCAATGAAATTATTTCAAGTCATTCTCTCGCCTGGAAGATTTTCTCGGTGTTTCTCTTTGTTGTTCTCGGTATTCTGGTTTGGAACTTCCGTTTAAATGCTACAGTTAAAAACTTTCAGAAGACCCGAGCAATGGATGAAAAAACAATCTCAGACCTTGAATATATATCCAGAATTGATGGGCTAACCGCTCTGTTTAATCGTCGACATTTGGATTTTATCTTAACAATGGAATGGGAACGGCATTGTCATCTTGGCACCAAGCTCTCTCTCATCATCTGTGATATTGATTATTTCAAGCAGTTTAATGACACCTACGGCCACCAGGCTGGTGATGATTGTTTAAGACAGGTGGCTCAAGTGCTCAAACAAGAAACCCAAGCAGATGGTGGCATTGCCGCACGATACGGCGGCGAGGAGTTTGTTATTGTTTTGCCCAACACGGACTCAACGGCTGCGATCGCGATCGCCCAAAAACTCAGAGGCGCAATCAGTGCAAAACAAATCCCCCACCGTTCTTCTTTGGTGAAACCCATCGTTTCAATGAGTTTTGGAATTGCCACGGTGTATCCCAATCAAAGCAATAATCCAGATCAAATTATTGGTGTCGCTGATAAGGCACTGTACCAAAGTAAAAGAGAGGGCAGAGATGGGGTTAAGCTGATTGATCAGTCCTAGGATAGGGATCTTGATCTGTGTTTCAAGGATATTGTCCAATTTGCATCAGACCTTGACGCTCTTGCAACCGTTGCGGCTCATTAAATTGCAGAATCAGAACTGTAACTCTACCTTCAGCAGTGAGCGGTGCGATCGCGCCGTTGGCAGAACAATGAAAATGCTGATACCAATTTTGCGTTCGTGGATTGAAAAACGGAATCAGTTGATTGGTTTGGGGATCAATGGAACCCAGATCTGTGCCTTTGGCACGATTGCAATGGGGGCAAGCTAAGGCAAGGTTGGTAAGTGAAGTTGTCCCTCGATGTTTCTGGGCAATGATGTGTTCCATTTCAAAAGCAAACAAGCTGGCAATCTGAGGGAAGCGACAATATTCACAACGGTTTTTGGCTCGCTGCGTGACCTGTCTCCGTAAAGCAGTGGGTACATAAGCACTCATGACTGGGTTTGTAGCTGACTGAGTGCATGGGTTTTCGCTAAACGCACCAAATGCTCTAGGGTCAGATAGCGTTCGAGTTCGGCTTCTCCTTTGGCTGCAAGGGTTCCGGCTTTGCTTTGGGCGAGGAGGTCACTGATGCGGTTTTGCAGTTCTGGCGAGGGGCGAATGGCGAGGATTTGTTCGGGGGTGGGTTGACTGGCAAGACGGGCGACAATGGTTGCTTCGTCCAAGAATTCGGCAGGTTGGCGCTGGAGTTGGAGTTCTTGCAGGCCGAGTTCGAGGACTTGGGGCAGTTGAACTTGGAAGGGGGCCAGTTTTTGGGCGAGGTCGTCGGGGATATCGATGGTGATTTGGGCCATTGGGGGGTTTGGGCGGGCTGGGGGGGGAATGGGCGCTATCTAAATTGATTGTAATAGCCTCGCTAGTAGACAGCGGTGAAGCGGCAGGTTACGGTGATTCCGGCAGCAGCTTTTGGAAGAATGCGATTGTAGGCTTCTCGCTATAATGCACCAACCGTAGCATTGATATAACAAGCTGATTTCTGGCTTGGGGTTACGGGTAAGGATTGGTGCTGGGAAAAAGAAGAAATGGACAAATGGAAGAATTGAGGCGATTTCTTGCACACAACAACAAGCACATGCCGTATATCCTTAGTGAGTAGACAATTCTCACCTGCCCTGAATTCTTACTTCAGGGATGTCACAACAGCATTACGTAGGATTTGGATAGTCAGTCCTAGTTTATGTTCAAGGAGGGTATTGCCGAAAAAGTCAATAAAGAGTACAATGGTATCAAACGAGCGTATACGTAGCTTAATCATCAATCTTCACAGCAAAACTCTATGGCAAGTTCGGAGAGCAATGCTAAAGAAATGTGAACTTCCAAGCCAACGTGGCACAGAAAAACTTATTGAAGAATTGCAACAAGTTAATCATGGAATAGGGATTACAAGGATACAAAATCTGGAAGAACATTACGCCAATTACTTGCTTATTGGAGACAAAGCACTCAAGATATATAAAGTCTCTCGTTCGGTTATAGATTTGCTTATTGAATCCTGGAGAAAGCATTCTTTAGAATCAACGGAGTTTGGGAATAGGTTTCCTCTCCTACTCACAGAAGAAGAGTTATCCAGGACTGATGGTAGATCAAAGATCATTAAAATAATTGAGAACCAGGAAAGTTTAGATATTGTTTTCTGTACCAAGCGTTTTTCTGTAGAAAGGAAAGATTTGAGTATGGGTGATTTTAGTGATGATCTTAGAGCAGAGCTAAAGGATTATGATGAATTAATTGGTGTAAAACGGTACGATCGTCAATTTTTCGATGTCGTGTCACTACACAAATCCAAGAATATCATAGAGGTCAGGATTGATATTAGTGGGAATGTTAAGAGAGAGATTAGAGATGCTGCATTTCGTCAGATAGTGAATGCGTTCAATGTCCAATCAAATGCGTTTTATGGGATAAATTCGCCATTAAATAGTGAAGTGGATTTTTTCCCGATAATTGACAAGTTATATCATTGTAATGATGCCAAAGTTTATGAAATAAAGTTTCTAACAGAGGAGGGATCAACAAAGTATGCAAAAATGAAGAGAAATGGTGATGACTTGCGCCAGGAATCGTTCCATCGGCATGGTAGGGCTGGTGTAAGAACTATCGGGATTTATGGTATTACTGTGTTTTGGGAGCATCAGATAATTGATGGGGAAACTATAAATCCTGAAATCAAAGTAATGGGTAGATCGACTATGTTGTCAAAACCCGAGTCAGCCTTTATAAGCCAGATAAGTATTAGTAGGTGTGTCTTTCAAGAAGATTATCGCTTCGTCCTCGAAAAAGTTATCAGTGATTTAGACGATGTGCTTTAGGATGACGGTTAATGGAAACCAAATTAGTACTCTTACAGCATATAAAAAAAGATTGGTCAGAGAGTCCTCAAGCAAAAATCTGTGAAGAGATACTTGAGTATCTGATTTCTTACAAGAATCCTGAGAAGTTACATCTTACATATGGAATCATAAAGAAGATATTGTCAAATGGTTATAGTGATATACACATTCTACAAGCACTTCAATATCTTTCTGGAGATAGAGTTCCACTATTAAAGAGTAAGTTCGAAATGATTGATGATTGTGGAGATGAATATCTTTTGGATGATGAGGATGTCGCAGTAGCACAAAAGACAGGTGTTCTTTTTCATCCAGAGAAAGAGGAGGTAGTAGAAGACTTTGAAAATAAAGTCTTTATCTACTTTATTGCAAGTGATTGGGTGAGGGCAAATACTGTATCATGAACTTGTCCGATCTTTCCTTGTCTAAATGTAGAGATTTTGAAGATTTTATACCTGCTCTTGGGAATTTCCCATCCAGAGTACTTGCTAGAAACTATGATGAGTTTATTGAGTGTTTGTACAAAGATGTAGATACAATAGTCGGTATTATGCAGGAAGATCCAGGTGTTCGTCAGAACGATAGTGAGGATCGTTTGTCATCTGAAATTCTAGCAAGCCTTCGCTCAATGGGTTATCAAGCAGAGCGTGATGCAACAGTTGGTGGTCACTGTGACTTGGTTATCAGGAGAAAGATAGATGGCTCTCAATGTATCTGGCTGGGAGAAGCCAAGAAATTCAGCTCCTCCTATGTTCACTTACTGGAGGGATTTCATCAGCTCTTCACAAGGTACTCTACGGGTGATGATAATCAAACTGAAGGAGGGATTATTATCTACTACTTGAAGAAAGACACAAGAACAATGATGCAGAAGTGGAAAGATAAGCTGAATGAAGCTGTTGATGTAAAACGTTTTGAATGTTGTCCAAAAAAAACTAATGCTTTTTATTCTTTTCACGAACATCCACGTTCAGGGCTTCTCTTTAAAGTTAGACACATTCCAGTAAACCTACATTTTGATCCACAAGATAAATCTGGAAAAAAAAGCCAGAGAAATAGTTAGCTATGGATTGTAAGTTGGGCTGACACAGAGAACCCAGAACAAGGAAGGCTTAAAGTGCTCGTATTGGGTTTCAAGATCACTTAATCCAATCTACAACCTACGCATTTATTAGGATTTAAGATAAATCATAACTTCTATCCTGTGCTCAGGAGACACGTCCCGCTCAAACCTCATCTGGATCAACCCCCAACTCCCTTAACTTCGCCGCCAACCGCTCCTGCTCAGCCAACGCCCACTCCTCCCCCCGCCGCGACGCCGCCAACTCCGCCTGCACCCGCTGCAATGCATCCCGCTCCTGGGCAAACTCCGCCAACCCATCCTCAAAGAGACTTAAAAATCCCCTGTTCTAGTTGCACGATCGCGGACAAAAAGCCCATTTCCGGCCCATTCAACAACGACTGTTCCACACTCTGTAAATCATCCAATTCAGTCTAACTCCCTTACAGCTCACCAATGCGATCGCCCGTTTCATTGATGATTAAACTCGTATCCTCCTCGACCGTTTCGCTGAACTGACCAGCATCGATAGGAGCCGCACAAGCTGTTGAATAATCTAAACTTGCGCCTAATTGAATAAGATGACAATCAAACCCAATATCCAGCTCATTCCCCTCAACAAAATTGATCGTAATATTAGTACTTGCAACAGATTGAATAAAGGAGGGTAAATTAATTGGGGTGGCTAAGATTTGAACTGTACTGTTAAGATGCTCCTCAAATCCCGTCAGATTAAAGAAATTCACCGCAATTCCTTGGGCATTGGTTATAACCGTCGTCCCATTGCTAAACGAGCCGAAAACAGCCCCATTATCTAGCGCATAATTAACAGTGAGTCCATCGAGCGGAATCGCTTGAGCAAAAGCACCTTCTACGACTTGCACCGAAACATCAAAAACAGTGGTGCCTTGAGTTGCATCCAGACCGGACGCGATCGCGGCAAGCGCAAAACCATGGGACTCATACGCACCGATATCCACTGTCCCTTCAAAGACGCGACTCGCCCCCCGCTGGTCAGTGGTCACGGTGGTGAGGGCATTACTGCCAGCGTTAATTGCCACACTGTCAGGGCGGAGGGCGTAGGTTTGGGTGTCGCCGCCATAGTCGCCGAGAGCAAACAGTCCGGGATCGAGGTCGGTCAGAGTATTGGTGCTGGTGCTGATCGTTGCCCCTGCGGTATCACCGATCAGGCTATTTTGAATCGTATTGAATGTGCCCGAGAGGTCATTGCCGCTGCCACTCGCCGTATTGTTCGCAACAATCGTATTGGTCAGATTAACCGTGCCGCCATTTCTAAACAAGCCACCGCCATTGTTGCCTGACGTGTTGTCAGCGACGGTGCTGTTGAGCAATGTCATGGTACCCCCACCATTCCCCCGGGCAAAAAGACCACCGCCGCGATGACTGCTAGAGTTGCCGGATATCGTCGTGTTGATCAGGTTAACTGTGCCGCCGCCGCGCGAATAAATGCCGCCGCCGCGATTGCTGGAATTCCCGGAAAGGGTGCTATTGGTAATCGTCAGGTTGTTTCGGGAATACATCCCGCCCCCTTTACTGGCGCTGGAATTCCCGGAAAGGGTGCTATTCGTCAGTGTTATGGTTCCTGTGGCATACATACCACCGCCCTGATCACCACTGGTGTTGTTGGACACCACACTATCGGTAATGTGAATGTTTGTGCTATAGATTCCCGCTGCCGAGAGTCGGCTAGAGTTCCCAGTCACGGTGCTGTTGGTGAGCGTAATCGTGTGGCTTCTGGCCCAAACACCACCGCCGTGACGGTTGCTGGAATTGCTCGATACGGTGCTATTGGTGAGCGTAATATTGCCGCTGCGGCTATAAAGCCCTGCGCCATTGCGACGGCTGGAATTATTGGCAACGGTGCTATTGGTAAGCGTGATCTGCCCTTTTGTGTAAACGCCGCCCCCATACCTGTTGCTGGAATTCCCCGATACAGTGCTATCCGTTAGGGTAATCCCTGCGTTCCTGGTATACAGTCCACCGCCATCGTCAGTGCTGGAGTTATTGGCAACGGTACTGTTGGTGAGCGTTACGGCTCCTGTGGTATAAAGGCCGCCCCCACGATCGCTGCTCGTATTGCCCGATACAGTACTATTGCTGAGATTAATTGCCCCATTAGAATTGATTCCCGCACCATTATCCGCGGTTTGGCCATTGGTAATGGTCAAATTATCAAAGGTGGTCGTCGCGCTGCCCGTCACATTGAAAATGCGGAAATCCGCCGCACCGGCATTGCGCTGAATGGTGACATTGTTTGAGCCGCCCGTGATCGTCAGCTCCTCGGTGATGCTTAATTCTCCTGAAGTCAAATCCACCAGCGTCACCCCATTGGCAAACCGGATCTCATCCGCACCCGCAGCGCTATTGGCATTATTAATTGCATCCCGTAGGGAATCTGTGCCACTATCGGCACCGTTTTGCACCGTAAAGGTGGCCAGCTTGCCATCCCAGTTCGCCAATGTCTTATCGGTGAAAGGCGTCTGAGTTTCAATGCTGCCCGTGCTACTTTCTAAAACCCAATCGCCGCCGTGATTTGCGCTACCGGTTGCATTGGTCGAAGCTGCCACATCCAGACCCGTTGCGGCCGCCAGACTCGCCATCAACGCCTCACCCATAGTGCCTAAGGCGGTGAAGCAACTGTAGAGCAGCAGATCGGCATTCTCTGTAAACGCACCGGACCATTGCGCCAGTTGGTCTTGAACGTTCTGGATGCTCTCAGGGGTAATCCAGGTATTGCCGAGCCAAAAATTGCCTTCATTCCCCTCGGCGGTAATGCTCATGCCATCTAACGGTGCATCAATCCGGCTCAGGGTTTCCGTCACGGCTGCAATGCCATTTTCGGTATCTTGCACAATGGTGGCGATCGTGCCCGGTGCGCCGCCAAAGAGCAAATCCTGGGCATTGTCCGCATGGGCATCAATAATGCTCAAGGTTGTTGTGCCGTCTGCGCTGGGAAACCGCACAACGGTCGTATCCCCTTGGACGAGATTCGGATCAGTCGGTATCACCTGACCTGCGGCATAGAGGTCAACCTGTTGCCCCGTTACCTCGCCGATAATAAGCACATCTCCTACCGTCACTGGCGACGCTACAGTTTGAGCTTGACCGGTTAACAACTCGGGCAGGTTGAGCGGACTGATGCCTGGGGTTAAAGCATCAGCGGCAACCGCCAAACTCAAGAGCATTCCTGGCTGGGAAATATTGACCAGTTGCTCACCAGGAATAGCAGCCAGCGTAACAGTTCCGGCGGTTGAGTGAATCTTCCCTTTATTTAAGACCGTTCCACCCACCAGGCTGAGATTTTGGCTGGTGTTTAAATGACCAAAATTGAGAATCGCGCCAGGCGTTGCACTCAAAAAAGCAAACTGATTGGGGGTTCCCAACAACGTCGTGTAGTCGTTGGCACCTGTGGTGTTAAACCAGCCCCCGTCAAACCCGATCCGATCAGCCGTTGTGGCGAAGAAGTCACCGCCCACATTGAGCTGGGCATTGACACCAAAGACGATCCCCGCTGGGTTCATTAAGTATAGATTCGGGTTGGCTTGAATTAAGCCATTGATCACCGAGGCATTGCCGCCTGTGACACGCCCAAAGATATTCGTGATGCTGGGATTACTGAGGAAACTCGCAATCTCCCCGCTGCTCAAGCCAAATTCTTGAAACGAATGGAACAGGTTTGCTCCAGCTTGGGTTCCTCCCTCAATATTGTAGGTGTTGCCCTGATGCTGAATGATCGTGCCTGTACCGTCGGGAGCGGCGGTGATGCTTTGAGCTAAGAGGGGCTGGGCAGTAAAGAGGCTCAGGGGAAGCGCGGCGAGCAAAACACGACCCGCTTGAATAGTAGAGAAAGGTGCAATCATGGTTATTGCGGTATTGGGGGGGGTATCTATAACTATGCAATTTCTGATTAGGATGCGAAATATAGCAAACGTGATAGAAAGTAACCTCTTGGCCGCAAAACACCACAGGGTTTGAGCGATCGAGCCGAATGGTTCAACTCAAAGCGATTACAGAGTGCAGCTCCTTTATTATGACGAGTCTGCTTTGGGATCGGCTGCTCCACCTTTAAGAAAGGTGTAGATAGTACTCACTAAAGGGAACCTCGATTAATCGAGGTTCCCTTCTGATGTTTTTGTGGACTAAAGGTGGAAATCTACATAAGAGATTAATGCCTCTACAGCAGTTTTCACAAGCATGAGGTACGTTAATCCCCCTCAATCCCCCTTTGGAAGGGGGAGGTTCGATCCTCATATTTTTGCAAAAGGCTATAATCATCAAAGAGACTTAAAAATCCCCTGTTCCAGTTGTGCGATCGCGGACAAAATACCCGTTTCCGGCGCATTCAGCAACGACTGTTCCACACTGTGTAAATAGTCCAATAAATTCGCCCGCAACACCGGCCGCTCCAGATCCACCGTATGCTGATAATCCCACAAATCCCAAATAAAAATCCCCACCCCTACAATCGGATCAACCAAGCTCGTGCCCAACTCAGCCGCCACAGCTCCCCCCGTTTTTGCCGCTAGCTTTGCCGCTGCGGTTCCCGCTAACTTAGAACTCACCGCACTGCCCACTTTGCTCGCAGTGGTTAACACCAACGGTTTAGTTAATAAATACCCACTCCCCCCCACTAACATCTTGAGCGACAGATTCGATAGATTCCCTTCGGTATCCTGGATCGTAGTGGAGATATCCGCTAAATAGCGATCCCATTGCCCTTGAGGAATCTGATATTTCAACTGCACCTGATTAACGTTTTCTCGTAACGCCAATAGATAATGATTGATCGTGGCAGTGGTAAGATTTTCGAGGCGAATTTGTGCTGTTTTAGGCACTAAAACCTGCTTGGCAAATTGCTTTTGGAACTCCTTGGTGAATTGGGACGTTACCGCCTCACTCGCAGTCATATGGTTGGGGTTGATTTGATGAAGTGCTGCCGACGAGGCCCAAACCCAAGGTGTGGAAAACTCCATCTTTTTCTGGTTGAAATAGCCAAAATACCAATCCAGAAAGTGATCGACCCGCCCTTCCAGTTGCCGTTCCCAGCCATCTAACTCCATCTGTGCAAACGTCTGGGCACTCAAATGTGCCGCTTGCACCGCCTCCACCAGGGCATTATCCAGCTTCCCTGGCTTGGGCAAGGCAGGGAGCACGACTTCTGCGGCAGGTTTGACAGGCGTTTCGGTCAAGCTGGGCGAGAAGTAGAACAGCAATGTCTTACCCACCATCGGGATAATCACAATAAAAATAACCGCCATCCAAATAAAGGGTTGCAGCGATCGCAGCAAATCGCTCCAAGCCGCAATACGCTGGGTCTTGGCTGCATAGGCGGCCTCGTCAGCACTGTCGGTTGGATTTGGTTCTGGTGCTGGCTCTGGCGTGAGAGAGCGGATTTCTTCTGTGAAGGTGGCGATAGGGGGAGGATTGTTTGGGGCTGTTTGGGGATTAGGAACAGAGGACGGTGCGGATTGCGATTGCTGCTGTGTTGGAGTTTGCTGGGGCGATCGCTTAACAGGCAGTTCCTCAACCGTTGATTGCACAGGTTTTGTCTGAGCTGTGTTGGGCTGAGTGGGGGCGGCGGCTTTGGACTTCGCTGATGATTTGGATTGAGATTGAGTCAGCGGGAGTTTGCCCTTGGTCAACCCCTGTTTGGTTTGGTTGGGAGTCAGGCGCACCACCACTTCCTCAAACGTCGGACGGGGAGTGGCAAGGGAAGACGGGGCAACTTTCGGCACATTGACAGGCGCTGATGGTTTGGCGGTATTGGGTTGCTGCCTGTTGGGTTGTTGTGCCATAAATATGCGTTCTCACATCATCAAGAGCAAGGGATTCTCCCTGCTATGCTAGCGGGTCATCTTGGCATTTATTAATCAAGGCACTTGATTTCAACGAAAATTCGTAATCTTGCTCAGATCACTCAACGGGCTAGACCTTAGCCCCTAATCCAGCCAATATTGCACCTCTTTACGGGTGAGCGATCGCCCAATCTTGGTACATTCAGCCTGAGCCGCTTGCAAGATATGTTTCATCTGCACAGGTTCATCGGCATCCGCCGCAATAAATGCCGAATTGAGCGCGATCGCCCGGATATTGCCCCCAGCCATATCCAACTGACCCAGCAGCTGATAATCCAGCCCTTGGGTTGGGGTGTGGCTGGGGAAAATCTGTTCCCAAATCGCGCCGCGAACTTCTGGGCTGGGATAGGGAAAATTCACAATAAACCGCAAGCGACGGATAAATGCCTGATCAATTGAATCCTTAAGGTTGGTGGTCAGAATCGCCAGACCTTGATACGCCTCCATCCGTTGCAGCAGATAACTCACTTCCAAGTTGGCATGGCGATCGTGGCTGTCTTTGACCTGGGTGCGCTTGCCAAACAGGGCATCTGCCTCATCAAAAAGCAGCACCGCCCCGCCAGACTCCGCCGCATCAAAAATCTGCCGCAGATTCTTTTCCGTCTCGCCGATATATTTACTGCTCACCGCACTCAGATCGATGCGATAGAGATCGAGTTGAAATTCCTGAGCGAGCACCTCTGCCGCCATGGTCTTACCGGTGCCGCTGGGGCCAGCAAACAGGGCAGTAATGCCCAGACCCCGAGTACTTTTATGGGCAAAGCCCCATTGCTCATAGACTTTCGCTTGTTGCTGAACTTGCACCGCAACATCATGCAGCGTCCCCTTCTCCCGTTCCGGCAGCATTAACTCATCCCAGGTTGCGGTGCAATGGATTCGCTGGGCAAGGCGATCCAGTTGGGGGCGGGCTTGGGTACGACAATACTGCCAGAGGTGTTGGGGCAAGGCTTCGGGGGGCTGCGCTTGAGCTGTATGGCAAGCCGCTTGAATAGTGTGGCTATTGAGATTGAACTGGCTCACCAGGGGATCAAGATGGCCGTTGAGATGGGCGGCTTGTCTACCTAAATGCTGCTCCCAAAGCTGGCGTTTTTCAGGGTGAGAAGGTTTCGGAATCTCTAGGGAGAACAGGGGTTGGGCGCCGAACGTTTGGCGCTCTGGTGTACAGAGCATAACGGGAATAGTTAGGTTTTGGATTAATTGAGCGATCGCGGTCTGTTGCTCTAATCCTGCATCCATGCAATCAATTAACAGCACAGAACGGCTTAGGATGGCTTCTCGCTGCCAGCGGCGTTTGAGGTGCTGGAGGGCTTGGGGTTGGGTGGGAAGAGTTTGGGCCCAAAGCTTGTGCAGTTGAAAGTTAAGATGTTTGCAAACGGTCTGTAGGGTTGCGATCTGTACTTGCAGATCCGGATGGCACAGTTGCATCGGCTCAAACTGTTCATTGACCCAGCGCTCTTGGATTTGCGTGGCGATCGCAGCTTGAGAGGGCGGAAGTTGTACAGGTTCCCCAACAATGGGCTTAATCCAGTCTGCGAGGGTTGCATCAAAAGAATCTACCCCCAGCAGTGCTAGAAAAATCCGTTGATCTAAGGCAATTCGGGCATGGGTGAGCTGAGTATGAGGGTCAATCTGCAACAGTTGCCAATAGCGCAATGGCCGTTCGGTGGCCAGCACATCCCAGGCGGCTTCTGCAAACAAGCTGAGGGCTAAGCCAAAGGTGGGATAAGTTTGTTGAGGGTTGCCAGAAATCTGCGCACAGAGCTGCGCACAGTGCGGCTCCAGCTCCATGGCGGCGCACAGGAGCAAAACGTTTTCTTCAAAGGCAGTGAGACCAAACTGGGTACTGAGCGCTTGAAGTGTACAACAGTGCGGTGGCGTTTGGGCGAAGGGGGTCTGAGTTATTGTGGGGTCAATTTTTGTAGTTAAAATAGACCGTATCCAGGCGATCGCGCTGTAAAGCGCTTGAAGGTCATCAGCCGTATTGGGCTGAACCGCTTTGAGCTGGGGTTCGAAAGATTGCATCGGAAGAAAAAATTGATTTTTGTTGATTCAAAAAAGAAAAATTCACATTTGTTCAGCAATTTCTTCTTGCTGTTTCTTTTTGGCTTCAGCATATTCGAGGTCTTCACTTTCAGTGAGACCAGACATAATCTTGCCTTTCATTGCGCCCCCTTTAATCTTCTTAAGGTCAGCCAGCAGCGCAGCGGCATCTGGAAAGAGCCCTTCTGGTAGCGTCTTTATGAAACGAAACATCGTATCTTTTGCTAGACGATAAGCTTCTTGACTTGCCACACCAATTGTATCCCCCAAAGCCATGTGACATTTCATGATTTCAGATTTATCTTTTGCTTTTAAGGCTGCATCGAGATTGCTAATGCCAGCAATTAAACTCTTTGTGATTTTAGAACTTAAATTCACATTATCGGGGAGCTTACCGCAGGGATAATTGACTTTCGGGAGAGAGCCACGGAAAGTCTTGCTCGATATACCCTCCGGCATCAGCTCAGCCACGGCCATCAGTTGATGTGAATCCAGCCAATTCATCTTGCTGATTAGCAACATGATATTAGAGTTTTCAGTTGAATATTCACTTTCGCAATAGTAAGCAAAAATCTCAAATCGAGTTTGATCGGTGATCTTGATATTTCCCCTTTCATTAAGGGCAATAAAATCACTCAATTGCCATTTACTAAAGGGAGGATACTTTTTACAAGCATTGAGATATTTAATGCCCTGCTGCTTACTAGCCGAGCATTTCTTTTTCGGTTCTTTGGTGAAGAGCCCCTCCCACCAGGCTTTAATTTTTGCCCCTGAACCCTTACATTGAATCACAGTATCCACTTGACGTTGAACAGGAACGGCACCCTGCTGCAATGTATGGGTTAACTCGTGGGCAATCAGCGTTTGTCCAGTCTTACTTTGGGGTTGATATTGTCCTTTACCAAAAAACACATCATTGCCAGTGGTAAAGGCTTTGGCTTGCAAGGCTTGGTTTAACTGGTGCGATCGCGCATCATTATGCACCGCCACATGACCAAAATGGGCCCCCATCGCTTGCCCCATTGAGCGTTGGAGTTTGCTGTCTAGGGCGTGCCCATGACCTTGAGCTTGTTTGATTTCAATTTCAAGCTCACTGCCAACCCCGCCTCCCCCTAAAGGCGCTGTCTGTTGTCCATTCGGTTTGGTTTGCAGTGTCTGTTGGTTAGGGGCAGCTTGTGCAACCTTGGGCTGATTGAGCTGTTGGACGACCTGCGCGGCAACATGATCCGCTTCTTGTTCGTACTGATCTCCCACTTGCCCGATCGTGAGTTTGGCCTGAACTGGGGTTCTGCCTTGGCTTACCGTTCTCACGTTGTCCATCAAGGCTCCAGCTCCCAGGTTTAAGCTCTCGGTGTTGCGAGGAGAGGGTTTTGCGGTGGTTTTGGGATTGGGGATTGCTGCCTTGGGGCGTGGTTTGGTTTGGCGTTTTGCGGTTTGGCTCATGGTGGTTCGCAAGAGTAGGGAAGATACCTGCGATAGACATACAGAGTTAACGTCCCAACCGCTCACCGTAGAGGGGCTGAGGTGATTGTCCTAATCGCATTAACCCTATGCTAGGAACCGTTTGGGATTTTGTAAGGGGTAAAAGGTGGCCTGTTCTCTCGCTAAGTGATGAGATGAAATTGAGCAGGAATCAGCTATTCTCGTTGCACCACTAACTCAAAAACTAACGATTCAAATTTATATGGAGGTGAATCATACTTAAACGACTAATCTTCTGCTCATTCAAATAGTTCTGGATGCCTTGATTATTCGAGGTTCCCAAACTTAATTAGCAAACTTAATTGGCTCAGTTCACCTCCAAAACTCCAAAATACTTTCTACAAATCAACCAACGTATTATTGGGAGCATAGCAGTTCAGCCACCAGCTTTTTACAAGCTCAACAAATGCTGGTTTTTGTGCTTTTTTCTCATTCTTATCGGTTATTTCTTTCAGTGGTTTTGTATTGACAGCTCTGACCGCTCCACTCCCATCATCCAGCCTTAATTGGCTATACTTCTTCATGCCAAGGATCTTAGTGTATACAGTTGCAAATTCGTAACTTCCCTTCACACTGCCAGTCTCTTCATAAGCTTTCTTCGCCCTTTTGTAAGAAGTTGCCCCCTCATTCATCAATATATCCATAAACGTAGCTTCATCCAGCGGTACCCGATTGCTGGCACTTCTTGAATTCGCAACCATACCATTTTGTGGTGCATAGCAGTGAACCCACCAGCTTCCTACTAAGTTAGCGAATGCGGCTTTCTGTTCCTGTTGTTCAGGTTCTCCGGACATCTCAGATAACGCCTTAATATTTAAAGACCGTACCGAACCACTACCATCATCAAGCCTTACTTGATTAAATCGTTCTAATTTAATGACTTTGTTATACAATTTATGGGTCTCTTTCCCCTTTAGCTGTCCACTAACCTCATAGGACTCTTTCATCGCGTCGTAAGAACTATGCACCACATTCTCCAGTAAATCAGTCAACATCATCTCGTTCATAGGGACACGTCTAGCCAATCTCTGTTGACGCTCTAGCTCCCCTAAAACAGTATCATGTTGATCCATATTGTTTTCTAAGTCGTCATACATATTTCCCCAATCTTGATCATCTTTTGCAATATTAAATTCCCCTTCAATCCTGTCCTTCGAGTTTTTTTCTTGCTGCGCCGCCGCAAAGCCAGAAATTGCATCAATCTGCTGCAAACATCGCTCGAATGCATTACTCCCGTCCATCTTCAATTTTTGGATCTCAATTACATTGAGATCCTTATCATAGATTCTCGTAATACTGTCGAAGGGGATAATGTAGGGAATAGCTATTTCATTTTCCTCTGGGAATCTACTGAGGACAGTCAGATCGATGGCGAATAAATTCATTGGATTGATCTCGTAGACATAGCCTTTGTTATTTGTGGCAAACGAGATAGCCTTAGTCTTGATTGTTGTTGTTGACAGGTAGGCACTATGTCGCCGATTGGTTTGCGCTGTCATAGTATGGAAGTAAAGATCATCATCAATGCCCCAGCCTCGGAATCCACCTTGTTGATAGATCTGCATTGGTGAGAGACCCGTACCACGATAGAGGGGTTTATTCGGAGATACAGGGGGGCGCGGATAAGCCCCACCGAAGCTAGCAGGGGTCACTACTGGGCGCAAGCCATTGTGGGTGATGCTTTTAAATTGTTCTTTGTTTGAGACATCATCCTGGACCCAGTAGCTTGGTACCAGGGGTTTAACAGCATAGTGTTTCTCAGTGATAGTCTGGATGATTTTTGCCAGTTCTTGTTCTGGGATATATTCACCAATATCTTTATGCTGTACCACTTTTTCGGTGAACTCAAATGACCGCGATCCTTGATAACCGCCTGAAGCGTCCTGTGTTGCCCAGGGTGCATCCGCATGCCCAGGCACCATCATATAGTACTTAAGTTCTGAGCCTATTTTGATAGGATTCCACTCCGGGATTCTGTTGGCCAGCACCATAGCTTGGCGACCAATCCTCAAGAGTTCAGCTTTCTGCACCGGATCTTTGTGTTTTTTAGCAACGTCAATCGTGATTTGTGCTAACTGCTCCGGAATTTTGTTACTGGTCAAATGTTTTAGGGCAACTTTCTCGTTCATCACATTGCCTGTTTTGCCATCCTTGAGCCAACGCTGCACTACAATGTCGCTGCTGCGCTGCACCCCTGCTCCGGCTGCCCCCTGCTGCACTACATGGGTTAGCTCATGGGCAATCAACTCCTGACCCCCCTTGCTGCTGGGGTTGTACTCCCCTTCTTTAAAAAACACATCACTGCCTGTTGTGAAGGCACGGGCTTGAATGGACTGATTGAGCTGGTCTGAGGTGCTATCCGTATGCACCTTGACGCCGCTAAAGTCTGCCCCCATCGCACTCCCCATCGACTGCTGCAAGCCCGCATCTAGCGCCTGACCGCCACCCTTGGCACGATTGATTGAAGACTCTAGCTCACTGGACGCCTCACCCCCCGTTAGAGCGCTACTGCGTTGGACATAGGATTTTAAATTAATTGTTGGGCCAGGCTCTGCCGCGTTAATGATGGGGGTATGGAGGCGTTGGACGACATCACGGGCAACCCGGTCTGCTTCTTGTTCGTATTTATCATTGGGTTGCCCAATGCTGAGCTTGGCTTGGAGCTGGGCAGCTTCTTTAAGCCGTGCCAGGGGGTCAACTGTACGACTCCCATCGGGTAACTCACTGGTCTTCTGCCGACGCCATTTAGGCTGTACAACAGGCGGAGCCGTAAATTGAGACTTCTGCTGTTGTGTGGGGGCAGAAGAAGTAGCAGTGCGAGCTTGATAGTGGCGGCCCATAAGCTTGAGTTTTAACAGGAGACATCTCAGCTCTCATTTATAGTTGATTTTGTCGGTAATGTCTTTTAGACCAACGTCTAGAGCTGGATTATGGGGATCGCGATCGCTCACCAAAGCGGAAACCCAATATTGGGAGCTAGATTAGTAGAACACCACAGCAAAAGACCATTGTCCAACACTTCTCTGGGCTTCAGGAAGCCATCTTCAATGTTCTGCGTCAAAGCGGATCGAAAATCTCAGCAAGTAAGATTCAACCCGTGAGCTACAATTCTCTCAATTGCCCGGGTTCTTGGTATGGTAGTAAGCCCACCACTCTATAAGAAGATGCTTCATTTCCTGTCTATCATCTGCTGAAACCCCACAAGACTTCTCCTGAGTGTCACTGACCTTCAAACTCAGTTTAGCTAAATCACTATTTTTACCGATACCAATAATGTAACTGGTTATCTTTGACGCTAGACCTCCTTTGAGGCTTGGTTCACCCTTGAGCTTCTTGAAAACCGTCATTCCTTTTGGATCTTTCTGCAACCAATCCATCAATTTCTTTTCATTATATGTAATGCGTTCTTCCTTCTTTGCCTCTTTATTTTCGAGTTTTTTACTTTTTTTCTGGAAGTTGTTTTCTACTACCTTTATTTGCTGTTCTGTCTTGACAGCATCGTCTGCTTTACCCGTAAGAGGGTACCATTTATTATTGCCAAGATACACGGATTTGACTGCTTTAATGTTTTTAAGCGGGACGTGGTAAGGAATGACAACTTCCTGCTCATCAGAGCCATGAGCTGACAACGGGTATACTTTAATCGGATTGAGGCCTGCTGTAGAGATTTTGTAAATATAAGCTCGGTCGCCAGTTACATCCTGGGCAAAACCCTTGGCTACCTCTAGATCGTCGCTTGTTGAAACCCAAGCACTGTGCCCCCTTGCTGTTTGAGCTGAGAAGGTGTGGTAATAAATATCGAGATCAGCTCCCCAAGCTCTGAAACCCTTGTATTCATGTAATTTGGTCGGGCTCAAACTGCCACCACGATATACCGTATCCACTCCACTACTTGGCTTGGCAAAACTTTCAGGACCAATGACGGGGCGTAATCCTGTTCTCGCATGGGTAATTGCAGTAAAATTACCGTGTTTAGACACGGGATCTCTTACCCAATACATCGGTGTTACAGCTCCAGAATTATGTGTATGCTGGATATATTTGAGAATCTTATCTTGTTCTTTTTGAGTGATGTATTGTCTGATGTCTTCATGGCGAACATAGGCCTCTGTAATCGCTACATCATCTTCTGCATCCATTTCAGTCCAAGGCTGATCTGGGTTTTGCTGGTTGTTCTTAATGTATTTCTGAAGATTATGTCCATACTGGATAGGCTTCCAGCCTTCCTGCATTGCTTTACGGGCAATAGGGATTAACTCATGCGGACGAATCATACTTTTGTCTTTCTTTGCTTCCTCAACCAAGAGTTCAGCAGAGAATTTAGGGATCTTTTTAGCAACCAAGAACTGAACTGCGGCTTTGGGGTTCATCACATTGCCATTAGAGTCAGCTAGCCAACGCTGAATTACCTCATCGCCACTCCGCTGCACTGTGTTGCCAGTTTGCTGCACCACATGGGTTAACTCATGGGCAATGAGTTCCTGACCGCCCTTGCTGCCGGGGTTGTATTCGCCTTTTTTAAAAAACACATCACTGCCCGTTGTGAAGGCGCGGGCTTGAATGGATTGGTTGAGTTGGTCTGAGGTGCTATCCGTATGCACCTGAACGTTGCTAAAGTCGGCTCCCATGGCATTGCCCATCGATTGCTGCAAACCGGCATCTAGCGCCTGACCACCACCCTTGGCACGATTGATTGAAGACTCTAGCTCACTGGACGCCTCACCCCCCGTTAGAGCGCTACTGCGTTGGACATAGGATTTGAGATTAATTGTTGGGCCAGGCTCTGCCGCGTTAATGATGGGGGTATGGAGGCGTTGGACCACATCACGGGCAACGCGATCTGCTTCTTGTTCGTATTTATCGTTGGGCTGGCCAATGCTGAGTTTGGCTTGGAGCTGGGCAGTTTCTTTAAGCCGCGCCAGAGGGTCAACTGTGCGACTCCCGTCGGGTAACTCACTGGTCTTCTGCCGACGCAGTTTGGGTTGCACAACGGGCGGAGCCATAAATTGGGATTTTCGCTTTGGGTTGGCAGAGGAAGCGGCGATCCGGGTTTGATATTGGCGGCCCATAGATTTCAGTTTGTTGATGGGAGGGCGGTGTCTCAGCCTACATTGATAATTTTTGTTTCCGGTAATGCCTTTTAGATATTGAGCTAAGAACAGGCTTCAGACCAGCTCTTTTGCTGAGTAGCGTCGAACTCAGATATTAGGTGTAGTAATATTTGATGACCAAATCATTCTTCCGATACCAATGCTTCTTCTGTTCAATGGTGACAGAAATTGAGGGATTTACAGCCCCCTGCCGTTCTTCAGCATACTTTGCGGATAAGGCTCGCCAATCATTATCAAATCCTTTTTGCTGTTTTTCGAACTCTTCAATGGTTTCTTTATGGGCAGTTGCAGTTTGTGAACCAGGAATAAGATACTTACGTGTAGCTTCGATAGTGCCCTTCTTTTTCGCCGCAGTTTCAACTTCGCTATGCAAGCTCTTGTAAACGTCAGTGATACTGGTTGCATCCTTACCGACAAATCCTGAGTAGTGGTGCATCCCCACAACCCAACCCTGACCCTGCACAGAACAAGCGACGATAATGGCACAACAGGGCCCTAGTCCGATGGTGCCAAGATCTTTATCGTCACTGTCAGTAACCTTGTTCTGTTTCATGTCTACATCTTTGAACTTCTTCTCATAATTAGCGAATTTCTTGAAGGGCCATTTCTTTTCGTAGTCGATGGTCGGGTCGCACTGAATAACGTTGGGGGAAACAGCATTGACGGTAATGCTGGGCGGGGTCAGTGCTGCCCGCTGAATTTGGCGTTGCACTCCAGCCGCCCCCTGCTGCACCACATGGGTCAGTTCATGGGCAATCAACTCCTGCCCCCCTTTGCTGCCGGGTTTATATTCGCCCTTACGGAAAAACACATCACTGCCCGTCGTAAAGGCTCGCGCCTGTACTGACTTGTTGAGCTGGTCTGAGGTGCGATCCGTATGCACCTTTACGTTGCTAAAGTCTGCTCCCATTGCACTGCCCATCGACTGCTGCAACCCGGCATCCAACGACTGCCCCCCACCTTTAGCGCGGTTAATGGAAGACTCTAGCTCACTGGAGGCTTCACCCCCCGTAAGGGCAGAACTCCGCTGTACATAGGGTTTGAGATTAATCGTCGGGCCAGGTTCGGCTGCATTGGTGATCGGGGCATGCAGCCGTTGCACCACATCACGGGCAACCCGGTCTGCTTCTTGCTCGTATTTGTCGTTGGGTTGGCCAATGCTGAGCTTGGCTTGGAGCTGGGCACTTTCTTTGAGTCGTGCTAGGGGGTCAACTGAGCCGCTGCCTTTTGTTTGCACCTTTGGCTGCTGAGTGAAGCTACTGTTCTGGGCTTTGGGTTGCACAACAGGCGGAGCCGTAAATTGGGACTTTCGCTTTGGGTTTGCAGAGGAAGCGGCGATCCGGGTTTGGTGTTGGCGGCTCATTAACGTTGGGATGCTTGGATAAGCGTTGTCTACTCCTCTTTATAACCGCTTTTTTTCGCAATCTCTCCTAGACCAAGGTCTATAGTTGGCAGTGGAGATGGCGATCGCCCAACAGCAATGTCAACCCATGTTTAGCCAGCCATGAGAAGAAAACGTTCTCCTTATTGTGACTTTTTCTGAATAAGATTTTTTAAGGCTCGGCGACGCACCTAAACAAGGGGAACACAGCCCTAGCGTGAAGGTTGAGCTTCAATCCTGCTATTTTTTGCTGTGCGTGGAAGCGTTAGGCTAGAACCCTATAAAACGAAAGAATAGAATTCGAGTTGATGCGCCGCAACGCAAACCCCACGTGTTGCTATTGACTCGCTGATGGCCCCTTCTGCCCTTGCTGAATTCTCAATGGACAATTCCACTCAACCCTGGCAAGCGAACAACTTCGACTATCTGATGCAAGCGATCGCGATCGTCCGGGGTTACTTAACCCGGCATATTGCCAACCGCCAGGCTCAGCCCTACGAAGAAGACCTGGAGACCGCGATTCAAACTCAGGCAACAACTGCCAATACCATGTCTGCACCGCCAGCGCTTGAGGTGTTGTGTCAGAAGTTTGGTCTGTCGGAATTTGAGCGAGCCATTTTGCTCTGCTGTACTGGCCAAGCCATGCATCCAGATTTCCCTGGGGTGCTGGCGATCGCGCAGAACATCCCTGAACTCGGCAGCACCACCTTCCAACTTGCCCTGCAATGCTTCCCTAACCCCCACTGGAACAGTGTTACCGCCCGTCGGCCGCTGCGACAATGGCAACTGGTGCGTTGGGCCAGCACGCCTGAACCGCCACGCGCACCCCTGCAAATTGACGAAGCGATTTTGAACTATCTCGTCGGTGAGCCCTATAGCGATCCGTTCCTGGAGGGCACAGTAACAACCGGGTACAGCCGAGCCTCTAGCCAGATTCAGCTACAACCCTCGCACCAAACGATTGTGGAGCAAATGGTCGGGCTATTTTATGCGACCTCTGAGCTGCCCCCCGTGGTGCAGTTGTGTGGCACCCTCCGTGACTTTCAGCAAGCGATTACCACCCAGGTGAGCCAGGCGATCGGTGTTCCCCTCTACAGTCTTTCGAGTGATTCCATCCCCCGCGATCGCGCCGAGCTACAGCACCTTATGCTGCGGTTAAGACGCTGGTTCGTCCTAGAGCCGGCCCTCCTACAAGTGCAGATCACGAACTCGAAAACCAGCGAAACCGGGCCGAATGGCGGCGCACCCTTGGTTGATGTGTTTTTAAACAGCATTAATCTCCCGTTGATTGTCCTCACCGATCAACGATTGCAACTCTCCCATCCAGCCGTGCTCACGTTTGATGTAGTGGGCTTGCAATATGGCGAGCAGCTTGAACTCTGGCAGGACGCTTGGGAGGAGGCAGATGCCCCCGCATCGTTTCAGGATGAAGAGCTGGCTCGCTTGGCGTCGCAATTTCGTTTGTCTGGTGCCATGATTCAAACCGCGAGCGCTGCGGTGCAGAATCAAGTAACAGAATCAACCACCGAGTTGGGGACTCGCCTCTGGGAATTTTGCCGCTTACAAGCTCGCCCCCAACTCGAAGGGCTAGCCCAGCGCATTACAGTAAATGCCACTTGGGATGACCTGATTTTGCCAGAGCGCGAGAAAAACACTCTGCGTCAGATTACAACCCATGTGCGTCAGCAGGCCAGGGTTTATCAACAGTGGGGCTTCGCGGGCAAAAATCAACGGGGTTTGGGGCTGGCTGCCCTTTTCGCTGGGGCTAGCGGTACGGGTAAAACCACAGCAGCAGAAATCCTAGCTAACGAGTTGAAGCTGGATCTCTTCCGCATTGATCTCAGCGCCATCATGAGCAAATACATTGGCGAAACCGAGAAAAATCTGCGGCGGATTTTTGACGCGGCAGAAGTGGGGGGGGCGATTTTGCTCTTTGATGAAGCCGATGCCCTCTTTGGGAAGCGCACCCAAGTCAAAGATAGTCACGATCGCCATGCCAATATTGAAGTGAGCTATCTACTCCAACGGATGGAGTCTTATCAGGGCTTGGCGATTCTCACAACGAACCTCAAAGATAATCTGGATCAAGCCTTTCTACGTCGTCTCCGGTTTATTCTCAATTTCCCCTATCCCAAACAACCCGAGCGCAGCAAAATTTGGCAGCGGGTGTTCCCCAAGCAAACCCCCACTCAAGATTTAGATTTTGAGCTATTAGGCCAGCTGGATGTGACGGGGGGAAATATTAAAGCGATCGCCCTCAATGCGGCCTTTCTTGCGGCTGAGGCTGAGCAACCTGTGACGATGAAGCTGATTCTCGACGCAACAAAAACTGAATATCTCAAGCTGGGCCGGATGCTGACGTCCCAAGAAACCCAATATTGGGATGTTGGTTAACGGTATAACCGGGAACGATCGAGCGGGCTTGAGGGACTGTCAAAGCAATACTGTTAATGTCCAACATCCTTACCGGATTTAAGGGCTTCGATCATTTCTTTGGCTGCTGTCATCTGCTCCTTTTGCTGATCCAAGCTAGCTTGCATTTCTGTCAAATCTTCAGGTTTATCACTGAACGTGCCAATATATCCTTTTGCTGATTGGTAATAACCATCATGGGCCTTCACTAAGGTGCTCCGGCCACCCCCATAATTCTCTTTTACACCACCAAAAAACTTCGCATAAACTGTTGCAACATCTACTTTATTCTCTCCCTGAATCGTCGGATTAAAGTTCCTGAGATCCTTGATAAGTTTTTGGTAGTCTTTTTCCTCTGCACCTGTATTCTTCAAGAAGTCTTGCTTAAGGGTTTTTAGCGTCTCTCCATAGATTTTATTGCCAAGGTTGATGAGGTTCTTAATAATATCTTTCTTCTCTTTGCTGGCACCAATAACCTCTTTCAAGATCTTAAAGAAGGTCGTCACAAAGTTCTCGTCATCTTTTAGCTTTTTGAACTCATCACCAAATGCATCAACAACCTGAGCTAGAATTTTATTCATTGATTGTGACTTAATGACCTGTTTTGCAAGTACCATGAATTCTTTATTATCAATGGAAGCAGACGCATCTATAAAGTCATCTTTAGAAATTGCGGGTTGCTGTCCTTGCGAGGACAAAACTTCCCTCACGATAATATTTGCAATTTTTTCCCACCCCGAAATCTTGAGGTTCTCAATAAATTTCGCACTCTCTTCCAAAGTCCGCTGCTTACCATAGACACCGTGTCCTTTGGCATCTTTTGTATCTTTAAGGCTCCGCATATGGAGCTGAACCTCTCCGATATATCCTGAGGGAAGTTGGATATTCCAGAGCATATCGCAGTAACCCACATCATCTAGAAAACCATCATCACCATTGTCAGCATTCTGTTCAACTTGCTTCGCAAACTCAATAAATCGATTTTTGACATTGGTCAGTCTCATGCGGGCATCTTGCCGCAAGAAGTTATTCAATGTATCAGCCGCATAAAGAACTTCATCAAGGCGAGTGAAGACTAAAGAAGCCGCACAGACATCTGTTAAATTGCCGACTTGACCATCATATTTAACAACCGTCTTGAATGCCGCCCGTTCCATTTTTTTGACCGATGGAAATGGACGTAACTCAACACTCGCTGCCTTTGATTCAGCGCCCAGTTGTCTGACTATTTTCTCAAATGCTTCAACACTCGCAACCGCGATCGCCATTGCTTTGGCCATCCGCACAGCAGTGAGTTCTGGGTCATCGGTTTTACCGATTCCTAAGCCTGTGCCCGGTTGAGCGGATGTGTTGTTTTCTGATGTGGCCGCTGCTCCTTTTAGCTCAGGATCAGCTTTCATCTTTTCTAGCAACTGTTCAACTGTTAATGACTCATTATCTTTGTCCTTCGCACTATATTTCAACATATAGTCATGGGAAATCGTCGCCACATAGTTTTTGTAGAGCTTGTCTTGACTCTCTTGCATCAGACCGGCCCCCTCGAAGATGTAACTTTTTAATGCCGCATCTTTATTCATTTTTTTGCGCAACGAGGTACGGAAATGGGTCATTCCCTTGGTGTACGCTGCTTTTTGTTCGTCGTATGCTTCTGTACCCTTCTGACGTTTGTCTGCGGCAATGATTTTTTTACCCGCTTCGTCCAGGAGAAAGCGCTGAATAACAGGCGATCGCTGTACCCCAGCTCCCCCCTGCTGCACCACATGGGTCAGCTCATGGGCGATAAGTTCTTGGCCACCCTGGCTGCCAGGGTTATACTCTCCCTTGCGGAAAAACACATCACTCCCTGTTGTGAAGGCTCGGGCTTGAATTGAACGATTGAGGCGATCCGATTGACCATTGGTATGGACTTTAACCTGACTAAAATCTGCACCCATGGCCTGACCCATCGATTGCTGCAAGCCAGAATCCAAAGACTGACCGCCACCTCTAGCACAATTAATCGAAGATTCTAGCTCACTGGAGGCTTCACCCCCCGTAAGGGCGGAACTCCTTTGCACATAGGACTTGAAATTAATTATCGGGCCGGGTTCTGCTGCGTTGGTGATGGGGGTATGGAGGCGTTGGGTTCCATCACGGGCAACCCGGTCTACTTCTTGTTCATATTTGTCGTTGGGCTGGCCAATGCTGAGCTTGGCTTGTGCGTCTGCGGTGGCTTTCAGGCGTGCTAGCGGGTCAACTGTGCCGTGGGTCTCAGGCTGCCATTCTGGTGCTTGGGCAGGCGCTTTCTGATGTGCCTGGGGTTGAACGACTGGAGGCGCTGCAAATCGGGATTTTTGCTTTGGGGTTGAAGTGGTAGCAGAAGTCCTGATTTGGTGTTGGCGGCTCATGCTTTTTTGATATCACGGGAAAACAGTCTAGCTTCCCATTGGTAACAGTTTGTGTGGGCAATCTCCTATAGACCAAAGTCTAACATTAGCCGCGATCGCTGAATATCTAATTTGATTTAATACAGTTTCATTCAATTTTGTTTTGATTGCCTTCCATTATGCAATATCGACTTGTGCAGAAATTTAGCCTCAATACTTATTTTTTGTCATTGGGATAGCTGCTATTCAAACAAATATACGACCAGCCTGATAAATACGCAAAAAACTCAGCAGTAGGGTGTGTTGGTCAGAAGTAAGTGATGAAATTTTTGGGCTTAATTGTAAGATGGATTTGCTTGCCAATGTATCTATTTAAGAGCGATTGTATTGCTTTGGGGCAATGCCTTCCCTACACCTCACAATACAGATCCCCAAATAACCCATAACATCTTTCTTCCGTCTTTCCTCAAGAGTTCTTTCTTATATTCCTCTATCGTGTAATTCTTCATGATTTCCTTCACTTTCTGAGGATCACTTTTGTATGCCATGGCTTTTCCGAAAACCTCATTGATATCTTCATCATGGACTAAGAAGCCGATCGCTTTCGCCACATCTACAATTCGCTTAAACGGATGCTCAGGGAAGAAATAATAGTTAATTTGTAATCCACCATGATCCTCTAACCAAGAGTAATAGCGATTCAGAAGAAAATCTTGTTCCTCTTCTGAGAATGGTAGAAATGCTAGCTGATTATAAATATAGTTCCAGGTTTGTTTGGGTTGCCAATCAAACATATCAGCACACACCACTTCGATACGTCCACCGGGACGATAAATAAATTTATTTAACCGATTTGATTCTGCATATTCTCTCTGGTATCCAGTAGAAGTCAAGGTGACATTCTGTAAGAAAGACTCTACATTCTTGAATACAGCTATCATCCTTGATTTAAATAGTTCACATGCTGCCACTGAAATATCCAGAACCGTAACATCAAATCCTGAGAAATAATAGTCGAGTGGTTTGAGAGACATCCCATTACCCACGAACAAAATTCGCTTTTGCGTATGGGCATTGTCGAGAAACGCATCTTTGGCATAGCCATAACCCAAGAGTGGTGATTCAGGTAAATATGTTTTTTCGACATGTGTATCAGTCAACCCAGCTTGACCTGTTTTAGTTGCGTTCTGCCAAAAATCTTCCCAAGCTGATTTATCTCTCCATGAGCCACTGGATATTAAAGGCATCAATAACTAACCTGAGATAACTTACAGTAGATATTATAACTTTAATCTCAGTGAAGATTAACTGTAAGTAATGCTATTACTAATCCAGAAATTAAGCCAGATACTCCACTGCGAATCAATAGTCCAGTCCATCTAACTGCTATGACATGAATCCAGTTTCTTGAAAAGTATTAACAATGCGTCTGGTCTGGGATTACCGTCTAAATAGCTCAATGTCCACTGCTTGGATGGGAAATAACCTTCTGGAATATCTGGACTTATTGATTTTTCACTAATGTCGTAAAACTCTATGGTGTCACTTTCTGAGTTCCATCCCAACTTCTGATAGAGCAATTCAAATCTCTCAAAATATTGTCTATTCTCATTGGGGAGAGATAACTCTACTGATTTCCAGATTTTTTGCTGAACACTAAAGCCAAATTTACCATCACTACTTTCTTGCCAAGCAGTATCAATTTTTTTGATTCTATTGCAGTCTAGTTTAAGAATATCCCAAATTCCAAATTCCTCAAAATCAAGCGGCCAATTGAGAGACCTGAGCATAAACTTCTGTGTAAGTTCATCCGCATACTCCCATTTCTTTTCTTGGAGACTCGCTTCTACAAGCTTTGCAAGCTTCTGGGATTCAGTCTCAGATCTATATTCAAGTATATGGATGAACAAAAAAACAGAAGAAGCAATTGCCAAAAGAGCGATCGCTGATTTTGTAAAAATGTGTTTAATGTTTGCTTCAGGCATAGGATTGACATTGTTTGCCAGATTGAGGTGTGATTGGATTCACAGTGTTACTGAGTTTAATTCCCAAAAATATCCAACTGCTCCAGCGGCTGACCATTCATTTGTGAGATCGGTTGAGCGGGCTTAGTCTTCGTGCCCCGCCGCAACCCCACCGCAATCTTACTGTGCTTCTCAATCTGCGCCATCACCTCCTTAGCCCGACGAATCACCCGATCCGGTAGCCCCGCCAACCGACCCGCTTCAATCCCATAAGAGCGATCGGCTCCTCCCGGTTGCACTTGGTGCAAAAAGATAATGCGATCGGGCAGTTCCTTGACCGTAACCTGATAATTCGCCACATTTTCCAAGAGCGTTTCTAACTCATTGAGTTCATGATAATGGGTCGCAAAAATCGTGCGCGATCGCACCACCTGCGCTAAATATTCTGCTACCGACCAGGCGATCGAAAGCCCATCAAATGTTGCCGTACCCCGACCAATTTCATCCAATAAAACTAACGATTGAGGCGTCGCATGGTTGAGGATATTCGCCGTCTCATTCATCTCCACCATAAACGTGGATTGACCCGTCGCCAGATCATCCACCGCCCCCACCCGCGTAAAGATGCGATCGCAGATCCCGAGCGTCACCGCCTGAGCCGGGACAAAACTGCCAATCTGCGCCATGAGCTGAATCAAACCCACCTGCCGCAGATAACAACTTTTGCCGCTGGCGTTGGGGCCTGTGAGGATGACCAAATCGGGGTTATCCCAATGGGTCTCGTCATAGCCCAAGCTCGTACCATTGGGCACAAAAAAGCCCTGTCCCAACCGTTGCTCCACCACCGGATGACGACCCTGCTGGATCTGGATGCGGCGATCGTCGGCGGTGATGACTGGGCGGCAATATTGCCATTGAGCCGCGATATCCGCCAGACCCACCAACACATCCAGCGCCGCCACCGCCCGCGCAATCTCCCGAATTTGGCGGCAAGCTTGACCCACCTCCGCCCGCAATTCCTCAAAAATTTCGTACTCAATTTGGTTGAGTTCATCCCGCGCCGTCAGGATACGGGTCTCACATTCCTTAAGCTCAGGGGTGATGTAGCGCTCTTCGTTGGTGAGGGTTTGTTTTCGGGTGTAATTGTTAGGAGCGGCAGCCGCCTGGGAGCGGGGCAGACTGAGGTAATAGCCAAAAGTTTTGTTATAGCCCACCTTGAGCTTATTGACCCCCGTGCGCTCCCGCTCGCTGGTTTCCAGGTTGGCGATCCATTGCTGATCTGCTTGGAGTTGTTGTCGCCGTTCATCGAGACGAGTATCGATGCCGTCCCGAATTAGGCCCCCTTCCTTGACATGTTGGGGCGGTGATTCCACCAGATGAGCTAAGACATGTTGGCCGAGCTGTTCCAGTTCAGCGGGGAGCTGGTGGAGCCGTCGCAAGTAGGGGGATTCTCCCTGTTGGGTAAGGGCAGCCAAATCCGTTAGACGTACCAGGGAATCGGCTAGATTCGCCAGCTCCCGAGCATTGGCCCGCCCCGACCCCACTCGCCCACTGAGACGTTCGAGGTCATAGAACTGGCGCAGCAGCAGTTGCAACTGCTCCCGAAACGGCAAAGTTTGGATTAGTTCTGCGATCGTCTCTTGCCGCGCCAGAATCCCTTTTTCATCCAGCAACGGCTCAATCAGCCACCGCTTGAGTGCCCGCCCCCCCATTGCTGTACTGCTGCGATCGAGCGCCCAGAGTAACGAACCTTGGATGGTGCCTTCCCGAACGGTTTGGAGAATTTCTAAATTACGGCGGGTTTGGGGGTCGAGGATCAGGTAATCCGTGATTGCGTAGGTCTTGAGGGGTTGAAGGGGGACAGGGTTATCTTTTTGGGTGTCTTCGATGTATTCGAGCAAACCACCCGCCGCTTGAATCGCCAGGGTTTGCCCTTCGCAGCCCATACCCTCCAGGGAGCGCACCCCAAAGGTTTCCAGCAGGCGATTACGGGCTTCCGCCGCTTTGAAATAGGTGCGCGATCGCAATGAATAACAAAACTGGTCGGGTAGGTTTTCCGGTAAAGCGGGCGATCGCTCCCCCGGCCGCAGCAGCGCCCCCACATCTGGGGCATCGGTGGGCACCAGGATCTCTGAGGGATGCAGCCGCTCCAGTTCCATCACCAAGGCTTCAGCGCCTTGGTTTTGGGTGGTGTAAAACTCCCCCGTGGTGATGTCTGCATAGGCCAGGCCCCAATAGTTTTTCGTCAGCACTACCGCCGCTAGATAGTTGTTGCGTCGGGCTGAGAGCATCCCTGCTTCCGTGAGTGTTCCGGGTGTCAGCAGTTGTTGCACCTCCCGTCGCACCATGCGTTTTTCTGCCAGGGCGATCGCAGCATCTTCCACCTGATCGCAAATCGCCACCGCGTACCCTTTTTCCACCAATTGGGCACTGTAGCGCTCCACCGCATGGTGGGGAACGCCCGTCATGGCGACTCGTCCCGTTTCTTTGCCCCCCTCTTTACTCGTGAGTACTAATTCCAGAGCTTCCGCGATCGTCACCGCATCTTGAAAGAAGCATTCAAAAAAGTCCCCCACTCGGTAGAGCAACAATGCTCCGGGATATTCTTCTTTCACTTGGACATAGTGAAACATCATGGGGGAGAGCTTCTCAGGATCAAGGGGACGATAGTCGCGGTGGGGTTGCGCGGCTTCGGGCATGGGGGTACACAGCGGTAGACAGCTTACTTATTTTAATGAAGGTTGGGGAGGGCTTAGGGTACGATCGCTAGAACTTTACAGTACAGTGTGAATTGAGATAAATGATGATAACGAGACCCCAGTTGGGTTGGCCACGACGAACGCAACATTGCTAAAACTGACGTTTCAAGATTATCCTGCCCACGATGATGGTACAGACTAGCGATATGAATTAATCGATGGTGAACGGTTGAAATGAGTCTAGAGACAGGTAAACATGGCGCGAGTGTGGGGTTTTTGTGCGATCGATTTCGGGATGTGATCCAACAAGTGAAACAGTCGTGGATGGCTGAACCTCCTGTACTACTTTAAGCTGAGAGTCACTACGTTTTGCTCACCGCCTGATACAAATGTTGATGTATCTAGTGCAGCGTCAAGACTTAATCTTCGAGTTATTGAGTCTTAGTAAAAAATGTTATGCAAGCGTTCTAGAGAACGTAGACCTAAAATCTTGGCGCTGACAGAGCATTAGAACTGGATGATCGTTACTCTATCCTTTTTCCTAGATGCTTTTTGACGATTTTAGGCAAGTTGGATAAAACAGCTCTAGCGTTTTTATTGAATTCGCAAACGCTCACTCTAATTTATTGAGAGTTTCTTTTTTTGTTTTTCTCTTGACATTTAACCTCTCGACTGCCTAGGTTAAGATTTTTGATATGGTTGACACGAGATTTTTCTGAAGTGCTGGATAGTGACCGGGTTTTTACGCTAGTCTCAATTGCTCTTGAAATGGATAAAGAATTGTTCTATTGTTGCTGTGCTTAGCTTGAATATATGGTTGAGCAATATATATATACAGACTTTTATGGTGTGAGTGTCTTGGATTAATACCAAGTCGGTCGGCCTTAAAATCATCCATCCTGTTTCTTTTTTTTAGTTAACCCTGATCCTTGATTTGCAAGAGATTCATCTTGACTTATGTTTCGCAATCTATTTAAGCTTTTCTACCCTGACCTACTCAGAAGATTTTAATATTCAGGATGTTGAATGGCGGAGAGCTTGTATATATTAATGCTTCTCGATGATAGAAGCTCAGAGGAGATCATGGTATGATGAATTGATTTTCAAAGAGCTGTTTTTTTTGTTGCTGATTATTTTTTTTGGAAAGTATAAGTTTGGCTTGCCGAGTCAAACACTTTATTGTAAATTCTGAAACACAAATGTATCTTAAGTGGGATTTGGGATGAACTTGAAAAAAAATCCTGATATTCTCCTGGTTTCAACGCAAACTTCTTTATCGTTATGGGAGTACCATGATCGCCTTATGCGGTTCTCATTCCCCAAGATCCGTTCTCTTTTTAAAATCTCACTCCAATGGGTGCTCATCATTCCCTTCCTGTTTCAGATTTTTGGAACTGTGGGTTTAGTGGGCTATTTGTCCTTTCAGAGCGGTCGGGAAGCCGTTGAGACCCTAGCCGCTGAAGTCATCAATGACACGAATGATGTTGTTGCTGAACACCTCAGCTCTTATTTGGAGATGCCCCAAAAGCTCACCCAAATGAATGCAGATGCTATTCGACGGGGTGTACTCGACCTTAAAGATCATGAAAGGTCTGCCCATTATTTTTGGGATCAGATGCAGCTCTATGATCTGACCTATAACGGGATTGGTATGATCGATGGTTCTGGGTATGGGATTGCGCGTTACGATGGCCAGACAGCAACCTTGGAGGAATGGACAGGGGATACAAAAGACAACATTGTGACCTATGCCTTGGATGCACAAGGTAATCCTGATGAAGTTTTGGGGGTGTGGACGTGGAGCAATTTTGAGGAGAGCTGGTATACCAACCCGATTAATGCAGGCAAACCAATTTGGTCAATTGTTGAAACCTATCTCGAACAAGGCGGTTCCGTCGTGTTTGCCTCGGCTAGCCGTCCGATTTATGATCCTCAAGGAAAACTCCTGGGAATGCTTGCGGCAGATGTGCAACTCCTCAAGCTAAGTGACTTTTTGGAGAATCTACATATCGGTCAGTCAGGCTCTGTATTTATCGTCGAACGGGATGGCAGACTTATTGCTAATTCTGGAGGGATCTCTCCCTTTATCGTGAAGCCTGATCACTCAACAGAACGATTTCTCGCATCGGCTAGTCCTGAGCTGCTTGTACAACAGGTCAGTCAAACGATTCAGGAACAATTCGGCGGGTTTCACAATTTAGATCAAGCTACAGAGCTGCGGCTGAAGTTTGAAGGAGAACCCTATTTTGTCAGTGTTCACCCCTGGCAGGAAGCCAATGGTTTAGATTGGCTGGTGGCGGTGGCGGTTCCAGAAAGTGAATTTTTGGCTGAAATTAATGCCAATCGAAGCAATACAATTGCACTTTGCTTGCTCGCATTAGGGGCGGCAACAGGGTTTGGGTTTGCGACCACACGCTGGATTATCCACCCCATTTTGCAACTCAACCAAGCTAGCAGCGCAATTGCCACTGGGAACTTGGAGCAAACAGTACAGGGAAGCCCAATTCTGGAATTGGATGGTTTAACTGAATCTTTTAACTATATGGCAGGTCAACTACGGGACTCGTTTACTGCCTTAGAAGCCAGCAAAGAACAACTTGAAGATCGCGTCAATGACCGCACTGCTGAACTCAAAGCAACGTTAATTGAATTGCGCAACACCCAAGCGCAAGTGATCCAAAATGAGAAAATGTCTAGCCTCGGTCAGCTTGTGGCAGGCATTGCCCATGAAATCAATAATCCAGTGAATTTTATTTATGGGAATTTGAGCCATACCGAAGCTTACGTCAAAGATTTGTTGGGTTTAGTGAAGTTGTATGAGCAGCAATATCCGGAGCCGAATCCAGCAATTGAGGCCGAAGCTGAAGCAATTGATTGGGACTTTATCCAAACCGATTTGCCTCAAATGCTCACATCAATGCAAACGGGAACTGAGCGGATTCGCGCGATCGTGCTATCTTTGCGCAATTTCTCCCGCACAGATGAATCGGCGCTCAAGACTGTTGATCTCCATGAGGGCATTGATAGCACGTTGATGATTCTCAAGCATCGTCTTAAAGCACAGTCAGAACGGCCAGCCATTGAAGTTGTTAAAAATTATGGGCTGACGGCATCCATTGAATGTTATCCAGGGCCGCTCAATCAGGTGTTTATGAACATTATCAGTAATGCTATTGATGCCTTGGAAGAACGGGCAGAACAACAAACGCCAGAAGAACGAGAGTGTAAACCTGGCATTATGACGATTCGGACGCGGTTTGTTGATGATCAATGGGCAGAAGTGGCGATCGCTGACAATGGCCTAGGTATCCCAGACGACCTC
>JAAHHN010000229.1 GCA_010672165.1 Spirulina sp. SIO3F2 | reverse complement strand
TCCATGCTCCTCATGGCTGGACTGTCGGTTTCGGCGTTATGGCTGGCTACCCCTGCTTTTGCCCACCATCCTTTTGGTGGCACAACCCCTGCAAGCTTTATGGAGGGGATTCTCTCCGGCCTCGGCCACCCCGTTATTGGGATTGATCACCTCCTCTTTACGATTGCCACAGGTTTGCTGGCAGCGCGGGTTACGAAGGGTTTTGTGATCCCCATTGCCTTTGTTTTGGCCAGTGTATTGGGAACCGGTATTCACTTGCAGAGCTGGGATTTGCCCGTGCCTGAAATCATAGTTTCTCTGTCTGTTGCACTCTTTGGCCTGTTGTTGGCCTTGCGTCGTTGTCCAGCCGTGCCGCTCCTCGCAGGGATGGCGGCGTTTGCGGGTGTGTTTCATGGCTATGCCTACGGAGAAGCTATCGTTGGGGCAGAAATGAGTCCCCTTGTGGGGTATCTGCTTGGTTTTACCGGGATTCAGCTAGCGATCGCCCTTGGGAGTTATACCCTCGCTCGTCAACTTGTGGCTCCTGATGCCCAAAACTCAGCACTGCCCCAGCTCAATTTACGGTTTAGTGGTTTTGCCATTTTGGGGGCAGGCTCTGCCTTTCTGTCCTCTCTGCTGTTGGGTTAACAGGTGGTATCCATTATGAGTTTATTTTCAAGACGCTCACCCACCGCTGCTCCCACTCAAATTCACCAATTGAAGACTTGGGTCAAGACGGTGCTTGCGCTGGATGACTCAATATTGGTGTCCATCAGCCAGCTTCGCTGCAATGAACCGGGCTGTCCTCCCATTGAAACAGTCATTGCAGTGATGACCAAACCGCCTCAAACTTACAAGCTTCATAAAGCAGCTATCGATGTTACTTATGGAGATTTGGTCAAAGCCTTGGGTGCTGAACCGATGAAATCCTCATTAACTGGGCAGCAATTACCCGATGCGAGGTTGTGCTGAGCCGCTTTCTAGTTCGTTGCTCTGCGCTTAGCAATAGAGATTCAGTAATTACCCAAAAGCCAGTTTTTCTGTTGATGCTCTCTGTAGCCCCAACCAGGTCTGAAGTATGTCGTTAAATGGGGGAGCTTATTCAGCTTAAACCCTGGCCAATCAAAGATTTCATCTCGATGACAGATTGGTCATCAACTATTTGGATAGAGGAAATTAAACAATGGCGATCGCAGTTGATAACCTAGCAAAATCTGTTCCAGTTACGGTTCTAACAGGTTACCTGGGTGCTGGAAAAACCACACTTCTAAATCATATTTTGACCCACGAACATGGCAAAAAGGTTGCCGTTATTGTTAATGAATTTGGCGAAGTCGGGATTGACCATCAGTTGGTCATTGATACGGATGAAGAGATCTTTGAGATGAATAATGGCTGTATCTGTTGTACGGTTCGTGGCGACTTGATCCGGATTATTGGCAATCTGATGCGTCGTCGAGATAAATTTGATCATCTCGTGATTGAAACAACCGGTCTAGCTGACCCAGCTCCAGTGATTCAAACCTTCTTTGTGGACGAAGATATTCAAAACCAGCTCAGTTTAGATGCAGTGGTCACGGTTGTTGATGCCAAACACATTGAACAGCATTGGGATGCTGATGAAGTCCAAGAACAAATTGCCTTTGCTGATGTTATTTTGCTTAATAAAACTGACTTGGTGACGGCTGATGCCTTAGATGCCCTAGAACAAAAAATCCGAGAGATGAATCGATTGGTGAAACTGTATCGCACCCAACATTCGACGTTGTCGATGGACTCGCTCTTGGGGGTTAAAGCCTTTGATCTAGGGCGGGCTTTGGAGGTCGATCCGGAGTTTCTCAATGAAGATGCCCATGAGCATGATGAGTCTGTCTATTCCACTGCTCTTGTTGAAGAGCAGCCCCTTGACGAAGACAAACTCAACGCCTGGATGACCAATTTATTGCAAACGAAGGGCCCAGATATCTTCCGCATGAAAGGAATTTTGAATATTGAGGGCATGGCAGAACGGTTTGTTTTTCAGGGTGTTCACATGATCTTTGACGGCCGTCCTGATCGCCCTTGGGCAGCGGATGAACAGCGGCGCAGTGAACTCGTGTTTATTGGCCGCAACCTGGATGAAGCTGAACTCCAAGCAGGCTTTCGGGCATGTCTCGTGTAACCCCGTCCTACCCCCGTGCGGCAGACCACAAATTTGAGCAACGCTGGCAGCTCTGCCTCAAGGATTACGTCACTGCGATCGCATGGTCGCCTGATGGTCAGCATCTAGCCGCGAGTTCAGCTCAGGGAGAGGTTGTTTTAGGGCATCCAGCCAATCCACCGCACGGATGCTCAGAGCACCCTGAGGGTTTAGGGATTAATGATTTAGCCTTTTCCACGGATAGCCAATTTCTTGCAGCTGTGGGTCAGTCTGGTCGACTCGAAGTGTGGTCAAGTACTGAGCAGACTCAGGTCTTATCACAGCAGCTTGCTCCAGTTTGGCTAGACGTCTTAGCTTGGCATCCCAGCCTGCCGATTCTGGCCGTAGGCGTTGGCCCAGACATCCAAATTTGGGATATTTCGCGTCAGGTATTAATCCAGAAATTGAATTTTTCCCGCTCCTCAGTGCTGGCATTGGCTTGGCATCCCCAAGGTCATCATTTAGCCGTTAGCGGTCATGGGGGCGTCAGTGTTTGGTCAGCGACCGATTGGGATCGCGCACCGGAGTTTATTGCTGTTCCAGGAGCTAGCATTACCTGCGGATGGTCGCCCGACGGTCGATATTTAGGCTCAGGCAATCTTGACCATACGTTAACAGTTGTGGATTGGGGCAATCCCCCACCCTGGTTTATGCAAGGTTTTCCTGGCAAAGTCCGCCAGATCGCCTGGTCTGATCCCCTCACTAAAACCGGGTCGCCCTTATTGGCAGCAGCCTGCATGAGTGGGATTACGATCTGGGAGCGAGAGCGCAACATAGATGGAGTGTGGCGCAATCGTGTGCTGGAGCACCATCAGCAAACGGTGCAAGCGATCGCCTTTCAACCCCAAACCTTCACCCTGGCCTCAGCAGCCCAGGATGGCAAGCTGCTGCTCTGGCGTCAGGCCAAAGCGATCGCCCAAGTCCTCAGCGGTTCAGCACAAGGCTGGTCAACCGTTGCTTGGTCCCCCAAGGGTCGGCGCTTAGCCGCAGGGGGAGAGGCCGGGGAATTGGTGCTGTGGTCACAACGCCAGCCTGGTAAAGGTTTTCGTCCCTAATAAATTGATTTACGTTTATTCTCGCCAAACAATCATGACTCAATCTGAAACTGCTAAACCTCCCTTGCCGCCATTCTCCTATGAGGATGCTGTTCAGAAAGTTCGGATGGCTGAAGATGCCTGGAACTCCCGGAATCCAGAAAAGGTTGCCCTTGCCTATACTGTCGATAGTGAATGGCGTAACCGTGCTGAATTTATCCACGGGCGAGCAGAAATTGTGCAATTCCTCAAGCGGAAATGGGCCAAAGAGCTAGATTATCGATTGATCAAAGAAGTGTGGACCCATGATGAGCGGCGCATTGCAGTGCGCTTTGCCTATGAATGGCATGATGATTCAGGCAGTTGGTTTCGGGCCTATGGCAATGAAAATTGGGAGTTTGCCGATAATGGCCTGATGCGTCGCCGGATTGCCAGCATTAACGATTTCCCGATTACACCTGAAGACCGACTCTATCATTGGCCCCTCGGCCGTCGTCCTGATGATCATCCGTCACTGTCTGAGTTGGGTTTGTAAGGACTGCTTTCAGTTGTTTGGGTCTGATGTCTTTGACATATCATCTGTCCACTGATCCTCAATCCCTCACCTACTCTGGGCGAGGGATGTTTAATCTGACTCCCCTCCTCCTCAAACCAGATCAGGGTCTGGGGGATGATTTAGCTTGATCTTTGAGGTTGTCAATTGTTTGGAGTTGACGTTTTCTGATTGTAATGAGTTGATCGTGGGTCAAGCGCTGAAGGGGTGACTATAGTGGGAAGAGGATTGATCGTCTTACGCTTCTCACCTGTTGGCTTAACCATGCTCAAATCGCTCCGCTCCCTGGCCTTAAGCCTGGCATTCTTGCTTTGCTCTAGCAGCTTCACTCCCCTCAATAGTCAAACCCCAGACGATCCGCTTAAGACCTATTACCAAAGCGTTGTGGATGGTTTTGAGCGCACCCTTGCCGCGACCCAACAAGGCGGAGATGCTTACACAGCGGTGACGGTGTGGCTGTCTTACAGTCAAGCCCAGGCTTACTTCGGCGAATTCGAGCAAGCAAAAACTGCTGCGGAGACAGCATTACGCTTGGTTCGTACCTTAGAGCCTGAGCAACGCTTGATTGAAAACAGTATCTTGTGGCAGTTGGTGACGGTCTATAACCATCTGGATGATCCCTTTGGGCGCGAGTTCCTAGAGCAGGAAATTCAACAGCCCCTCGATCGCTACAGCTATCGTTTAGTAGTGCAACAACTTGTCTCGGCCTATACCAGCATCAATAGTGATAGCTTCTTTGGGCGGGCCGTTAACTTAGCGCAAGAAGCGGTAGCGTTAGCTCGCAGCGATGGCGAACCCCATGAGGTGGTAGAAGCCATGGCCCAATTGGGGGGGTTGATGATGGTACAGCAACGTCAAGAGGCGATCGCAGTGCTTCAGGACGCTCGCCGCCTGGCTCAGAGTCTGGCCGAACCCCACCGCACAACCACCGAGCGCAACGTCACCATTCAACTCGCCCAAGCGCTGCACCTGGAAGGCGAAAGCCAACAGGGGATTACCTTACTCGCAGATCTCGTGGCACGGACGCCGAGCCAAACCCCTGAAGACTGGCAGAACCTGTGGGTCACCAAAATGATTCAGGCGGGCTTGTACCGGGATTTAGAAAATTATGCCCAGGCAATTCAAATCCACCAAGAACGGGAGGCGATCGCCCGTCAGTTAGTGGCGCATACGGGGCGCTTTCAGCTAGCCTGGACGCTGCAAGATCTGGCCGAGCTGGCCTTTTGGCAGGCCGATACATCTGGAGCCTTTGACTACCAAAGCCAAGCCCACGACCAGTTTGAACTGGAGCAGGAACGATTGGGTCAAATCCAAACCTTGACAGGCAGCATGGCCGGCGCTTTAAGTCAGAGCCTGCAACGCCTCGGCTTTCTTGCCCTACAACTGGATCAGCTCCAGACCGCAGAGCAATACCTCCGGGATGCTTTGGACTTGGACACTATTTTGCGGGGTGAGGTTTTACAGAATACCAATTTGCTCAATTATGATGCCGATCACTTGACCATCGGTCTTTATACATCAGCGAGTGATGTGCATCGACTTTTGCAACGGATTCACCTGCGTCAGGGGCAATGGGAGGCGGCGCTGATCGCCTCTGAGCAGGGGCGGGCGCGGGGCTTTTTAAGCTTGATTCGGAATCGTTTTGCGACGGAGCCTCAACACTTTGAACTTGAGCCACCCACATTGGCTGAGATTAAGGCGATCGCCCAGCGAGAAAACACCACCATCGTGCAATACAGCCTGCTCTATGAGCACCCATACTATTGGCGCTACGGCTTCGGCCGCCACCAACGCAGCCAAGCCAACCAACTGATGATTTGGGTGATCAAACCAACGGGGCAAATTACCCATCGTCTCCTACCACTGGATGAGACTGACTTGAAACAACTGGTGCGCACGATGCGCCGCCGGGTGGTGACTGGTCGCCAAGGGAATCGGGCTGCTCAACCATTGCAAGATCTGCATGCGTTGCTGATCGAGCCGATCGCCAAAGAACTCCCCACCGACCCCAATGCCAAGGTGACGTTTATCCCCGATGATGATCTGTTCTTTGTGCCCTTTGCGGCATTGCAAGATGCCAACGGGGTAGAACTAATCGAGCGGCATACGATTCTGACTGCGCCCTCAATTCAGGTGTTAGGGGAATCCCGCCGTAATAAGGGCCAACTCAAACCCCGCGATCGCGCTTTGATTGTCGGGAACCCCACCATGCCCGAGTTGCCCAATGAGCCAGGGGCGAATCGGAGCACTTTAGCGCCATTACCGGGTGCAGAGGCCGAGGCGAAGGCGATTGCCTCTCTCTTAGGCACTGAGCCGCTGATCGGGTCTGCGGCAACCGAAACCAGAGCGGTAGAACAAATGCAAACTGCCGAGACGATCCATCTGGCCACCCACGGGTTACTCGAAACTGGTAGCTATGCCAATTCTCTAGCGTTTGCGCCCAGTCGTGAAGACGATGGTTTCTTAACCGTGAGCGAGATTGCGCCGCTTAAGCTTAATGCAGACTTAGCGGTTCTAAGTGCCTGCGACACTGGGCGCGGCACTATTTACAACAGTGAAGGGGTGATTGGTCTGTCCCGCGCGTTTATTGGGGCGGGAGCAGCCAGCGTGGTGGTGTCACTCTGGGCAATTCCCGATCAACCAACAGCCACACTGATGGAGGCGTTTTACCGCCGTCTAGACGCTGGGGATGATAGTGCTGTAGCACTCCGTCAGGCGATGCTGGCAACTCGGGCAGAATTCCCCGCTCCCAGTAACTGGGCTGCCTTTACGATTATGGGGGCGGTAGATTGAGCGGGATAGACTATGTCTGAGGGACGATTAGGGCGTGTCGTCAGTTAAACCCAGAAGTCTGACGAACAAGGGATAGAGCACCCGACCCCAAAAACAGAAAAAGGGGCTGTAAGCCAGTCATAGCAAGAGTTTACAATCTAACTAACGACAGCCTCTAGCACTAAGATTGAAAGTGCTAATCATCATTTAGAGCCGTGATAGTAGACTGCCGAAATAATGGAAGTCTTTGCCCAAAAATCACAACCACAGCTAATCTCTTTAAATGCATCCATCCATACCCTCAAGCCATCTGGCGTGACACGCCAATAATCTTTAGGAACTTCATGGTAAGGAAACAAAAAAGGCAATTGAACCCAAACCTCTCCATCTGGCTTTAGAACGCGATATAGCTCTTTGATGGCAATCTCGGGATGAGGAATATGCTCCAAAATCGACCAACAAACAACTGCATCGAAACTCTCGTCTTCAAACTCTAGCGTGTGAATATCATAATTGTAATCAATAAAATCACGTGTATCATATTTGTCGACACTGACCCAGTTTGGGCCAAACTTTTCGCCAATTTCTTCCTTGACACCGATTTGGAGACATTTCTTCCCTTCACTCTGAATCAGAAAATTATTGAATAAATCTTGTCGTGTTGAATTGCCAGGGAGATTGTATGTGCCTTTTACCTTTTTTGCAGCTCTTGCATATTCGATCAAATAATAGAGAAAAGGAGAAATCTTGTTGAGTTTTTCATAATACAGATACTTGGCAAGCTGTTTCATGTGAGCGCTCTCCTTATGAAGCACATCTATTCATCTTGTATATTCACAACCTGTCTACTGACATCTGGCAGACACATCGGGATTTTAGCAGAAAATTCTTATGTTATGTAATTAACGCAATAGTCTAAAACACGCCCAAATGATCTGGAATATGAGACAGATACGATCGCCTCTGTAGACCAATCTCAATCAGGGAGTTTGCTAGAATCAGCCCAGACCTAATCCCCCTCAATCCTCATGAACCAACCTGTGCTTGACGTTCAGCACCTGTCTGTGCAATTTTTTGGTGAAACTGAGACCGTTACCGCGGTTAATGATATTGGCTTTTGCCTTGAACAGGGGCAAACTCTGGGGATTGTGGGGGAATCTGGTTCTGGGAAATCCGTAACTTCTCTGGCATTGATGGGCCTTGTGCCCAATCCGGGTCGGATTACTCAAGGTGAGATTTGGTTTCGTGCCCAGGAAGCAGATCCAGTGAACCTCTTGAGCGTAGCGGAGACAGAACGCCGCCAATATCGAGGGGAAGCGATCGCCATGATCTTTCAAGATCCCATGACTTCCCTGAACCCGGTTTACACCATTGGTTTTCAAATCACGGAAGCGATTCGCCTGCATCAGAGTGTCGCGGATTCTGAAGCTAGACGAAGGGCGATCGCGGTTCTGCAAGAGGTCAAACTGATTGACAGCGATGATAGCCTATGTACCCAAGCCCAAATTGAACTCAGCAAACAGGGTAATCCGGAAGCCAGTGAACGAGAACTCAATCAATGGCTGAATGCCCATAAGCGGGCGGAGCTTGAGCGCTATCCCCATGAACTCTCCGGTGGTCAGCAGCAACGGGTGATGATTGCGATGGCGATCGCCTGCAACCCCACTTTACTGATTGCGGATGAACCCACGACTGCTCTGGATGTGACGGTACAAGCCACGATCCTGAAACTGTTGCGGGATCTGTGTCGCTCCCGGCAGATGGCACTCATTTTTATTACCCACGATCTGGGGGTGATTGCCGAAGTCGCCGATCAGGTGGCGGTGATGTACAAAGGGCAAATTGTGGAACAGGATGATGTGCAAGCCATTTTCCGGCAGCCCCAACATGCTTATACCAAAGGTCTTCTCGCTTGCCGCCCCCGCCTGGATCAGACCGTAGCCTATCTGCCCACAGTGGCGGATTTTTTAGCAGGCAAGATGACCACGGTGCCCACAGCGGCTGCACCCGAACCAGAAGCTGAAGTAGTTTTGGAAACGCAAGATGCACCGGAACTAGAGATGAAACCTGAGGCAGACTCGGAAACCCAGTCTCAGGGAGCAGCCCAGCCAACCCCTCTACTCTCTGTTAAGAATCTCGCTGTGGGCTTTCCGATGAAAAGCGTTCTGGGCTTTACCCAACGCTACCTAATGGCCGTTAACGGTATTTCATTTGAGGTTTATCCAGGGGAAACTTTAGGTTTGGTGGGAGAATCTGGCTGTGGTAAATCCACCCTTGCCCGCACCTTGCTGCGTCTGACGCCCGAGTTGCAGGGAGAAATTATCTTTGATGGTCAGTCTGTCACTAATTTCAAGGGTCGTGCGCTTCAACGTTTGCGTCGAGAGATGCAGATTATTTTCCAGAACCCTTACAACTCGCTGAATCCACGTATGACCATTGGGGCGGCAATTATGGAACCGTTGCTAGTTCATAAGGTAGGGAAAAGCCATCAGGAGCGGCGCGATCGCGCCGCCTATCTTCTCGAACGGGTTGACCTTGACCCCGCCTGGATGAATCGCTATCCCCATGAGTTTTCTGGTGGGCAGCGGCAGCGGGTCTGCATTGCCCGGGCGTTGGCTCTGAACCCTCGGTTTATCATCTGTGATGAATCAGTGTCTGCGTTGGATGTCTCGGTGCAAGCTCAGGTGTTGAATTTGCTCAAAGAGCTCCAAGGTGAGTTTGGGTTGACCTATATCTTTATTTCCCATGATTTGAGTGTGGTGAAGTTTATGAGCGATCGCATCATGGTGATGAACAAGGGCAAAATTGAAGAGATTGATCAAGCGGCGGAAATCTATACGAATCCGCAGACTGAATACACTCGTCAGTTAATTGCTTCGATTCCGGTGGGCTTGTAGGGGATAACGTTCCTGTGTAAATGAGATTGGGCAGTATAGTTGTGGAGAGTACAGTACTTACGCGATGCAATTTCTCCAGGCGTCTGACCTTATCCCACTCTCACCTTCAGCGAGGGCACAGTTAGTTTTAGAAACTATCGATTCGGTTAAAGTGCCGAGGAAGGTACGTTCTGAATTACACTTGGCTTATAAAATATCGACTGTTTTAACGCCTGCTCTGCCTGATTTTATTCAGCATCAGATTCAGATTGATGCTGCTCAAGGTACAGTCTTGGAAAGAATAGCTCAGTCTAATGCGATCGCAGCGGAATGTGACCAATTCTCGAATCAGTTTATTAATTCAGTGCCAGGGCTTGTCCGGTCGAAAGCTGAGCGAGAGGCAGCACCCAGTAATCTCTATGAAATGGCTGGAGCAGATCTATTTACGGTCAGCAATTCAATATCTAGAAAATTGAGTACCGCAATGGGCTCCCTCTGGGAAAGAATTGCTGATATCAGCCCCTACTCAATTAGCCCTGAGAGAGATTTCCACTTGAAGATCACCGGCGTAGATTCGATTATTATGTCCCATGGGAGCGGTCTACCGACGTTTGTTCAGATTAAGACACAGCGTAATACCTTAACGGGTAGTCAATCTAATCGTTCAAAGACTGAGCTGAAGCTGCATGACAATCGATTGTTTGCAGCGGCATTTTGTACAGGAGGAAGTTGGACATTTTCTGGCTCAGGTATTCGCCGGGTTTGCGGTGCTGATTTTTGGGAGTTGCTGGGTTTAGATTATGAAACTTTAGAATCTCATGTTAAGCAGATGATCTTGAAAATTCAGACTGCTTATATGGACACTGGCAGGGTGACAGAAGGGGTCAGAAAGTAGAGAGGGCAAGCGATATAGCTCGCCGACCTTTATTGTAAAAGGTGCTCCAACGACGGTTGATTTGCAAAAGTTGCTGAACAGTTTTGTTGCACAAT
>JAAHHN010000228.1 GCA_010672165.1 Spirulina sp. SIO3F2 | reverse complement strand
CAACCAATCCGCCCCATAATTGCTGCTCCCTGTTGCATTCACCGATGCGGCTACATCTGCTCCGGTCAGGTTTGCAATGCTATTCACCAACGCTTCACCCGTCGCCCCCAAAGCCGTGAAGCAACTGTAGAGGAGGATATCTGCATTGGTGGTCAGTGCCTCACCCCAGCTTTGTAATTGCGTTGCATAATCACCAATATTCTCCGCCCGCAGCCAATCATTCCCCAGCCAGAAATTCCCCTCATTTCCCTCCGCCACGATCGCCACCGAATCCAACTCACCTACCGACTTACTGATAACTGATAACTGTTCACTGATAACTGCAACCCCATCTTCATCCCGCTCAATAATCTGGCTGACCGTCCCCGCCTCAGCCCCAAATAACAACTGTTCCGGACTATCCGCTCGGGCATCAATAAACACCGCTTGATCTGGGTTCTCACCCAACACCGTAAAACGCACCACCCGCGTATTCCCCTGCACTAAATCCGCATCTGTGGGTGAAACTATCCCCGCCGCATAGAGGTCAACCTGCTCGCCTTGCACCTCGCCTGCGATCGCCACATCTCCCACCGGGCCAGTCAGCAAGTCCGGTAAGTCTAATAGTGAAGCCCCTTGATTCAGAGCTGTGTTTGGCAAATCCAAGCTCAGCAACATTCCTGGTTGAGCCAGGTTTACCAAGCGGGTTCCGGGAACCGCCGCCAACGTGATATTGCCCCCCGTTGAAACGATTTGCCCTTGATTTTGAATGCTGCCCCCCACAAAACTGAGATTTCCTTCAGTTTGGAGATTACCCTGGTTAAGAATTGCCCTGGGATGGGCTTGTAAAAAGGCAAATTGGTTCGGTTCGCCAACTAAGGCAGCATAGTCATTTGCACCTATGGCGTTAAACCAGCCGTTCTCAAAACCAATGCGATCGCTCGTCGTCGCCGTAAAATCTCCCCCCACATTCAGGCTCGCGCCAGCACCAAAGACAATCCCGGCTGGGTTCATCAAATATAAGTTTGGGTTGGCCTGAATGAGCCCATCAATAATTGAGGGACTGCCCCCCACCACACGCCCAAAAATATTGTTAACAGTAGGATTGCTCAGGAAGTTAGCAATTTCACCTGTGCTGAGACCAAATTCCTGAAACGAATGAAAGAGATTAGCCCCAGCTTGAGTGCCCCCCTGGATGTAGTAAGTATTGCCGTTGTGCTGAATGATAGTGCCCGTACTATCCGGGGCAGCCATAATCGACTGAGCAATTGTAGGTGCTGTCCATACAGTAAATTTCAGTGCTGAACAGAACAACACAGCACAAGATAATGAGGGCAATCGCATAACAAGGCTCAGTTCTTAATAGTCAGCAACAAAAAGTCTCAATTTGAAGACATCTTTATTGCAAAATATCAAGAAATATGTCTTGGCAGCAAGGATTCAATGCTGTTGCTAAGACCAAAATCACCACGGACTGCCCACCAGCGTAAACGCGCTCCAATAATAGGGATGACTCAAATCCGTATCCGCAAACTGTGCCAACTCGGGCGGCAGGGGCACACCATTAATTTCCCCCGCTGCCAGGGATACGTCTCCCCGCAACAGCGCCAACTGCGCCTGTCGCAACGCCTCCGCTTTAATTGACACCTCTGGGTTGGCCAACTGCCCATAAAACTGATTCATCAATGCTAAGGTTCCCAAATCTGAGACCTGCCATAAACTAGCGAGCACCGACTTTACCCCCGCTTGCAACGCTGACCCTGCAAAACCCAGTTCAGCATCGGCATCTCCCACCGCCGTTTCGCAGGCACTAAGGATCAGCAACTCCACAGGCGGATTGGTGTAGAGCCCAAAATCCCGTAGGCTCTTAAGCTGCAAAGTCTCATCCCCCCAGAGCTGAATATAAGCCGCATCGGCTGCCCCGGCTTGGAACTGGGCATGGGTGGCGAGGTGCAGAATTTGAAATTGGCGGTTCTGAGCTTGGCTATCCAAATTATCGTAGGTAAACCGCTCATTTAAAAAGGGCTGCCGGTTCTGAGAGATCAGTTCCAGTTCCAGGGGCACAGCGGGTAAGGGGGTTTGTTGGGCGAACTCTGATGCGCCCATCGCTAAGACATTGGCATTATCTAGGGATTGATAGCGCCAATCAATCAACGAGAGGCTCGGCAGTAAGCCAAGACTGTAGTCTTCAACTAAAAAGCGATCGCCATCATGTAAAGCTGCCACCGGAAGCGATCGCAGGCCCTGATCGGGGATAATTGCCAGGTTGTCGATACCAATGGCTTCGATTTGCGATCGCAAGGGTCGAATCAACCAATCGTAGAGTTGTTGGGCAGGCTCCAGGTAGCGATCGCCTTGGGTGATATTCAATCCCCGACGCAAGCGCCTTAACTGTTGCGTGACCATCTCCCGTGTAACTCCCGACACCGGAATCACTTCTGGATAACCTTCAGGGGTCATCAAGATCAGCTTGAGTTCATCTTGTTGGTTACTGCGTTGGGCCAGCGTTGAATCCTGAAAGTCCAGATTACGACTTGCCAGTAGCATGTCAGATGCTTGAGCTTGCTCTGTTTCAGAGCGGGGGGCAAAGGTGAAGTAAATTAGCGCGGGTTGAATACCAGCTTGGGCTTGGAGGGCTTGAATTCTGGAGAGGTAGAGGGTAACGGCTGATCTTTCTTGGATACTGAATTTCTGAAGTGCGTCCAGATCAAAGGACTCACTCCGCGCAATGATTTCATCGAGAATACCTTGGTTGTGGATTATGCTGGCAATCAGTTCTGCATCAAACCCTGCCACATCAGTCGCTTCATCAATAAGTTCGGCATACTCCCAAACCAGATCCCAATAGTCTAGGGTTAGATCCGCCTCTACAGTTTCAAGGGTGTCGATCGCGATCGCCACATCTTCTGAAACCGGATCAAGGAGCGGATCTTCGTTAGGAGCCAGCAGCTCTGGCATCGGCAGCGGCTCCACAGGTGTACAGCCTAATTGCAAACATGAATCAGGTAGGGGTGTAGTAACGACCTGTAGCTCGTACGCACCAATATCTACATTAAAATCTATAATCCTCGGATTCCCGTTTTGATCAATACTCACAGAGACGAAGCTATTATTGCCTGCATTGATCGCAGGACTGCCTGGTAACAAGGCATGGGTCTGGGTTGAACCACCATTATTTTGCAAGGGCCCGAGCAGCGGATCTTGACCAATAATATTGCCGTTCACACCGTTGGTTAGGGTTGGAGCGCTGATTCCAGCAGTGCTGGTGATCAGATTATGTTGCACGGTCATGCTGCTCAAATCAGCGCGAAAGTCAGGGCCATTCCCACCGCTGGTGTCTTGATTATTGGCCACAATCGTATTGGTGATTTGGCCATTGGGTGCGCCAAAGGCAGAAATTCCGCCCCCATTCCCGTTGGCGGTGTTAAAAGCGATTGTTGAGTTATTAATATTTAAGTCACCACCTGTGCTGTAGAGTCCACCACCACTGCTTCCCGCTAAATTGCCCGAAATTGTTGTATTGGTCAAAGTGGCAGCCCCTGAAGCAAACGCACCTCCCCCGTGGGAAGAAGTTGAAGAACCCGTGGAATTACTCGAAACAGTGGAGCGAGTCAGGGTTAATGGCCCTTGGCTAAAAAGCCCTCCGCCTTGACCGTTCGCAAAATTACCAGCCACAGTTGAATCTGTTAGCGTCATGCTGGAGGTGCTTAACAGTCCGCCGCCATCTCCACTTGCGGTGTTCCCACTCACTGTTGAGTTGGCGAGGTTGAGCGTGCTGGTACTCAGGATGCCTCCACCACTGGTACTAGCAGAGTTATTCGCAACGGTAGAGCTGCTCAATGTCACCGCACCCGCGCTACGAATCCCACCGCCATTGCCGCCAGCAGAGTTATTGGTGACAGTAGAGTTAGTCAAGGTCAGCGCACCCAAACTGTCAATCCCACCACCAAGGTTACTGGCGCTGTTGCCAGTAACTGTGACATTGGTCAGTGTTAGATTGCCACCACTGAAAATGCCGCCACCACCATTCCCTCCGCCAACAAAACGGCCGTCTCGAATGGTGAGATCACGGATAGCTGTATCGCTTGCTGTAGTATAAAAAACCCGTACTGCATTGTTCCCACTAACCGTCCCTCCATTGCCGTCAATCGTCAAGTTATCCGTTCCCCAGGTAATGGTACTAGAGAGGATCACCGTGCCAGCTGAAGCAAATTGAATCAGATCTCCAGCGGTAGCCGCTGCAATCTGGTTCCGGAGTGTCCCTGCTCCCGAATCGCCAAAGTCGGTCACCGTCAGCGTCGCCAGCTTGCCCTCCCAATGGTTTAGGGTTTCTGTTGTAAAGGAATTTCCCGCCTCAATATCACCTGTACTGGCTTCTAAAATCCAATTTGCATCATAGTGAGCACTGCCCGTCGCATCCACCGATGCCGCCACATCCACCCCAGTGATGTCTGCAATACTCTGCACCAACGCCTCACCCGTTGCCCCCAAGGCCGTGAAGCAACTATAAAGCAAGATATCTGCATTGGCGGTCAACGTCCCGCCCCAACTTTGCAAGGATGCAGCATAATCCCCAATATTCTCATTACGAATCCACTCACTCCCCAGCCAGAAGTTGCCTTGATTACCTTCAGCAACGATCGCCACCGAATCCAACTCACCCACTGAATCACTGATGACTGATAACTGCTCACTGATCACTGCAATCCCGTTTTCATTCGGCTCGATTAGCTGGCTCACAGTTCCGGCCGCGGCACCATAGAGCAAGTCTTCTGGGTTATCTGCCCGACGGTCAATAAACACTGCCTGATCTGGGTTCTCCCCTGTTTCGCTAAACCGGATAACCCGTGTATCTCCCGCCACTAGACCGATATCCGTTGGCTGCACTTGCCCCGCTGCATAGAAGTCAACCTGCTGCCCTGTCACTGCTCCCGTAATAACAACATTTCCTGCTAGATCCTCCTGTAGGGGGACTGTCTCCATGTCTACCCCGGTTAGTAACGTAGGTAAATCTGTGGGTTGAATATCTGTTGCGATCGCCCCCTCTGGCACCTCCAAACTCAACAACATCCCCGGTTCACTAATCCGCACCAACCGCTCACCGGGAACGGCTGCTAGGGTGATATGGCCTTGGGTTGAGGCGATCGCCCCTTGATTCAACACCATCCCCCCCACCAGGCTTATATTTTGTTCAGTCGTCAGATCGCCGAAATTGAGAATTGCTCCTGGCTGTTCACTTAAAAACGCAAACTGATTAGGCTCACCCACTAAACTCGCATAGTCATTGGCTCCAGTGGCATTAAACCAACCGTTGGCAAAACCGAGGCGATCGCTCGTCGTCGCGGTAAAGTCGCCACCAATATTCAAACTTGCCCCCTGACCAAACACGATTCCAGCCGGATTCATCAAATATAAATTTGAGTTTGCCCCGGTTATTTGAATCAAACCATCGATAACGGATGGAGCACCGCCTGTCACCCGCCCAAAAATATTACTGATGCCCGGATTACTCAAAAAATCAGCAATTTCTCCATTGCTTAAACCCAAAACTTGAAAAGAATGAAAGAGATTTGTTCCTGCTTGGGTTCCCCCTTCAATGTGATAGGTATTGCCGTTGTATTGCACAATTGTCCCTGTGCCATCAGCAGCAGGCATAATTGACTGAGCAAAAGCTGGAAGGGGGAGCGCTAGAGCAAAGGTGATTGCTCCGCTGAGCCACAGAGAAGAGTGCAACATAGTGGCGGTGTGAAGATCGCTAGACGACAAATAAAAAAACGTATTTTATGTCCAGTATAGGCATTGCATCGCTAGTAGCAGGATGGGCTGATGTTTCTGCAATAAATAGATAGAAAAACATCCCAAAACCCTGAACCCTGAACTTTGAACCTTGAACTCACCAAGGACTCCCCACCAACGTAAATGCACTCCAATAAAAGGGATGGGTCAAATCTGAATCCGCATACCGTGCCAGTTCAGGGGGCAAGGAGCGATTCCCTAAAAATCCATCCTGAATTGTTGTCGTTCCCCGGAGGAGTTGGAGCTGAGCCTGGCGTAGTGCTTCAGCTTTGATAGTCACCTCAGATTTTGCCAACTGCTCATAAAATTCGCTCATTAAGACCAACGTGCCCAGATCAGACACCTGCCATAGGCTTGCCAGCACCGACTTAACCCCTGCTTGTAAAGCTGAACCTGCAAAGCCCAGTTCGGCATCCACATCACCCAATGCAGTTTCGCAGGCACTCAAAATCAACAGCTCCACAGGGGGCTCTTCATACAATCTCAAATCCCGCAAATTCTTAAGTTGCAAGGTGTCATCTCCCCAAAGCTGAATGTAAGCAGAATCGGCTGCACCTGCCTGAAACTGAGCATGGGTAGCCAGGTGTAGAATTTGAAACTGACGATTTTGAGCTTGGTTATTGAGGGTCTCATAAGTGAACTGTTCATTCAAAAAGGATGGACTGTTTTGGGAGATCAGTTCCAGTTCGAGGGGAACCGCCGGGAGCTGACTTTGTTGGGTAAACTCAGATGCCCCCATTGCCAAAACATTGGCGTTATCCAGAGATCGATAACGCCAATCAATCAGCGAGAGGCTCGGCAACAGCCCCACACTGTAGTTTTCAATTAAAAACTGCTCGCCATTATGCAGCGCCGCTAAGGGGAGCGATCGCAACCCTTCATCCGCAACAATGGATAAATGATTAATCTCTTGAGCTTGTAGATCCGCTTCAAGCGGTCGAAGAAGCCAGTCATAGAGTTGTTGAGCTGGGTCGAGGTAGCGGGGGGAGATGCGGGTGATTTGCCGTTGAAACCGACGCACCACATCAGTGACCTGATTGCGATGAATGCCAGGAACACGCCGAATAATCGGTTTACCCCGAACCGTGACCAGAATCACTACCAGTTCATCCAGCGGTTCCCGACGGGGGGCTTGTTGGCTGAGGAGAAGTCCTCTCCAATCAGAATGACGATTTGCCAGCAGGGTTTCCGGGATGGTGCTATTGCCTAGAATTGCCGGTGCAAACGTGAGATACACCATCGCTGGTTCAACTCCAGTAGCTTGGGAGATCTGCTGGAGGTTATTTTGAATTTCACTGGGGGTTAGGGATTCGACTGTTGCCAATTCGGTATAGTCCTGAGTGATCCGGGCTTCGACATCTTCATGTTTTATACCCAGAAGATCCTCTGTGTCTTCGCCAGTGGTACTCGGTAATATTTCGCTGGTATTGTCATCATCATTCTCTGTGGAACATTCACCCGTAATATCACAGGTTGGAGGCATAATTGTTGTTGTCGTTGCTTCTTGAAATTCATAAGCACCAATATCCACCGTGTTGCCAGAAATTCGTAAGTTCCCTGCTTGGTCAACTGTTAGTGTGGTGCTATTGGTGTCAAGTGCTAGGGAATTATTCCCTGCATTAATGGCAGGGCTGCCAGAGAGCAATGCATGGGTGGCCGTCGCGCCGCCATTGTTTTGCAAATTTCCGAGCACAGGATCTTGACCAATAATGTTACCGTTCACACCGTTGGTGAGGGTTAGTCCTGTAACACCAGTCGAGTTCTCAATCAGGCTATGTTCCACTGTGCTGGTACTGAGATCAGCAAAGATATCAGGATTAATTGTTGCTGTATTATTGGCAATAATTGTATTGGTAATGTTGTTGTTGAGGGTTGCATTGATAGAAATACCCCCACCACCTTGCACCCCAGCAGTGTTGAATGCGATCGTGGCATTCGTGAGGCTTACAACGGCACTATTACTATAAATTCCCCCACCTCTCTGGTTGGCAGAATTCCCTGAAACTGTGGAATTAATCAAGGTTATACTGCCTGCATTTTTCCGAATCCCACCCCCAAAAGCGCTAGCCAAATTCCCTGAGATTGTGGAGTTGATTAACGTGATATTTCCTGTATTGGAACTAATTCCGCCCCCTTGAACAGCCGAATTTCCTGAGATTGTAGCGTTGTTTAATGTTAGATCTGCACTGACATACATTGCCCCACCAAATGTTGCGTTGCCCCCTGTAGTTGTCAAATTGTCCAATGTGGTTGTATCGCTCACCAGAAAAAGCCGGAACGTATTATTGCCCGCGATCGTGACGTTGGTTGACCCCCCCGTAATCGTCAACTCTTCAGTAATAGAGAGTTGTGCTGTCAAATTGACTGTGCTCACACCACTAAAGCGAATTTCATCTGCACCAGTGACACTCACATCACCACGATCTGTTGTCGTGCCCCCCACATTTGCCGCTGCCACTGCCTCTCGCAGCGTCACCACTGTATCTCCTATGGTGTTGTCCAGATTACTATCCACGGTCAACACAGCTAACGCTCCATCCCAGTTCGTTAAGGTCTCATCTGTAAATGGAGTCTGGGTTTCAATGCTCCCCGTGCTCGACTCCAAAATCCAATTCCCTCCATAATTGGCGCTCCCCGTCACATCCACCGAAGCCGCCACATCAGCTCCAGTCAGGGTTGCAATACTAGCAACCAACGCCTCACCAGTGATCCCTAATGCCGTAAAACAACTGTAAAGCAAGATATCTGCATTGTCTTTCAATGCGCTGCCCCACTGCTGCAACTGGGCTTGATAGGTATTGATATTGTCGCTCCGCACCCATTGATTCCCTAGCCAAAAACTGCCCACATTGCCTTCTGCAACAATCGCCACTGAATCCAACGCCCCAACAGCATCACTGATCACGGCTAACTGCTCACTGATCACTGAAACCCCGTTTTCATGCGCTTCAATGATTTGACTTACAGTTCCTGGTGCTGCGCCGTAGAGGAGTTCTTCAGGGCGATCGGCATAACGGTCAATAAATACTGCCTGGTTAGGATTCTCGCCGGACTCACTAAAGCGCACGACTCTTGTGTCGCCTTGGATTAAATTGGCATTACTCGGTGTTACCTGCCCTGCGGCGTAGAGGTCGATCTGCTCAGCTTCAACGGCTCCGACAACTATCACATTCCCCTCTTCCCCAGCCCTTCTCCCTGTGGGAGAGGGTTGGGTGAGGGCAGCGGTTCCGGTCAACAATTCTGGCAATGCCAACGGATTGAGCCCCTCCGTCAATACATCCTGCGTCACCTCCAAACTCAACAAACTTCCGGGCTGGCTCAATCGCACTCGCCGCTCTCCTGGGATTGCGGCAAGCGTTGCCATGCCGCCTGGTGCTGCAATCTGCCCCAAATTCACCACCGTGCCCCCACTCAGGTGAATCGATTTACCCTTAATCACTTCCAGCGTTCCAGCATTTATCAACCCACCGGGCTGATTTTGCAAAAAGCCCAAGGTTGTTGGGCTATCCAGCAATGCATCATAATGATTCAACCCCACTGAGTTAAAGCATCCCCCTTCAAAACAAATCTGATCCGCTGTTGTGGCCAAGAAGTCGCCGCCCACGTTGAGGCTGGCATTGGCCCCAAACACAATCCCGGCTGGATTCATTAAATATAAGTTGGGGTTGGCCTGAATCAACCCATCAATCACAGAGGGATCTCCACCAACGACCCGCCCAAAGATATTGGTGATGCTCGGATTGCTCAAAAAATTCGCGATCTCGCCATTGCTTAACCCAAAGTTCTCAAACGAATGGAAGAGATTCGCGCCAGCCTGGGTTCCCCCTTGAATACGGTAGAGGTTGCCATTAATCGTGACGATAGTGCCTGTGCCATCAGTCGCAGGTGTAATCGACTGGGCGAGAGCTGGAATGGGTAGAGCAATGGCTAAGATGATTGCCCCACTGCTCCACGACGGAAGGTTCAACATAATGGCAGGGTGAGCTGTTTGCCGTGGGTGAAAAATAGTCGTCACTGCTTAGTATAGTGACGAAATTCTGGATGTTAGCCCTAAACCCCCTGCATAAAAGGGTTCCCGGTGCGATAAATACCCGACCTACCGGCGTTGCATAATTGCAGGAGGAGATTGCCCTCATCCCCAGCCCTTCTCCCACTGGGAGAAGAGAGTCAGAAGCCCTCTCCCAATGGGAGAGGGTTGGGTGTAGAGCTATGCTCTTCTCGAAGAGTGGGGAACACAAGATTCATCTTCAAAATCAGCAACGCCTTTATTCTGCTTCCCCCTCTAATGAAGCAGGTGATAAATGTGAGACCAACGGTAGGGTGCGCAGACATAAGCCCGTGGCCAAACCATAGATTAACCCGGGTAGTAGCAAACTCAAGAGCGGCAGACCAACTAGACCCAAGAGTGCCACCGCACTTAAATCACGGTTACCAGCATTAAGAGCAATCCAAAGAAAAAAGAATCCCAAGCTCAAGGAGGAAAAGGGGGAATTTCAACAAACCACTTTTCGAGACCCGGCAAACGACGGATACCTTGTTCTAAAAGGGTCATAGCCTGGGGCAGTAACTTGACGCCAGTGTTGTAAGTGCGAGTGACCAGAGAAACGGTCGGGTGAGTGCCTTTGAAGGTCAAACTTTGAGCCAAGCGAAGCACCGTATCA
>JAAHHN010000227.1 GCA_010672165.1 Spirulina sp. SIO3F2 | reverse complement strand
TGTTGATCATCTCGACGACGGCGATCAACCGTTTCTGCTCGTTGTGAATCGGGACACAGAGCACGGAGCGAATTTTGCAATGGGGCAGGGTATCAATCGTGGCGTCAAAACGCCCATCGGCTTCCGTATCAGGGATATTGAGGAGTTCCTCATGAGCGGCAACATAGCCCGGAATCCCGACATTAAAGGGCATGCGCAGATGGCGAGAATTGGTTGTTTCCGATTCCTCCAACTTCGCCCACAGTTGATTAGTTTCGCTATCAACTAGAAAGATCAAGGTCTTTTCCGCTTGCAGGATCTGACCAATCTTGAGGGTGAAGGCATCCATAACCTGCTCCAGCATGGTCTCTAGAGCTTCGTTATTGATCATATCCAGTGCCCGCAGGAACTGTTGGAATTCTGCTGTAATGAAGTCCAATAAGCAGACAAACTCGTTGATGGTGAGATCCTTAACCCGCTCTGTTAAGACACTGCTGCGGTTGAATTGGGTGAGTTGGGTCAGGGAGGCGAGGATGCTGCCTGTGTTCGGTAACGGCATAGGCTGGCGGCAATCAGCAACTTGAATGTTAAGTGCGCGTCACACTTACCGCCGATCATACCAAGCGAATTCTGGAATTGGGGATGTCTTTACTGTAAAAACATCTGGGTTGTCTATTTTAATTTTTTTGCTAAGAAAGAAAAATAAAACAATCCTGGCTCCCACGCTCCCGCATTCCCTCTACCTTGTGGGAAGTTCGAATGTTTAGAACAAGCTTGATTTTTTCAGGATTTGAACTTGCTTGAGCAAGTTCGTGCTCTGAGCTTGGGAGTTTAGTCCAAGGCTCAGCGGTTTGCTGGCGAGTACCCCATACCGCTGAGCGTTCAAACGTATGGACTGTCAAACTCTCCTATACACCCCTCTGACCATTGCTACATTCCTCGTAAAAGAGATTTGATTGACTTACCAATCAACTGGAAGACAGACTGCATCCAACTTCACCTTCTTATCCTGTTCCAGCTCATCTCGTGCTTCACGCGCTTCTTCTAGCCCCGCAATTTCCACATCGGGTATGGCTTCGCACGCTGCCATAGCAGATGCCCCCCCATCCTCTTGAGCTTCAAAAAGCGCTCGCACTGCTTCTAGCGTAACGATTTCAGGAACAATCGCTGTTTCAATATTGAGCACCTGACCAACGGGCATTGCCGTTCCATTGGCCAGATCCACAAAAACGATGGTGGTGTAGGCAGAGAAATCCAGGGTATCGCCTGGTATCGTGCTGGGATTACTGCCATCTATGATGCCACTGATGGTTGCGCCATCACTAAACACAAACGTGTCGGGCTGCTCACCCCCGGTTAGATTTTCAATGTTGCGAAAACTCAAGCCGCTGGTAAAGCCACTTAATGTCCCCTGGTTCGCTCCGGTAATTGACCAAGTCGTTGTTTGGTTGGGGCCGACCAGGGTTGAGCCGCCCGCGATCGCCACAGGATCGGTGAAAGGATTAGCCCCACTACCGGTCACGGAGTCTGCAAGAGTAATGGTGCCACTGCCATCCGTGCGGCCGATCGTGATGGTGCTAAAGCCATCTTGCACCTGAGTCAAATCCGTTGCGGTGAGATCCAAAATACTCCCACTGCCCGTATCCACACTGCCCACTTGAATGGCTTGGCTGGCAGCGATGGATTGCACGGTTAAGGTTCCAGTGCCGGTAATCGGACTGTTGAGGTCAATCTCGTTGCCGGACAGGAGGATATTGCCTGTGCCTGAAGCGATCGCCCCCGCATTGACCAACTCTCCAATTAGCGTAATGCCATCATTATTGGTGCTGAGGGTAAACCCCGTCGTATCGATCGTACCTGAAGAACTTTGTAGCGTAACCGGATCGTTAAACGTCACGTTATCCGCCAGGGAAATTGTCCCACTGCCGTCTGCTCGCCCGATGGTAATGGCGCTAAAGCCATCTTGAATGCGCCCCAGTTCTGTATTGTTCAAAAAGGTTGCACTCGAACCACCCGTACCGCCAACGGTGAGGTTTTGGCTGGGATCTACGGGTTGCAAGGTCAGATTCCCCGTGCCGCTAAGAGAGGGACTGCCACCCGCACTTAAATGGAGGCGATCGGCGCTCAACGTCAGATCACCACTGCCCGAAACCAGGGAATTTCGCAGACGAATGCCATTTCTACTCGCATTCCCCGTCGTTCCCGTAATGGTAATATGACCTCCGCCCGAATCAACGGATTGGTTGAGATAAATCGCATGATTATTGGTGCTGTAACCCGTGAGCGTAATGTCACCCCCGCCAGAGGTTACATTACTCCCAATCGTAATCGCGCGTTGGTTCAAGCCTGTGCCCTTAAAGGTAATGTCACCCCCATCTGAATTAACCGTGTTACCAATCAGAATGGCCTGAGAATATTCCCCCGAGCCAGTAATCGTGATATTGCCCCCACCCGAAGCAACCGGACCATTCACAACAACGCCCTGAAACGCCGTAATGGGGGTATAGCCGGTCAAATTAATCTCACCGCCCCCCGAATCGAGGGAACCAGTAGAAGTAATTTCTACCCCACGAACTAACTGCGAATATTTTGTGGTTGCCCGTCCCCGGGCGGTAATATCTCCCCCTCCAGTAATAATGCTGCTGGTGATGTAAATATTGCCGGTGCCGCTGGTTACATCGCCATTATTGCCATTAAGCACGACATTCAGGGGAGCCGTACCCACCGTGCCTTGAATAGGATTCCTAATCCGAATGCGCCGATGGGCATTCAAGGTGAGGGTTCGTTCGGTTGCAAGGGTGAAATTCAGCGCAGTGTTTAAATTAATATCACCATTTTGGGAGCCTGCCGAACCCGTAGAGATGGTCACATCCCCATTCGCCAGCGCAGCGGTGATCAGGTCTACGCCGAGTTGTGCATTATTCCCCGTTGAGGCAAACGGAGAACTGGTATTGATATTGCTATTCCCCGAGCCAGCAACAATACTAATGTTGAAAGGATCAATCAGCCATTCTCCCCCCTGTCCAGCCACCGCCCCCACATTCGGCACGGTGGTGACTGCCAACCCTTGCAGGCCACTCGTTTCAATAAAGCCACCATCGCCACCTGCCGCCCCCCCTTGAGCAGTTAAGCTGCCATAAATCCGAGCCGTGTCATTGGCAAAGGCAATAATGCGGCCCCCATCCCCTTGGTGCGTGGCATCGGCAGTAATGGTGCTATCCGCGCTAATGTAGGTAAATTGTGCTTGGGGGGTGGGGCCAAGCCCTTGCTGATCCCCCCCCATCCGCACCTGACCGCCGCCGCGATCGCCCGAGGCGTTGATAGTGGCATTGGTAATGGCAATGCGATCGCCCAACACATTCACTGCTCCCCCGAGCGCCATCTCGGACGACACATCTATTGACCCAGCGTGAATCACAGTGCCTGGGGTATCTGTGATGGGTATCCCCTCAGTGGCAACCTGATCTGGTCGGACGAGAGACAATGTCCCATCTTGAGCGGTGACGAAACGTTTGATATTGGGTTCGTTCACCCCCACCAACAACTCCGGCAAGGTGAACGGCTCAATCCCCTCAGTTAGCACTGCATCCGTCACTTCCAGACTCAATAAATGCCCCGATTGGTTCAGCCGCACCCGCCGCTCCCCCGGAATTGCCGCCACCGTCGCCATGCCTCCCGGAGCCAAAATCTGTCCCAGATTCACCACTGTCCCACCACTCAGGTGAATCGACTTCCCCTTCAAAACCTCTAACGTTCCCGCATTCACCAACCCGCCTGGTTGCCCCTGTAAAAATCCCAACGTCGTTGGACTCCCAAGCAACGTATGGTAGTCATTCACCCCAACCGAGTTAAAACAGCCCCCTTCAAAACAGATTTGGTCGGCAGTGGTCGCAAAAAAATCGCCGCCCACGTTCAGACTGGCATTTGCGCCAAACACAATCCCCGCTGGGTTCATCAAATACAGGTTCGGATTCGCCTGAATTAAGCCATCGATGATCGAAGCATTGCCCCCCGTGACTCGCCCAAAGATATTCGTGATGCTGGGTTTACTCAGGAAGTTGGCAATTTCATCGCTGCTCAAGCCAAACTGCTGAAACGAGTGGAAGAGGTTCGCTCCGGCTTGGGTTCCACCTTGGATCTGATACGTGTTGCCATCAATCTGGATGACCGTCCCCGTGCCATCGGGAGCAGCGATGATGCTTTGGGCCAAAACGCGGTTGAGCGGGATTAGTCCACAAAAACAGGAGGCTAGGAGAGCAATCTGAAATCTGCGCATGAACCTTGTGCCTCGCTTCAAAGAAAACACTGAGCGATTGTCGCTTTTATCGTAATCAAGCCGTCATGATTGGACGAGATATGCAACAAAACTTTTTGGTTCAAACCCCATGTCAATGCATCCATCCCACTCTCGCCTGAGCTGATAGAGTAAAAAGTGCTCCAGATCATTGAAATGCTTTAGCGTGCCGCCTTTTTTTGCCCGTCCCACCCTCTCCCGTAACCTGATGCTCATTGGTCTGGTCATGACTGTGAGCTATATTGCGATCGCCCTCTCTGCCCCATTGCTCCAAACTTGGGGTTTGCTCGCTGATCCCCAGTCTTTTTTAACGAACCCAATTCATGAACCGCCAGGTGCTGACCATTGGTTAGGTACAAGTCGTCAGGGCTATGATGTTTTCGCCCGGACAATATTCGGTTCCCGCGCGGCCTTGCAGGTGGTGGCAATGGCGACGACATTGTCGCTCTGTATTGGTGTACCGCTGGGTCTAGTAAGTGGCTATTTTGGCGGACGAGTCGATCGCGTCCTTCTCTTTCTAATGGATACCATCTACACATTGCCAGGTCTATTGCTCTCCGTGACCCTGGCGTTTGTGGTGGGACGGGGGGTCTTTAACGCCGCGATCGCCCTGAGTATTTCCTATGTACCGCAATATTTCCGAGTGGTGCGCAACCATACCACCAGCATTAAAACAGAACTATTCATTGAAGCGGCTCAAGCGATGGGGGCGAGTCCAGCGCGGATTTTGTGGAAATATCTCTTTTTAAATGTGATCCAAAGCGTCCCGGTGCTCTTTACGCTCAATGCAGCCGACTCGATTTTGATTTTGGGCGGTCTCGGTTTCCTCGGCTTAGGTTTACCCCCCGAAATTCCAGAATGGGGTCATGATTTACGCTTGGCGTTGGATGCTCTACCCACTGGGGTGTGGTGGACAGCTTTGTTTCCAGGATTAGCAATGACGCTGATGGTGGTGAGTTTATCGTTGCTGGGTGAGGGGTTGAGTGAATGGTTGAATCCGCAGTTGCAGCGGGAGTGATTGTTGTAGGGTCGGGTTTTCCTCGCCCAGCGCTCACCCAGGAAACACACCCGGAATTATTCAATCGGTTACCGGGTCAGGAAACCTGACCCCTACACAAGAGCCATTCAGGTTTTCTGTTCCCTTGCCAAAACATCAAACGGCTTTACCTCTATCAACGCCTACGCAGCACATAGTAAACAAACGCTCCTGAATCTCGAAGATCAAAGATAAACGCGATCGCCACCACCATCACAAACACACCACACCATAAGTCGTAAAGCGAAGCGTTGATTGAACCCTGCCAATTATTCATTAACTCCCAAATCGCTACCCCCAAAGCAGGCGACCAACAGACCACATGCAACAACGACACCATCCCTCGTCGTAAGGTATAGGTTTTGCTCGCCGACAACAGATAAACCACAATATGGCTGAGTATAAACCCTGCGATCGCCCATCTTGCAGCGGCATGATGCATCACAAAAAATAGCGCGGCGACAAACGTTGAGACTAAAAAGCCCAACCAAACTTTCAAGCCCAGCGGCAACGATAAACGCGCTGCATTATCCCAAATGCGCATGGCTTTGGGGAGATTATAATCTGGAGCAAGCTTTGCCATCGCTAGAACCGGAAGTGATTACCCCTCAGCGGGAGGCAGAACCTGCTGTTTTTCCAGCTTGTCTTGATAATTCTTGACTTCTTTTTCAAGATCCTTGATGCGGCGATCGCGGGACTTGACCAATTGATAATCTTGAAACGCCGAGAGCTGCTGTTGGAGCTGCGTCCACAGGCTAAACATCCAAGCCAACACCGCCCCTATCCCCAGCGTAATCAGCAACTCCACCGCCAAAGGCGACTCCACTTGATAGCCCGGGATTAGTTGAATCATCACCGGGTCAGTGTTTTGTAGGCAAAAGAGCGCGATCGCCAAACAAACCACGAAGATGAGGACAAAGTTGAGTTGTCGCATAGAAGAGTTCAGGGTTCAGGGTTCAGGGTTCAGAGTTTGGGGGTTCAGAAAAACGCTGAGCGCTGAACTCACAACTCTAAACTCAAAGACATGCTAATCCGAGTTGTGGAGGGGTGAATCTTGAGATTTGCTAAAAGCACTGCCAACCTGTGGAGAGAAAAAGAACCAATTATCTAAATCTGACCGTAGGGGCTGGTTTTCCCTGCCCCGCGTCAGGTTTATATCCTTTGCAAACACTGTTTAGTCATAATTATGCTCCTTGATAGATTGGGCGTAAAATTTCGAACACATGATCTTTTTTCTTCTCAATTTTAAAGAATCATCTCTACTCACCCAGTTAACTCGAACCTCGCCCCCAAATGATTTGAGCTTGGTATAGTACGAACTCAATCTTGACTTCCTCACCTATTGCAATCATGACGCTCTCGATCGCAGACTTGCGCCAAAACTATACCCAAGGCGGCCTCACAGAAGACAATGCCAGCGCTGATCCGTTTGCGCAGTTTGCCCTTTGGTTCCAAGAGGCGATCGCTGCCGAAGTACCTGAGCCCAATGCCATGACCCTGGCTACCGCCAGCCCCGAGGGTCGCCCCAGCGCCCGGATCGTGCTACTCAAAGATTTCGATGCCCAAGGATTTACGTTTTTTACTAATTACGACAGTCACAAAGGCCAACAACTCCAAACCAATGCCCAAGCTGCCTTAGTGTTTCTCTGGTTAGAGCTAGAGCGCCAAGTCCGCATCGAAGGCAATGTAGAAAAAATTTCTGCTGCGGCTTCAGATGCCTACTTTGCCAGTCGCCCACGGGCCTCACAACTGGGAGCTTGGGCATCAGAGCAAAGCCAGGTGGTTGCAAATCGTGACCGATTAGAGCAGCGTTTGGCTGACTTAGAGCAACAATATGCCAATGCAGAGATCCCTCGACCCAAGCATTGGGGGGGCTTTCGGGTCGTGCCGGATTTGATTGAGTTTTGGCAGGGCCGCCCCAGTCGCCTCCACGATCGCCTCTGTTATCAACGCAAGGCTCCCGATCAGCCTTGGCAACGCTACCGCCTTGCTCCCTAGGGTCGATCACCAACTATCGGAATCTATGAATGACCGCTCCTCAAGCGTTACGATCCTCCCGATTAGTGGGAAGATGGGGAAGATTTGCACGGTAACAAACTTTTTTAGATAGGACATGATAGGCTCAATCTCTCGCAGGCGGCAGACCCCGAAACGGCAGCCCCAAAAAGGGCGATTCCGACAGTGGCTGTACTCCAGTTTGGTCGCACTATTGATGCTCGGCGCGATCGCTGTTGTTAACGTCTCTCCAGCTCAAGCTGGCTTGGCCCAAGGCAATGCAATTACTGATCCTTACGCCATTTTGCAATATGCCTTGCCAATCGAGAACCAGGAAGTGCGACGGCTACAAAAGAGTCTTGAAGACTTGTCTGAAGGTCTACGCACCAAGCGCTGGAGCCTGATCACCAATGATTTAAAAACGGCCCGCCGCAGCCTTAACTATGGTAATGACAAAATCCTTGAGGATATTTCGGCCGAGCGACAGCCTAAAGCGGAGAGTCTGATCGCTGATCTCAAAGCAGGAGTTGATCAACTCGAAATCGCGGCTGAAGCAAAAGATCGAGAAAGCATTTGGACAGTGCGTCGCCAGCTTCTGACCCAAGTGGGTGCGTTGGAAGCACTGATGGTGGAAGAGTTTCCGTTTGCAGTTCCTGAAGATTATGCGAATTTACCCCAACTCAAGGGTCGGGCCACCGTGGAGTTGACCACGAATAAGGGCAAAATGACGGTCATTGCGGATGGTTACAATGCACCTGTCAATGCCGGAAATTTCGTGGATTTGGTCAAACGTGGTTTTTACAAGGGTTTACCCTTTTTCCAAAATCAGGATTACATCATCCAAACGGGCGATCCTAAAGGGCCAGAAGTGGGCTTTATTGACCCGAAAACTAAACAATATCGTGCAATTCCTTTAGAGGTGAAAGTTCAGGAAGAAGAAGAACCTATCTATGAACTTACCCTCGAAGATGTGGGACTCTATTTAGCAAATCTCGCCCTACCGTTTAATTCCTATGGTGCAGTTGCCTTAGCCCGTCCAGGGGATGATCCGAATGGTGGATCTTCGCAGTTTTTCTTCTTTTTGTATGACAGTGAACTAACGCCACCAGGATTCAATGTTTTGGATGGTCGTTATAGCGTATTTGGTTATCTTGTCGAAGGCAAGGACGTACTCGAAGCCCTCGAAGATGGAGATACAATTCTCTCTGCGAAGGTGGTGAGTGGGCTAGAAAATTTGGTAGAGCCACGTTAGAAGTTCCGAATTCCGAATTCTCAATTCCGAATTCAAGGTGGGGCGCGATCGCGTTCCATCTTTTGTTTTGATGGGCATTGTCCAAGCAGTGATGATTCTCCAATCTGTATAGTGATCCAGATGAATCTCGATACAATAAAGATTGTTCTGCGTCACTGACATTATTTATGGCTTGGCAGTCGGGTCAATCTCTCTACGGCGATCGCTACACGATTCTCAAAAAGCTGGGTTCCGGCGGCTTCGGGATCACCTATCTCGCCCAAGATCAGCAAGGGCAGCAGGTGGTGATCAAAACCCTCAAGGATGAGGTGATGACCGACCCAGAACACGTTGATTATCGGAACAAGTATTTACGGGACTTTAAAGATGAAGCCCTCAGCTTGGCGGTTTGCCGTCATCCCCATATCGTCCAGATCGAAAATGTCTTTCATCATCAGGGGCTGCCTTGTATTGTGATGGAATATATCGCGGGGTTGGATTTGGGCAAGCGTCTGAAGCAGCAGGGGCCGTTATCAGAGGCGGAAGCGGTGCGATATATATATATGTGCAGCAGGTGGGGGCGGGGTTAACGGTACTGCACCAGAAGGGTCGGTTGCACCGCGATATCAAACCTCAGAACATTATGGTGCGGGCAGACAGTGATGAGGCGGTGTTAATTGATTTTGGCATTGCGCGGGAGTTTTTGCCCGATGCCACCCAGACCCACACCTTGGCGTTGACGCCAGCGTTTGGATGTGTCGCAGGTTTTAGGTGGGTTATCGATGGCGGTGTTGGCTACGGCATTGGAGCGCAGTCGACAACAGGATCAAGGACAGGTAGGGACTTGGTTGTTGCGGGAGTTTTCGGGAGGGTAGTCAGTTTTTGTAGTTATTAAGCTGTGGTGGGTGATGGACACCCCTGACAGGAAGATTTACCCACCCTACAGCTCCCCAATCCTTTTCTGTTGCTTAGGGTAAAATTTTAGAAACAATATTAAAACTGATACTAAGTCTATGGCAGTTCGTCAACGGCGTTATCCCAAGGCAGAATTAGCCGATCGCGGACAAAAACTCTATGAATCTGGCATTCGGCAGCAAGTGGAAGCAGGTAATGAAGGGAAGATTGTGGCGATCGACATCGAAACTGGCGATTTCGAGGTTGCTGAAACCGTTGTTGCTGCCACCAACCGACTTTTTGAACGGCATCCTGAGGCCCAGCCTTGGGGAATTCGGATCGGACATCGTGCTGTGTATCATTTTGGGGCGAGAAGTCTGCAACAGCATCAATGATTTACGGAGTCGTGAATTTGCGTCGTGAGGCGACATTGCTGCTTGTCGTTGGCAACTCATCTGGCCAGAGAGAAGTCATCGATACTGTAATCGATACCGGGTTTAACGGCTTTTTGTCGTTGCCCTCTGAGGTGATCACCCGTCTTGGTTTATCTTGGACAATCTCTAACTCAGCCACTTTGGGCGATGGCAGCCAAACGGTGTTTGACTTTTACACCGGAACGGTAATCTGGGATGGTCAATACCGCCAAATTGATATTGCGGAATCGGAGACAGAGCCATTGCTCGGAATGGCTATGCTCTATGGCTATTGGAGCGCAGTCGGCAACAGGATCAAGGACAGGTGGGGGCTTGGTTGTTGCGGGAGTTTTCGGGCGTATAGCCAGTTTTTTTGTAGTGATTAAGCTGCGGTGGGCAATGCCCATCCAGCCCTTTCAACGCGAACACGTGTACAGATAGAGAACGATTAGAGTAGGGAATAGCAACCGAGAGGAAAAATAATGCTATCCACAATCCTGGAAACATTCGCCCAAGAAAGTCCAGTGAGCGTAATGGCTCAAAGTTTGATGGTAAATAGGTTTTGTGCGGATAGCCTGGATACCTTGTTTGAAAAACACTCTCGAAACCAGCA
>JAAHHN010000226.1 GCA_010672165.1 Spirulina sp. SIO3F2 | reverse complement strand
AGTTTTAGCACCATTAGCGAATTGCTTACGCCAACCAAGTTAGTGATGCTGATTAATCAATACCTCACCCTGGCAGCTGAACCGATTTTGACCCATGACGGCATGATTGATCAGTTCATTGGCGATGCGGTGACGGCGTTTTGGGGACCCCCCTTTGTGAGTGAAACGGAACATGCCAAACGGGCTTGTTGGGCTGCATTGGAACAGTTGACGCAATTGGTGAAGCTAAGACGCCTGTTGCCAGAGATTATGGGCATTCGTAAGGGACTACCGGAGATTCACATCCGAATTGGGCTGGCGACGGGGGAGTTGGTGGCGGGGAGTATTGGTTCGGAACAGTCCAAGTCTTATACGGTGCTTGGCGCACCGATGCAAATTGCGGAATATTTGGAAGGGGCGAATAAACGCTACGGCACGACAATTCTAATGACGGAAACCACCCAAAAAGCAGCAGCGGAGGCGATCGTCACCCGGCCAATTGAGCGTCTCATTCTACCGGGGCAATCCACACCGTCCACCATTTATGAGTTGCTCGATACACCAGGGAATTTAACTGCACAGCAAGAAGATTTACAGATGCGCTTCAGCTTGGGTCTGTCTGCCTATTGGTTACAGGATTGGGACATAGCACAATCTCATTTTGCTGCCTGTAGTGCGATCGCGCCGCAGGATCGAGCAACTCAGCTCTATCTAGAACGGATTCACATCTTGCGACAGTATTCTCCCGGAGCCAATTGGGATGGGGTGTGGCGAGAGAGCGATCGCTGTTTTCAATAAATCTGCGGCACAAAAAACTGCTCATTGATCGGCGGACGCACATATTCACTGGGCTGGCTCTTCCGGGGTGGCAACTCCATCGCCTCAGGAGTCATATCCACGTAGGGGATCTTGCTCAGAATATGGCTAATACAATTGAGCCGTGCCGACTTCTTCACATCTGCATTCACCGTAAACCAAGGGGCTTCGGGGATATTAGTATGGGCAAACATCTCATCCTTGGCTTGAGAATATTCCACCCAGCGATCGCGGGATTCTAAATCCATTGGACTGAGTTTCCAGCGGCGGGCGGGGTCAGTGGTTCGGGCTTGAAAGCGGCGTTCTTGCTCCTCGTCGCTGACAGAAAACCAATATTTAAGCAAAATAATCCCCGACTTCACCAACATGCGCTCAAACTCAGGGCAGGTTTCCATAAACTCCTGGTATTGGGCATCCGTGCAAAAGCCCATTACCTTCTCCACACCTGCTCGGTTATACCAACTGCGGTCAAAACAAACAATCTCCCCAGCAGCAGGTAAATGGGGCACATACCGCTGAAAATACCATTGGGTTTTTTCCCGGTCACTCGGTGTCCCCAGCGCCACCACCCGGCAACCCCGAGGATTCAAAGGTTCGGTGATACGCTTAATCGTTCCACCCTTGCCTGCGGCATCCCGGCCCTCAAAAATAATTACAATCCGAGCATCGGTATGTTTAACCCAATATTGCATTTTCACGAGTTCAAGCTGCAATCGTTCTAGCTCGCGTTCATAGATTTTTTTGGTGAGTTTGCTAATTGATTTCGACTTAAGGGCCTTGGGTTTTTTCTTGGCTTTCTTGTTCTGGGCGGCTTTCTTCGGCCGTTGCTCAGTAATCAGAATTGTCGTATTTTTGCCTGCGTCAGATTTACTGTTTTTGGATTTCGACCCCATCGCTCAATCTGCCCCTTCATCAATTAACGTGAGGTTAATATCATAGGGTGTACAATCCGATTAATCTGCGTGAATGTTACTGAAGATAGCAAGATTTACAAAATGTTATAATCTTCTAGGGCGTGTTGTCAGTTAACAGCAGAAGCTTGACGGGATAGGGGATAGAGTGCCCGACCCCAAAAACAGAAAAAGGGGCTGTAAGTCAGTCATAGCAAGAGTTTGAAGTCTAACTGACGACAGCCCCTAGTACCGCAAGGCGGAAGTTCAAAGTGCAGAGTTCAAAGTTCAAAGTGTCTGTATGACAGATATCGGGTGGATTTTGAATAGGTGGCTTACTTCCGCCGTCGAGTACTAGTTTTGTTTGCTTTGAACCGCCAACATCAGAGCACAAACCTTTTGCTTGAGGGTATCGGAAGCGTGGGGAATGATGTCTTCGACCAGCGATCGTGGTGAAGCACAGATGCTCGGTTGTTTAGTCCTAGGCGGTGCAGTCGTTAGGTTAATGATTTGGGGAGGTATAGAAGTTTGCATTAGTCCACCAGTTGGATTGCGCCGCGGGTGAGGCGATCGTAAATATTTTGGAGTTTGCCACTATCAGCGAGTGCGATCGTACTTTTAGCCACCAGTGTTGCGGTGAGCACCATTTGATCAGCACGGGTGATCTGACCAGTTGCATCGATCTTGTCCAGGATGTTGAGCAGTAGGGGATCAGTAGTCATGGCGATTGAGAGCAAGAGCAGCAGTTCACAGCAGGTAGCACTGAAAGCAACCTGGATGAGAAGGAGGAATAAAATTTGAGGGTTAAGGGGTCAGAAAGAAAGAAGAAGAAGCGCGCTTGTTCTTGGCTGACTGTTTAACTGTCTTTAGTGTAAGCCGGGGGTTGGGCCGTGGTAAGACGTAAAAAGTGGCCAAAAGTGGCCTAAATCCGAGATGAGCTGATAAGAGGTATAGAAAAAGTGACGCACCTGGATTATGCAAATGTATGCTCCCCTAGCAAAAGCCAAACGCTACAATAAAGGCTCACTGCATTCAATAACTGCCCCATCGATACACTCTACGGTAAGCTTCAAGGCCTTAAAACCAACCAACTCAAGCAACTGCGTCGCCTCTATCAACAGCGTCTGCCGCAGGACTGTCTAACCACGCCTGAGTTCGCCCAGCGTCTGGCAGCTATTAGCACCGATATTAAGCAGCCCCTCTCGGTTTATCTCAACCGTCGAGGTCAGGTGATTCGAGTGGGAGTCGGCAATCCGCGTCAAACCCAAATCCCCTTACTCGAACTGCCTCGCTATGGGGCGGAGCGTCTCTCTGGGATTCGCTGTCTCAGCACCAGCCTCAAAGCTGCCCCGCCCCCCACCGCCCATCTGACAGCGATGACCCTACAACGGCTGGATGCCCTAGTGTTGCTAACGCTCACGGGTCAGGGTTTTGAGCGACGCGGTGGCGGTGCAACCGGCTATGTTGCAGAGACCTATCTTGCTCACCTCTTGCCCCAGGCTGATGAACAGCCCTGGTCTTTATCGGCAGCGTTGTCCCTGGAGCAACTCACGGATCAGGATTTCCTCGAACTCGTCGAGGACTTGGAAACGGAGTTTCGGCGGGAGTTTACGGCGCGTCAGGTGGATAGTGAACGCGATCGCGTCATCCTGATGGGGCTGGAGACTCAAGCTGACAAGACTCAACAGACGTTTGCAGATAATCTGGCCGAACTCGCTCGGCTAGTGGATACCGCTGGGGGGGAAGTTCTAGAAACCTTGCAGCAAAGTCGTAGTCACCCCCATCCCCAAACCGTGGTGGGAGCCGGTAAAGTCGAGGAAATTGCGATCGCGGTGCAAACTCTGGGGGCGACGCTAGTGGTATTTGACCGGGACTTGTCCCCTGCCCAAACCCGCAACTTAGAACAACAGATTGGTGTGCGGGTCATCGATCGCACCGAACTAATTCTGGACATTTTTGCTCAACGCGCCCAGTCTCGGGCAGGGAAACTCCAAGTAGAACTAGCGCAACTGGAATATCAACTCCCGCGTTTGACAGGGCGAGGTCAAGCGATGTCTCGATTGGGAGGCGGGATCGGCACACGGGGCCCTGGTGAAACCAAGCTAGAGACAGAGCGTCGGGCCATTCAGCGGCGGATCACCCGCCTCCAAAAAGAAGTGAATCAACTCCAAGCCCATCGCTCTCGGCTGCGTCGCCAGCGCCAGCAGCAAGATGTACCGACGTTGGCAATCGTTGGCTATACCAACGCAGGTAAATCCACACTCATTAATGTCCTAACCAATGCGGAGGTTTACGCTGCTGATCAGCTCTTTGCCACCCTTGATCCCACCACCCGGCGTTTAGTCGTTCAGACAGACAACAACCCAGAGCCGCTAACAATCTTGCTCACCGATACAGTGGGGTTTATTCATCAACTGCCGCCCTCACTGGTGGATGCGTTTCGAGCCACCCTCGAAGAAGTCATTGAAGCCGATGCCCTATTGCATGTGGTGGATCTGTCCCATCCAGCTTGGGCTGGACAAATTGAAGCAGTGGAGCAAATTCTGGGTCAGATGAGTATTACACCTGGGCCGGCGCTCCTGGTCTTTAATAAGATTGACCAGGCAAGTAGTGCTACACTCCAAGCGGCCCAGACCCGCTTTCCCCAAGCTGTTTATATCGGGGCCCGCGATCGACTTGGTTTAGAAACCTTGCGCCAGCGCCTTGGGCAGTTTGTTGCAGTGGCAGCAAGACCCTAGGACACAACCCTTTTTTTCGAAGTTCATTAACCCAAACACACAACAAGGGGGCTTCCCCCCTTGTCCCGAAAGTCATTACGACAAATTTCAATTCATCACAGCTTCAACCTAGAGCTTTGCACCTTAAAGCCCAAAACCCACCTAACCCACTGGAGCAGTCGGAACCATCGCAGGCTGAGATTTCTTCTGGCTTAGAACAATGGTCAATAGATCAGGCATTTCTTGACGACAATCGGAACAGTACCAGTACACACCCGTATGACGGACTTGAACGACCATGGATTGGGAACAGCAGGGGCAGCTAATCATGGTTTTATTAAGTTTGTTTAAGAGGGAATATTAAGCAAAACAGGGAGAAGCCCTATTTCTTAGTGTAGAGAGTTTTTCTGGTTTTGGATGTAAAGAACTATGAAATGTTCCGGATTTCAAGCACTTAAAAATGTATCGAAATGCACAATTCTAAATGAGTAAAGCTTTAGACACAGGTGACACGTGATACCGATCACATTATTAAATCAAGTCTTAGCTCAGAACTCAGTTTATATTTAGACAATTCTAACCTAAGACTCATTCCTCACTATTGGATAAGATTATGTGCCAATGGATATTCGAGTTTATGGCGTAAATGTATTGAGCTTAAATCATCCTGTCTTGATCCCCATCCCTAATACATCAAAATCCGTTCACTATTCGTCCAAAAATTCATCAGGTAAGAGTGCCTATTTTATTCCATTATCGTAATATTTGTCTTCAAATTGGGCGTCTGAACAAGTTGATTTTTTCCATGATCTCCAAAACCCCCCTTATTCTCTCTATGAGCAGAGTTTGGGGCGGAGGGTTAGGCAAAGCTCATAAGTTGCAGTTAACTTTTGACTGTGCTGTAGTACAGGCATAAGTCTGATTGAACCGCATCGATTTCTCACCCGAACTGTATTGTTGAGCACCAATGCTCAAATGAGATTTCAAGGCAATTTGGTATCAGACAACATCTTGTAAAAAGTAAAAAGAATGAAATGAACTTGAAGATGTATTGATGACCTCTGTACAGGACAAAAGTTGTAGGATGTAGGTTGGGTTGACGAAGGAAACCCAACACCAGCGAGGATTACAGCGATCGTGTTGGGTTTCGTTATCACTCAACCCAACCTACGAATTCATGAGGGTTTCAGGCAATTTCTAATTTTTTGTCCTGTACTCAGATTGATGACAGCCCCTAGAGAGCGCAACGAAAACCGACAAAAATCTCTCTGACCCAAGGGTGATACCAGTTGCGAAAACTCCCTCTGAGACCCCACTGACGGGTGGCCCAACTGCCCCCCCGCATCACCCGATGTTGGCCATCAAAATAGGCTGCGGAATAGCCCCGGTAGGGATAAGCGGCAAATCCGTCATAGCCCCGGAAATCACTCGCTGTCCACTCCCAGACATTCCCCAACATATCCCAACAACCCGAAGGACTCTGGCCTTGGGGATAGGCATTAACAGGCGTGGTGTAGCCGATGTGATGGCTATAGTTGCAATGTTGGGGCGCTGGGCGCTGCTTACCCCAAGGATAGGGAATCGTTTTCGGGCAGCCTGGTTTCCAGCAGGCAGCTTTTTCCCATTCCACCTCGGTGGGTAGGCGCTTGCCCGCCCATTGGGCATAGGCCGCAGCTTCATAATGACTGACACCATAAACAGGATGATGCTTGCGGTGTTCGGGACGCTGCCAATAGAGGGGTTGCGTAATGTGCTGCTGCGATCGCCAAGTCCAGCCTGCCGCTGACCAATAATCTGACTTTTGGTAGCCCCCTGCATCGATAAATGCTTGATATTGCGCACAGGTGACCGGATAACGGTCAATCGTAAAGGTCTCTACCCAGACTTCCCGAGGGGGGCGTTCATTATCTTGGGCTTCGAGGCGATCGCTCCCCATAACAAAATAACTGGCGGGAATTTTTATACGGTCATGATCAGGGTCAGCCAGTTCCAGCTCTTCTTGGACGTTAGATTGCCCTTGGTGAAGATGGAGTAAAAAAGAAATTGTCTCGTTATGTTGGCTCTCATGCTGGAGTAGCCAATACCAAAGACGCGCCTGTTCTGTGAGCGGGGCAATGTTGAGATAGTCTAAAACGCGCGATCGTACCGTTTCCAGGTAATTTAAGATCCAACCTTTTGGGGGTAAATTTTGGCGTTCGACTTTCGACAAGCCATCGGCTGTGAACAAGCGCCGATAGTCCGGGGCTAGCATCGGTTGACCCGCACAATGCTCTAGAATCCACAAGGCTTCGGTGAAGGCAATATGGCCCAAATGCCAACCCACCGGACTAAAGTCTGGATGGATTTGCTGGCAAAACGTCGTGTCATCCACATCAGCAAAGAGTTGCAACGTTTGGGCCCGAGCGGCCCTCATGTCCGCTTGCAACAGGTTGCGCTTAAAGGGGTGTGCTTTGGACATCAAGGTCGGCCTCAACCGTAAGAATGCTTCGGGGTGTGCAAGGATGCCAACTGCCAGGGAACAGCGGTTCGGACGCCAAAATTACACTATCGGGATAGCCTGGAGCATTTTTGATCCAATAGAGTGTTGGATAGTTGTCAAAGTTCGCGTAACGGCAGGCCACGAGACGATCGCGTTCACTTATTACCAACGTGGCTGCAAACTTACAAAACGGATTTTGAGCTAGCTTGGTTACGGTTTGTAGGGCCTGGGTTAGGGCTGCCACTAAGGGCACTGTTTCCAGATAGGTCAAAATCAGGGCACTCAAATATTCAGAGTCAGTTACGCCTTGAATCCATTGCTCTGCTGATGCACTGAGTAAATCATGGAGCGGCCGTCGCAGGGTGTGACGAAAGTTTTCAATATAGCCGTTATGGCAAAAGAGTCGTTGCTCATGGGCAAAAGGCTGGCAATTACCTAAATCCACAGGCAGGCCTGGCGTGGCACTGCGCACATAGGCCAACATCTGCTGGGATTGAACATAACGGGCCAAATCCGACAGGTTAATATCATTCCAAATGGGATAGGTATGACGATAGCGATAGGGCAATCGTTCAGCATCAGTGTCATACCAGCCCACCCCAAAGCCGTCCGCATTGAGTAAGGCCTCTTGCATTTTCCGAGGCTGATAGCTCTGCACAACAAGCGAATGTTCGGGTTCGAGTAAAACGTGATCGAGTTGGAGGGGACGACCCAGGTAAGCCAAAAGACGGCACATGTAAACGATAGCCCGAGTACAAAAGCCCGAGTGCAAAATTCAGAGGAATTGTAAGCGATGTCGATTCTGCTTCGATGTGATCTGAGTTTGCCTCTTTATTGTTTTGAGTCACGATAATATCCAGATTACGCCCATAATCTTCCAACATTTTGTATTGACTGCTTACCAAAACTGAGGATGCACAAACTGATACCCTGCATCTTTCAGCTTCTGGTTCGAGCACTGCACACTATAGGTGCGCGTATCCGGCTGACTCGCATCCCAAGCAACAGGTTCGAGATTATGGCGATCGCACACCTGAGCCAACAAATCCCGCGCCCTCAAGATCTCATCCTGTACCACATTGTAGATGCCAGAAAGCTGATGCGCTTGGGCAAACGCGATCGCGCCCACAATATCATCCACATGAATCCAATTACTCCAGCGTGAGCCGTCCCCCGGCCGGATTTTGCCTGCCCAGCGACTAAAGATGCGCTCTAGGGTACGGCCGGGGCCATAGATCCCACCCAGGCGCAGAATACAGGTCTTGAGTGTTGGAATTTGTAAACAGGTCTGCTCCGCCGCCACCATTTGCTCACTGTTTGGCGTCGCGGGGCGCACGGGGGTCTCTTCCGTCACCCAGTCGCCCTGATAGTTGCCATAAACCGAATAGGTGCTGGTGTAGATCAACTGCTGAAGGCGGGGCATCTGGGGCGCGACCGCCGCGATCGCTTCGGCCGTGGGCAGATAGGTCTCAGCATATTTGCGACCACCAGAAGGAGCAACGGCCACGAGCACCGCATCTTGGTCATGGAGCACTCGCTTGAGGGTATCGCGGTCTTGGCTGTTGAGGATGATGGCGCGATCGCAGAGCGGCTCAATTTCAGGGATGCGCTCGGCACGGGTGGTGGTGGCGGTGACGGTATAGCCGGCCTGCTGCCATTGAGCGGCAATACGAGTGCCGACATAGCCACAGCCGATAATGGCAACATTGGTCATTGGGGTTTAGGGGCATTTTTTGTTGATTAAAGCAGTGCGGGGATTCTGGCGTCAAAGATGCAAGCCGTGAGGAGTTGGGGGGATTGAGTTAAACTAAGGGAGGTCTTAATACAGATAGACTCAAGTCATGTCTGATGCCCTACAACCCCAATTTGGTGCAGTGTTGACTCTCATTCAAAGCGCTCAACAGCGGGCAATCGCCACCACAAACCAGGAACTAATTCAGCTCTACTGGTCAGTGGGTCGCTACATCAGCGAGCGTCTGGCGAAGAGTGGCTGGGGCCAGAAAACAATTGAGCAACTTGCCGCCTTTATCCAGGCGCAAGAACCCGGAATCAAGGGATTCGAGCAGCGTAATCTCTACCGAATGCACCAATTCTATGAGACCTACCCTGATCCTGAAATTGTGTCAGCACTGCTGACACAATTGAGCTGGACACACCACTCTATCCTTATTTCTCGCTGCAAAACTGAGGAAGAGCGACTGTTTTATCTCCAATTAGCGGTGGCGGAACGCTACAGCACCCGTGAACTAGATCGGCAGATCAATAGTGGTATTTTTGAGCGCACTCGTCTGGCCGATGCCAAGTTACCCGCCCGATCGCATCCCCAGTCTTTGCAAGGGGTCTTTCGAGATAGCTATGTGCTAGATTTTCTGAACTTGCCAGCGCAACATTCTGAATATGATCTTCAAACAGCATTAGTGATGTATCTCAAGGAATTCATCCTGGAGCTGGGTCGAGATTTTACGTTTCTGGGTCAAGAATATCGGTTGCAGGTGGGTAATAGTGATTTTTTTGTTGACCTGCTTTTTTTTCACCGTGAACTCCAAAGTTTGGTGGCATTTGAACTCAAGATTGATAAATTTAAGCCGGAATATTTGGGGCAGCTAGAGTTCTATTTAGAAGCACTTGACCGCGATCTAAAAAAGCACCACGAAAACCCAAGTATTGGGGTTTTACTCTGTCGAGATAAGGATGATGAGGTGGTGGAATATGCTCTGAGCCGCTCGGTGAGTCCGACGGTGGTGGCAGAGTATGAGCTGAAACTGATTCCGAAGGAGTTATTGCGCCGGAAGTTGAATGAGTTTTATGAGTTGTTGGCCGCTCGGGAAGACGGATAAACCGTAGTTATATCGGGTGAGATCTAGAAACACGATTGCGTTCCACGCAGTGCAAGCGATTGCGCTCCACGCAGCGTAAACGATCGCGCCGTTGGTATTGACCATATTGGCGTGGCAGGCTCTCGTAGGTGACAAGATAATTGTTGTGCCATTGGTCGAGGCGATCGCCAAACCAAACATCTGCTGGGTCAAACAGTCGGGAAAGGAACTGCCCGATGCGCTAGCGCCAGAATCTGTCCCGGAAGTTGGGGAGTTGGACGAGTTGCAAACGTTTGTAGGCTTTTAAAAAACAAGATCTGGCTCTGGACAGCCGTAAACCATTTCCAGCCAGGTGTGCTGGCTTAGGTCGTGGGAGACTTCAGTGCTAAAACGTTTGAGCGGCTTTGGGCTGAGGTTGCGCTCTGGTGTTGTTTCTTCTATGTTACTGATGGTTACAAGGTTTACCCGATGTTTATTCCTGATGGAGACCAAATTGTCAGCAAGACTTACATGACCTGAGTTGAGGGCGAAAACTCCCGTTTGAGACACTATCTGGCTCGCTTACATCAGAAGACGTTTTGTTACTCCAAATCTTTGGCGATGCTGAAACACTCTCTGAGACTTTTATTTCACTATCTCCATTTTCGTACTGTGCCCCTTCCTCCTCGTTTCCTCTTCTAATTCAGCAACGCCAGATACCTTGGTTTTTTCCATGAGTTCCGGACTGCGCTCCATTTCCTTGGCCGCTCTGCACGATGGCAATGAATTCTTGATTGAGCAATATAGTTTGGGGATGCTCCCCAGTGTGAGCCTCACCAATAGCGACTATCGATCGCTGCAACATGCCCCTGTTCTAGCCATGGGTGCATCCGAATTCCAAACGCTCAACCCCTTATACCAAATCCGCAAAGTAAAGGGAGAACAGGAATCAAGCAGGCCACCAATAAAAATGGGTCAGATCACGAATCTGCTCCTGCATAGAATGGGCTAAAGTCAAGCAGCGTTGACAGAGGATATCT
>JAAHHN010000225.1 GCA_010672165.1 Spirulina sp. SIO3F2 | reverse complement strand
TTCCAAGCTTGATATCGGGCCCTAGCGTGGGTGTCTCGCCCGCCTTGGGCATCAATATTAATTAATTGGCATACTCTAGAATCCTGGCTCCAATGGCTCACAAGTTGTCGTCAACTGATACGGTGCGCCCGTATCGAGAGCATTTTGGATCGCCAAAACAATCTCATTCACATGTAAACAATAGTCTGCTGAGAGTTTGGGTTTGCCACCCGTTTTAATCGCCTGGGCCAAATTCGCCACCCCCCGACAAAAGTCCATTTGCTGGGAGCCTTTGTAACCAATTTTGCCCCCTGGCTTGCGCACAAACGGATATTTCTGGCGCAGGGGATTGATAAAGGTTTTGCGACGGATGCGCATCCGTTTTTTGATGTAGACAGGTGAGCCGTAATACCAACAGTCTTCGGTGTAAAGGATGCCCTTTTCACCGATAATCTTCAACTCATGGTCGTGGGGGGCGACAATACCGCAGGTGAGCCGGGCCACCATTCCCGAGGCAAACTTGATGCAAGCCACAGAGAAATCAGGCGCGTTTCTCTCCAGCGGTACAGCGGTTTGCTTATCTTTGATCAAACAATCCGAAAAGGCCGTTAGGCTCACCGCCGGGCCAAAGAACGCCACCAGCCAAGTGATGTAATAGCCCGCGTGCTCTAGGGTACAGCCCACTTCAAATTCATCTTTGTAGGGCCAGGGCACACCCGACTCACTTAGCCATTGGTCATAGGCCATCTGATGCACCATGCCATCGTCCATCTCGGCATAGACTAGGTAGGCTTCACCGATCGCTTTCTCCCTGAGTGCCTGCCAAACCGTCTGGGCGGTCTCGCTAAGCACATTACAGGGCGCAGAGGAAATGTAGAGTTTCTTGGCCGCAGCCAACGCGACTAACTCCTTAGCCTGGTCAATCTCCGTTGAAATGGGTTTTTCGGAATAAACATGCTTGCCTGCTTCCAGGCAGGCTTTGGAGACTTCGTAGTGACTCCCTGGATTGGTCAGGTTCAATACCAACTCGACCCGACTGTCCGTCAGCAGATCAGCTAAGGAATCATAGGTAGGGACACTGTGATACGTCGAGAAGCGGCTGGCCCGTTCCGGCAAGCGATCCATAGCCCCCAGTAGTTTGAGTTCAGAATGGAGCGCTAGGGTTTTGACGTAATAGTCTGCGACAAACCCACAGCCCACAATTGCGATGTTCATGTTTTTTAATGTTCCAGCCAACCTTAATATCTACTCTCTTCTCCAGCTTTACCCCAGCGATCGGACGGAAACGGAATTTTGCGCAAATAATTTAAGCAACCCATTAGACAGAAGTTGCCAATCTGAATGCTCTCTTAATCCACAGATACTAAATTAGCGGTAGAATCGCTGCAAAAGCGACAGTCGCTTTCTGCTGTCATTCGGTTGAATAAGGGTTAGATTATGCGTCTACTTTCTTGGGGTTGTGCGTTGAGTGCAACCAGTGCATTGGTTTTGACAAACTTGCCTGCAACCGCAGGTGTTTTTTCCGTGGGTGGTACTGACTATGAAGTCCAGAGTGTCTTTGGAACCTGGGCTGATGCTCAAGCGTTGGTGGAAGCCAGCCCTTGGTGGGGCGATGTCCAAGTCGCATTGGACTTTGCTGATGTGGTTCAGGATGCAGAGGGCCTGTCTACAGTTGCATCTTGTAGCTTGGTGATTCGGCCAGATTCCCCCAATCGGGGACCTTGCTACGGCAACCTCTTCATTACCAGCCCAGAAGGGTACAGCCCGTTCTTTGCCACCACAGAGGAGACACTCCAAACCCAAGTTGGTGATTTCAATTATTTTGAGGGGGCAGTGTGGACTCAGAATGCGTTTAACGCCCTTAATCCTTTCGAACCGTTTACGGGTGCAACGAGGCAGACACGAACGGATGAAGCACCGCAATATTGGGCTTATGCGGTCAAAGCGGATGATGATGATTCCGCAGCTGTGCCGGAGCCGGGAACCATTTTAGGTTTGCTGGGTCTGGCGGGGGCAGCAGGCTTGGGCTTAAAGCGCCGCAACGATTCAGAGTAGGAATAACACTCGTCATTGTTGACGATTTTGGCGCACCACATTTACCACCTCAGCTGCGATCGCCTCATCAATCTCCTCTAGAAAATGCCCATCTCCCAAGAACAGGCGCGGATCATCCGTTGGGGCAAAGTCGCTAGAACTCACATAGGGAATCCCCTCTGCTTCAAGTAAAGGGATCAGGAGCTGATCGAGATGGTCTTGATAACCAATGTTGTTGACTAAATAAATGACGGGAACGATATCTTGCGAGCGAGCCGCCTGAGCAAAATCCCGAACCAGTGCTTCGAGGATCTTCACCTGGGAACTCTCGGGATTAAACCCGGTCTTCGCTTGATACACCCGATTCCGACGCCCTTGGTTACTCACTTGGGCATAGCCCCGCCGCACCAAACGCAACAGAGCGGAGCGATCGAGCCAAGACTCCCGGAATAACAGCGGATCATAAAATGGGTCATGACGCTCCAACTGCTGCCGAAAGGTTTGCCATTGCTCAGGGCTGTCTAGCAGCGCTTGGCGAACGTCGGTTTCGGTAATCAGACTGGGTGCGATCGTGTCCAGATCTTCCCCCGCCAGCTCATAGTGAGGGTGAGTGTAGGGATAGGGCGTATCAAACGCCACCGTACTGCCCGTCATCGTGTTAAGCATCGGCAAATTCTGGGACATGATCGTCAACACTGCCCCATCCGCCTGATGGTTCCCCAAATCCATCGTAAACGCAGCATAACTCCAGTTCGGCGGCGCTAAGGGTGCGCGGATATTCCGCACCGTCACTTGGTCTTGGGTACGGGCGATCGCAAACCCCAGCAACTGGCTAAACGACATCCCATAGGTGGCAACCATCAGCTCCTTACCCGATTCCACCTGGTTTGGCTCTCGGTCGAACTGTGTTTGATCCAGCCAGCCCGCGCCAGTGATCGGGGCTGACGTTTCAGGGGTGGGGCCAAACATCCGCTGCAACTTGGCTTCTGTGGAGCGGCCATAGTCAAAATACAGCTCCAAATTGCTGGGTGGGGTTTTCACATCCCGAGGATAGGCAAACAGGCTATTAATCCCCACATCAATGCCCACTAAGGCCAGGACTGCCCAGCCCCAAATTTGAGCAACATTCGCCCACCGGGATGAGCGACGCAGCCTAAAAGGCGAAGTAGATGAAGTCAGCGGTTTCATTGGACATTCCCAGTAAAATTGCAAAAAGCATCAAGGCATAGCCTGCGCCCTGGAGGGGACGGGGCAGACGATGGTAGTAATATTCATCAGAACCATGATAGGCAAACCAATCGAGCACTAGAAGCACCGGAATCCCCACCAGCGCGGATAATCGTGGGATATCTGCCCCAAAACTGCCACCAGAAAAGGTCAACAATGTTCCGGTGAAGCCCACAACCTGATCCCAGGACTCGGCTCGAAATAAGAGCCAGCCATAGAGCACCGCAACCATACACACGACCGTATTCAGCACCTGACGCCAGCGGGGCGGTCGGCGAGGAGGATTGACCAGGCGGCTCCAGAAGCGATGACCACAGAGCAAAACCCCCTGGTAAAAGCCCCACAGTACAAAGTTCCAAGCTGCACCGTGCCATAGCCCCCCCAGCACCATCGTTGTCATTAGATTGACATAGGTGCGCACGGGCGAAAGCCGACTTCCCCCCAGGGGAATATAGAGATAATCTCGTAGCCAGGTGGAGAGGCTGATATGCCAGCGCCGCCAAAACTCCTGGGGACTCTGGGAGAGGTAGGGCACATTAAAGTTATTCATCAAGCGAATACCGAGCAAGCTTGAAACCCCCCGAGCAATATCGGAGTACCCCGAAAAGTCACCATAGATTTGTAGGGCAAAAATCAGGGTACCCACCGCCACATCGGTAAAGGTAATTTGACCCGAAGAGCCATAAACCTGATTAACCGTGACCGCCACCCCGTCGGCGATCGCCACCTTTTTAAATAGCCCCACTAAAATCAGATGCAAGCCGTGGGCGGTGCCGCCAAATGAGAGACGGCGGGGGCCAAGCAACTTTGGGAGCAGATGGTTGGCTCGCTCAATCGGCCCCGCCACCAGTTGGGGAAAGTAGGTGACAAACAGGGCAAAATCCAGGAAGCGGGGGGTGGGTTCGAGCTTACCGCGATAGATATCGATTGTGTAGCTCATGGTTTGGAACGTATAGAACGAGATCCCTACGGGCAAGATAATGCCCAGATCGAGAAACTCGACATTCGCCCCTAAGGTTTGGAAGAGCCCCTCGGCACTGTCGATAAAGAAATTGAAATATTTGAAAAAGCCCAGGATCACCAGATTGGTCACCATACTCAGGGTTAGACCCAAGGTGCGACGTCGGGCTTCGGGCATCTTCAGAACAAATCGATAGCCGAAATTCGCCAAAAGGGTTAAGGCGATCGTGCCTCCCAGAACCGACCAGCCCAGCGGCTCCCCAAAAAATGTGCTCCAATCCACTTGCAGGCTGCCGTTTTGCCAGGTCACCACCCGCCATTGCAGCGTGGTGAAGATAAACGCAGCCAGAATGCCATAGGCCGAGGCTAAACGCCGCGCTTGCAAATCAATGCGCCCGTGACCAATCAGCAGACCCGTGCAAAAGTCCACCACGGTGGAAATAACAATCAGAAAAAGAAACCGAATATCCCACCAGCCATAGAACAGGTAGCTGGCTACCAGGAGCATTCGATTTTGCGATCGCCAATCTAAGACCCGATAGAGGCCGTAGACCAGCACCAAAAAGATAAAAAATTCAACGGTATTGAATAACACAGGATCTCAAAAAATTTTGGCCGTGGTTCTCAAGCAGTTCTCATGTTACTTGTATTCAATCAGGGTGGCTTGCTTACCTTGCCAGCGCCCCAACCAATATTGCGCTTGGCCCACCATCTGGGGCAGCTTGGAGAGCACTGTATAGTACGCATAAAGTCGGGCATGATCCGGGCGATCGCTGTAGCCCCGGTGTCGGTATTGATAAATGCGCCAGCCCAGATAGAGATAACCCAGGAGCAAAATTAAGCTCAGACCCTTGGTGGGCCAGGCTGCACCGAAGATAATCAAGGGAACAATCAGCCCCCAGAGCCAGCCGCTGGTATGTTGCCGTTTCATATAGCCTTCGGTTTTGCCATACATTGCATAGCCCTCAGCGACCGCCCAGCCACCACGCACCGATCGCTTCCAATATTGGCCCCAGCGGGTCATGGCCGCATCATGGAGCGTCATATCAATACCAATGCGAAAGACCCGCCAGCCCTTGGCCCGCATGCGGATACACATTTCCGGTTCTTCGCCGCAAATCAAGCGTGGATTGTAACCATTGACGGCTTGCAGGGCTTTGACTCGAATGAGGGAATCACCGCCACAGGCTTCGGCTTCACCCACCGGGGTGTTCCATTCCATATCCGCGAGACGATTGTAGGGAGTGGCATCGGGAAAGCGCTCTCGCCGCCGCCCACAAACCACGGCGATCGCCTCGTCTTCAGTGAATTTGGCGAGGGCATGGTCGAGCCAATCGGCGTAGAGTTCACAATCACCATCAAGGAATTGAATAAAGTCCAGATCCGGATATTGCTCCACCAGATGTTGCCAGCCCGTATTGCGGCTACGCGCAGCGGTAAAGGGAATGGAGAGATCCAAGCTGATCACTTTAACATTCCGGCTTTGGGCTTCAGCAATGCTGTTGTCCGTGGAGCCCGAATCCACATAGACAATGGGGGTTTCGGGGGGAAGGCGATCGCGCAATGCGCTCAAACAGCGAACCAAGCGATCGCCCTCGTTTCGCCCAATCGTCACAATACCTACAGAAGCCATAAGATAACAGTTCGCAATTTGCAGCTAGGATTCCCAGAGAACGGAGACAAACCATCGCTACTGTACGCTGGTTTTGAGACTGCCTCAACTGAAGCTCATTGTGGACTGTTCTTCAACTAAATACCACAGGGGCCAGGAATAACCATAAAAAAATCGGCAACCTGCTGATGAACCAGGCTGCCGAGTCATTGTGAGGAAAAAACTGAAAAATTGGCGTTGATTTTGAAGATGAATCTTGCGTTCCCCTCACCCAACCCTCTCCCATTGGGAGAGGGCTTCTGACTCCCTTCTCCTAATGGGAGAAGGGCTGGGGATGAGGGCAGGATGGTTTCTCCCCGCAATAATGCAACGCCGAAAAATTGTCTAGATATTCTTCAGAGGGTGAAGTTGAGATTAAGTCTGACTAAGCGGCATTGTCCGTATCATCGTCGTCGTCATCCTCATCATCGTCCTCGCAGTCATCTTCAGCATCATCGTCCTCATGGTCATCATCCTCATCGTCGTAATCATCATCTTCGTCCGCTTGGCACTCACTGATCAGAACGTCTTGAGATTCACCCGTTTGAGCTTGAGTAACTGTGCTTGTTGGGGTCACTTCTGTGGCGCTTTCATCGGCTACGGTCTCCTCTGGCTCCGGCTCAGCTGACTCTGATGGTGATGCGGTGATGGTTGGTAGAATCGGGTCGAGTTTCAGCGAGTCGGAGGAGCGGGAGGCATTAATATCACTGGCGCGGGGTAGCCCACAGGCGCTGAGTGATGCCACCAAACTCAGGAACAGAATAAGTGGAGTGTGTTGCATGGGATTAACCTCATGGTGAGGTGTGAGCTAGGTCACTTTCTGAGTAAACGGCATCAAAGTAAAAAACTCGGAAAGGATTCCCCAAATTCAACGCTCCCTAAATGGAACTACGCAACAAACATCTCTGTCTTAAGGTGGATGTATAAACAGTAGAGAATGCTCTGTTTTGAGATTGTTATCAATCCAGCCAACAGTAATCAGGGCCAGGCTTTCCCCCAAACAGACAAGAGGTGCTACCATGCTACGAACTAACCTCACACTCACTGCATTACGCGATTTCCATGGTTAATTTTAAGACTTGGCAATTTAAGGCTTGGAACCTAGCGAGCTTGCTCAGTGCCAGCTTTTTGCTGGTGGCACTCCCCACTCAAGCCCAAACGGCAATCCCTGAACCCACTGTGCTAGCTCAGGAAACAGCAAGCCGCCAACAGCTCTCTGATTTGTTGCGTCAAGGTCGTGAATATTCGGAGTCGGGGAATTACCCGGCAGCGATCGCGGTCTATGAACAGGCCGCGCAACTCGATGATGACAATGCCCGTATTTTCTCGGGTATTGGCTACCTGCAAGCCAGCCAAGGCAATTACCCAGCAGCGATCGTGGCCTACCAACAGGCGATCGCCCTCGAAACCGATAACCCTAGCTTTCACTATGCTTTAGGCTATAGCTATGCTCGCTCTGGCCAATATGCGGCGGCGGCTAGAGCCTATGAACAAGCCCTTGCCTACGACCCTAAACATTGGTTGAGTTATCAAGGGTTAGCGGCGGTGCAATTGCGCCAAAATCAATACCAACAGTCCTGGGCAACCTATGAACAGATGTTGGCCCAAGGGGCTGAGAATCCCGCAGAAATTAAAGGGGCGATGGGAGCACTGTTGATTGAGCAGCAGCAATATGCGGCGGCGGTGAGCCATCTGCAAGCGGCGCTCCAAGACCATCCCCAAGACGTACAGCTTTATTTGCCGTTGGCCGTGGCCTACCTGCAACAGGGCGATTATGTGCAAGGTTTGGCAACCCTAGAGACCCTTGCTCAACTCGACCCCCGTAATGCAGAAGTACAGGTGCAAATGGGTCGGATTTATCGTCGGCAAGAGCAATGGGAGGCAGCCAGTGAGGCTCTGCGCAAAGCAGTGGCTCTAGACTCCAGTTCTGCGATCGCCCATCTTGAATTAGCTGAGTTGCAATCCAGCCGAGGCATGCAGATTTCGGCGGTTTCCACTTATCGTCGGGCGATCGAGCTTGATGCCCAAAACCCAGCGGCCTATGTGGGTTTAGCGAAGGTGCTCAAGGCTCGCCGTCGCCCTGATGAGGCGATCGCTGAGCTACAAACTGCGATCCAGCTCTACCAAGCTCAAAACAATACTGCTCAGGTTGAGGTGTTAGAAGAGCTGATTGAAGATTGGGATTAAGTCGAGATTACACGACAATTTACTGACTCAGAAATCAAGCACTATTTCTAAAAAAAGAAATAGTGCTTGATTATTTAGTTTAGAGTTCTTGAAAAATAGCTTTAAATTTTGGATTCTGGCCAAAGCGGCTGGTCATTCTCACCATACAGCACACCGAAATTACAACACCTTAGCCGACCTAGCCCAAATTGAAGTTCAACCCAGTTTTCGTAAAAGCTGTAGCATTCAAAGGAGCTATAGTCCTCAAATTCATAATCCTCACCCAATTTTGAGGTCAATAGTTCCAGTAGTTGCTCCCGTGGAGTTTCCCAAAGATTGTTGCCCCATAACGTCGCACCACGATTGTGAACTTCAATCCAACCCAGTCGATGGTCATTCTCCGCTTCAATCTTGAGCACCAATTGCTGCTCATAATAACTCAGCTCACGATCGTTGAACTCAGTCACCCAAATCTTGTTTGGAGATCCGAGTTGCTCGATAATTTGAGTTTCTGTCAGTCCAAAGACAATGTCATCTACTCCAGAGCCCAACACTATTTCCATCAAACCCCCTGATGTTGAATTGATAGTAATCCTTCTAACATTTGTAAGGTGTGTTCGTAGGGGAGTTAGCTTCGTCTCCATGCAACCATTTTGGCTCCTGCGTAACGAACCAATCTAAGACTTACAAGTTCACATCCTCATAAACTTGAGCTAAGGAGAGATCTAAACCCACAGCAGCGATCGGAATCATGACTTGTTCCGGTTGGGAGCGCTCCTCATCCAAAACATAGGTTGTGAGTTCCCAGCGTTGACTGGCATTGAGGCGATAGACTTCAATCTGCATCGTGTGTGGTGTTACCAGCCAATATTCTTGGAGTGAAGCTAAACGCCGATAGTGATAGAACTTGCGGCCGCGATCCTTGGCTTCCGTGCCCGGTGAGAGCACCTCAATGATGAGTTTGGGATGGTGAATTTTGTCCGTGGCCTGGCAATCTTGCGGGTCGCAGGTGACTGCCACATCCGGATAGATATAGACATTCTCTATGATTTGCAGCTTGGCATCTGCCATAAAGACCTTGCAATTTTGACCCCGCAGATGCATTTTTAGAGCGGTGGCGAGATTGAGAGTGATGGAGTTGTGGGGCAATGTGCCCCCAGTCATCGTATAAATCTCCCCCTCAACATATTCATACTTGAGAGATTGTTTGGCTTCCCAGCACAGATATTCACTGGGAGACAGAACAGGAAACTGAGGGACGGCAATCATGGGGCAGGAGTGCAGATTGGTTGGTTGACCAAATAGCAAAAGCCCACCAGCCGAACCAATTTGGCTGTATGGGCTTGGCTTCTATTCTAACTACTCAGCACAGTATCTATTGAGTTCTCGACTTAACCGAGAATCGCTCCAGACAAGAAGGCAAAACCGATACCACTCAACGTAAAGCCAGCAAACCGCAAGGGTAAACGGGGCTGCTCAGCAGTTTGATGACCAGCAAGCAAAACAGTCGCTAGCTTATAAACACCGATCGCAATGCCCAGTTGAATCAGGGCAAAGCCAGCCAAGTAGGCCACCAGTGGCGTCATCTCCGCACCTGAGGTCTTTATTGTTCATTGATGTAAGATGGGACAACTTCCCGAACCAGAAGACTCCGCCTACAAATTTACACCAAACCCCAAAGCCCGCTGTGAGCCGAGTTGCTGGGCAACCCGAAGTGCCCCCTGACGACCGATCGCGGTCTCAAACACCGAAGAACAAACCAGATCGATCGGATGCTGTTGGCAAAACTCAATGAGACGGTCAGGGAAGCCCGCGATCGCGGGTTTGAGCACATAAACACCCCGCCAGCCCTGCTGATAGCAACGTTGTAAGTCTGCAAAGGTAGTCACAGATTCATCTAATGCGATCATCACATCCGATTCCTGAGCTAAAGCTTGCATGGTTGCAAACTCGGCTGGCGCTAAGGGCTGCTCAATAAATTCCACATTCCCCTGCACCTGGGCTAACTCCAGCCATTGACGGGCGATCGCAGGTGTCAAGCCTCCATTGGCATCGAGGCGAAACTGGGTTTGGGGTTGATCCTGCTGACTGAGCGTTTGCCAAATTGCCATTTCCTGCTCAGGGTCTTGAACCCCAATTTTGCACTTAAATGTAGTTGCGCCTTGGGCTTGCAGATCTTGTAAACGAGTCAACGCTTCAGAAGTTAGGGGCAACAGGTGGGCGACCTGAGCAATATCTAAGGCAATCGGTGGGGTGGGTTGGGTTAAATCTAACCAAGCGGTTGCGAGCCCAAACTGGCAGGCTGGAAAGGTGTCGGGAATTTCTGCTAACACCGCAGGTAGGACAGCCAAGTCAAGCTGAGTGCCCCAAGTTGTGCAGTAGCTGAGGGCTGCGTCTAAGGTTTCGGTACCAAACCACGGCAGCGGCGCAATCTCGCCCCGGCCGCGCTGCCCTGTCGTCGCATCCAGCAGTGTAATGACAATCCCTTCCCGTTGGCTCCAGCGACCGTGGGCTGTCTCTAGAGGGGTTTTAAATGAATAGGAATAGGGGGTGAGCGTGAGCCAGATCACAGCAATATTTTGAGCATTGATGTCGATCGTTTGCACTTACAGTACAATTATATTAAGGTAGTGAGCGACAGCGCTTCAGGAGGTGGACGACGATGGACGATCTACTTAAAGGAACAATATCGGAAGAGCGCGTGTAGGTCAGTAGGGGTGAGA